>JASHOI010000373.1 GCA_030041195.1 Streptosporangiaceae bacterium | reverse complement strand
GCCAGCCAGCCGTCGCCGAGCCGGCCCACCCGGCGCAGCGCCCCGGGCGCCGAGCCGCCCAGCCAGATGTCCAGCGGCTTGGCCGGCAGCGGGCCCACGCTCGCCCGGTCGACCGTGAAGAACCTGCCGCTGAAGGACACGGTGTCCTGGGTCAGCAGCAGCCGCAGCAACTGCAGGGACTCATCGAACACCTCGTCGCGGGGTCCCGGCACCGGAAACAGGGCCCGCTCGGCCGGCCGGGCCGGCCGCAGGCCGAACACCGGCAGCACCCGCCCGGGCGCCAGGCCGGCCAGCGAGGCGAGCTGCTTGGCGACCAGCACGGGGTTCCGCCCCGGCAGAACCGACACGCCGGTGCCCACCTTCAGCCGCACCGTTCTTGATAGCGCGTGCGCCATCCCGATGAACGGATCCACCAGCGGTCCGTACACCATCTCGGGCAGCCATAGCGAGTCGACGCCGTCGCGTTCAAGGCGGTCTACCGCGGCGGTGAACTCGGCGGGGACCCCGGCCGCGCCCAGTGAGATCCCGATCCGAACCTTCATCAGCCCATCTCATCACGGCCGCGGGCCGCGTTGTAGTTGGGCATTCGGGTAGCGGGAGGGCAAAAGGCCTTATCATGAGCGACCGCGTGGGAAGGATAGGCAACGTGTCGGCAGCGAGCTTTCAGCGTGTCGCGATCGTCAACCGGGGCGAACCGGCCATGCGGCTGATCAACGCGGCCCGGGAGTGGAACGCCGAAGGGCGCCCGTCGCTGAGGCTGATCGCCGTGTACACCGCGGCCGACCGGCACGCGATGTTCGTCCGCGAGGCCGACGAGGCGGTGCTGATCGGCCCGGCCGAGCCGGACGCCGCCGGGTTCGGGTCCAGCCCCTATCTCGATTACGCCGAGCTGGAGCGCGCGTTGCGCGAGTGCCGGGCCGACGCGGTGTGGCCGGGCTGGGGATTCGTCTCGGAAAAGGCCGAGTTCGCCGAGCTGTGCGACCGGCTGGGCATCATCTTTATCGGCCCGTCGGCCGAGGTCATGCGCATACTCGGTGACAAGATCGAATCCAAGCGGCTCGCCGAGCAGGTCGGTGTCCCGCTCGCGCCGTGGAGCGGCGGCCCCGTGGCGGACCTGGAGCAGGCCCGGGCACAGGCCGAGAAGATCGGCTATCCGCTGATGGTGAAGGCGACCGCCGGCGGCGGCGGGCGCGGCATCCGGCTGGTCGAGTCGCCCGAGCAGCTCGACGCGGCGTTCGAGCGCGCGAGCTCGGAAGCGGCCAGGACCGCCGGCGACGCCACGGTGTTCCTCGAGCGGGCGATTCGCGGCGGCCGGCATGTCGAGGTGCAGATCGTGGCCGACGCCGACGGCGCCGTGTGGACGCTGGGCGTCCGGGACTGCAGCGTGCAGCGGCGGAACCAGAAGGTGATCGAGGAATCCGCCTCAACGGCGCTGGATCCCGCCCGCGAGCAGCTGCTCAGGGAGAAGGCCGCGGAACTGGCCCGGGCCGCTGGCTACGTGAACGCCGGGACCGTGGAGTTCCTCTACCAGCCCCGGGAGCGGCTGCTGTCGTTCCTTGAGGTCAACACCCGGCTGCAGGTCGAGCACCCGGTCACCGAGGTGACCACCGGCATCGACATCGTCAAGCTGCAGCTGCACATCGCCGCGGGCGGCCTGCTCGCGGACCTCGCGGACGGGCCGCCGCCGGTCAGCGGGCACGCGATCGAGGCCCGGCTCACCGCCGAGGACCCGGACCGCGGGTTCGCGCCCGCGCCGGGCCTGATCGAGCACCTGGCGCTGCCAACCGGCCCCGGCATCCGGGTGGACACCGGCGTGGCGGCCGGCGACGTCATCCCGCCGGAGTTCGACTCCATGATCGCCAAGGTGATCGCCTGGGGACGGGACCGCGGCGAGGCGCGAGCCCGCCTGTCGCGCGCGATCAGGCAGACGGCCACGGTGATCCGCGGCGGCACCACGAACAAGGCCTTCCTGCTCGACATGCTCGACCGGCCGGCCTTTGTCGGCGGCGAGGTCGACACGACCTGGCTGGACACGATGATGGCGGACGGCTACACGCCGCCGCGGCGGCTCGATGTGGCCCTGCTGGCCACCGCCGTGGAGGCCTACGACGCCCACGAGCACCGCCAGCAGCGCCGCCTGTTCGCGTCGGCCGAGCGCGGGCGCCCTGAGGTCAGCAACGAGACCTGGCACCAGGCCGACGTCCGGGTGGGCCGCCGCGGCTACCGGCTGCGGGTATCCCGGTGCCGCGCCGCCCGCTACCGGGTGGAACTCGACGGGGTCACGGTGGACGTCGACGTCGACCGTCCCGGCCGGTTCGAGCGGGTGCTCCGGGTGGGCGGCCGCGCCTTCACCGTGCTGTCGGTGGCCCAGGGCACGGACTACCTGATCGAGGTCGACGGCGCGGTGCACCGGCTGTCCGGCGGCGAGGCCGGCCTGGTCCGCGCCCCGGCGGCCGCCATGGTGGTCGCGATCCCGGTCCAGGCCGGCGATCGGGTTGCCGAGGGCGACGTCGTCGCGGTCGTGGAGAGCATGAAGCTGGAAACTGCGCTGCATGCCCCGGCTTCGGGACGGGTGGCCGAGGTCCTCGCCGACGTCAACACGCAGGTCGAGGCCGGGACGAAGCTGGTCCGCATCGAGCCAGACCCGGACCAGCCTGGCTCTGATGCGCAGCCGGAAGCGGGCCAGCGGGCCGACCTGAGCGCGCTGGCGAGCGCGGCCGTGGCCGACCAGGCCCCGGCGGTGGCGGCGGCCGACGCGCTGACGGCCCTGCGCTCGCTGGTACTCGGCTTCGACGTCGGCGAGCGCGAGGCGGGCCAGTTCCTGCGGGACCTGTCGGCGGCGCGCGCCGCCCTGCCCGCCGACGACCCCCGGCTGCTCGCCGGGGAGACCGAGATCCTGCAGATCTTCGCCGACCTGAGCGCGCTGTCCCGCAACCGCCGGGTGACCGACGAGGCCGACCCCGACGAGGAGGCCGCGGCCGACGCCGCCGCGCGAAACCCGCAGGAGTACTTCTACGCCTACCTGCGCTCGAGGGACGCCGACACCGAGAACCTGCCCGAGTCGTTCCGGATCAGGCTGCGCCGGGCGCTGGCCCACTACGGGGTGGCGGACCTGGAGCCGACACCCGGGCTGGAGCCCGCTCTCTACCAGATGTTCCTGGCCCACCGCCGCGCGGCGGCGGGCGTGCCGGTGGTGTCGGAGCTGCTGCGGTGGCGGCTGCGCGACCCGGGGTCGCTGCCCGACGATGCCCGCGACGGTTACGGGCGGGTCATCGACCAGCTCGTATCGGCCACCCAGCTGCGCCACCCGGCCATCGGCGACCTGGCCCGGCAGGTTCGGTACCGCTGCTTCAGCGCCCCGCTGATCGCACAGGAACGCGCCAGGGCGCGGCAGCAGGTCCGCGCGGAACTCGACCGCCTCTCCCCCGATCCCGAGGCCAGGGCGGCCCAGATCGACGCCATCGTCGGCTCCGGCGAGCCGATCCTCGGCGTGTTCGCGGAACGGCACCACACGGTGATGCTCGAGGTGATGACCAGGCGGTACTACCAGATCAGGTCGCTGCGGCAGGTCCGGCTGTTCGAGCGGGGCGGGCGCCCGGTGCTGACCGCGCGGTACGACCACGACGGCCAGAAGTACATGGTCATCGCGACCGTGGCCCGGCGCGTGGACAGCACCGCCGGCACCGACCTGCGCCAGCTCGTGGACTCGCTGCCGGCCGACACCGCCGTGCTGATCGATCTGTACGTCACCTCCGAGACCTCCGAGGACGAGAGCGGCGGCCCGGGCGCCCGGGCGGCGCGGATCCGCGACAAGATCGGGGCCATCCCGCGCGCGGTCCGCAGGGTGGCGGTCGCCGTGCGCCAGCCCGAGGGGATGGACCGGGACGAGCCGACCTGGTTCACGTTCGGCGGCGACCCGGAGACCGGCGCGGCGGCCGAGGACCGGACCCAGCGCGGCCTGCACCCGATGGTCGCCGAGCGGCTGGGCCTGTGGCGGCTGTCGGCGTTCGAGCTCACCCGGCTGCCGGCCGGCACCGACGTGCACCTGTTCCGCGTGCAGGGCCGTCAGGTCCCCGACGACCAGCGGCTGATCGCGCTGGCCGACGTCCGCGACCTGACGATCCTGCGCGACGAGGAGGGCCGGATCCGCGGCGTACCGCAGATCGAGCGCACGCTCGACGCCTGCCTGGACAGCCTGCGCGCGGCCCGCTCCGCCGACCGCGCCCTGGCCAAGCTGGACTGGAACCGGGTGCAGCTGTACATCTGGCCGGTGGTGGACGTCCCGGTCACCGACCTCGACCCGATCGTCGGGTCGTTCGCGCCGCGCACGGCCGCGCTCGGCCTGGAGCAGGTCGTGGTGCAGTTCCGGCTGGCCGACCCGGCGGCACCGGACGCACAGCCGCGCGAGCTGATGCTGCGGATGTCCCGGCCGCCGGGCGCCGGGCTGACCGTGCGCATCACCGATCCTCCGGCGTGGCCGCTCAGCGAGATGGACTCGTACACACAGAAGGTGATCCGGGCCCGCCGCCGCGGCGCGGTGTACCCGTACGAGCTGATCCCGATGATCATCCGCTCCCCCGAGCGGGACGGGGCGCCGGGCACGTTCACCGAGTACGACCTGGACGAGGCGGGCGCCCCGGTGCCGGTCGGCCGGGCACCGGGGTCGAACACCGCGAACGTGGTGCTCGGGGTCGTCACCGTGGCCACGCGGCGGTACCCGGAGGGGATCCGCCGGGTGGTGCTGCTGGGCGACCCGACCCGCGCGCTGGGCGCGCTGGCCGAGCCGGAATGCCGCCGGGTGCTCGCCGCCCTGGACCTGGCCCGGCGGCTGCACGCCCCGGTGGAGTGGTTCGCACTCTCCGCGGGCGCGAAGATCGCCATGGATTCCGGAACGGAAGCCATGGACTGGATCTCGCGGGTGCTGCGCGGCCTGATCGAGTTCACCCAGGACGGCGGTGAGGTCAACATCGTGGTGGCCGGCATCAACGTCGGCGCCCAGCCGTACTGGAACGCCGAGGCCACGATGCTCATGCACACCAAGGGCATCCTGATCATGACCCCGGACTCGGCGATGGTGCTCACCGGCAAGCAGTCGCTGGACTACTCCGGCGGGGTGTCCGCCGACGACAACTTCGGCATCGGCGGCTACGACCGGATCATGGGCCCGAACGGCCAGGCCCAGTACTGGGCGCCGGACCTCTCCGGCGCGGTCGATGTGCTGCTCGCCCACTACGAGCACACCTACGTCGCGCCGGGCGAGCGGTTCCCGCGCCCGGCCCCGACCGCCGACCCGGCCGACCGGGACATCTCCGCGTCGCCGCACGCCGGGCCGGGCTGCGACTTCACCGTGCTCGGCGAGATCTTCGACCCCGCGGTCAACGGTGACCGCAAGCGGCCGTTCGACGTGCGGTCGCTGCTGCGCGGCGTGGCCGACGCCGACCATCCCCCGCTCGAGCGCTGGCCCGACATGCACGATGCGGAGTCGGTCGTGGTGCTCGACGCGCACCTGGGCGGCCAGCCGGTCACGCTGATCGGCATCGAGTCGCGTCCGCTGCCCCGGCGCGGGCCGTTCCCGGTCGACGGCCCGTCCCAGTGGACGGCGGGCACGCTGTTCCCGCGCTCGTCCAAGAAGATGGCCCGGGCGATCAACGCGGCCAGCGGGAACCGCCCGCTCGTGGTGCTGGCCAACCTGTCGGGCTTTGACGGCTCCCCCGAGTCCATGCGCCGGCTGCAGCTTGAGTACGGCGCCGAGATCGGCCGCGCGGTGGTCAACTTCGACGGCCCGATCGTGTTCTGCGTGGTGTCCCGCTATCACGGCGGCGCGTTCGTGGTGTTCTCAGAGACGCTGAACGACAACATGGAGATCGCCGCGGTCGAAGGCTCCTACGCGTCGGTCATCGGCGGCGCGCCCGCCGCGGCGGTGGTGCTCGCCGCCGAGGTCAACAAGCGCACCGCTGCCGACCCCCGGGTGGCCCGCCTGCAAGACGAACTCGCGGAGGCCGCCGCGGGCGGCTCGGACGCTGACGCTGCCCGGCTGCGCGCCAGGCTGGCTTCGGTCCGGGCCACGGTCCACGCGGAGAAGCTCGGCCAGGTCGCCGACGAGTTCGACAACGTGCACAGCATCGAGCGCGCCCGCAGCGTGGGCTCGGTCGACACGATCGTCCCGGCGGCCCGGCTGCGGCCCTACCTGATCGACGCGGTACGGCGGGGAATGCTGCGCACGCCCGGGACCGTCAGGACGGAACCTCCAGGACGTCACGGATTCGGACCGCGTTAGCGGCGATACGGGAGCCCACGAGTTCCCGCGTCGTATCAATGATCATGATGACGCACAGCGTCGTTCGCGTGGCCCACACGCAGTCCTCGCTATCGGGGTACTCACCTCCGCACGCCATGACGCCGCCGTGTGGGCCCGGAGGCACGCTTGTGAACGGCGTAGTGCTGCCCGAAGTCGAGGCCGCTCTCCACTGCGCTCGCCGCCGCCCGCGGCCTGAACGTGCCCTCCAGGCCGGTGAAGCTGACCGAGCGGTAGCTGCCGACGGTATTGCGCTGAACCTGATACCCGACAGAGACGTCCGACGTTTCCCGGCCGAAGTTCTGCCCGTTGAAGTTGACCAGGTCGCCTTCTACCGCGGAGGCCATCGCCTCGCTGGCCGACAGCTCTTCCGCAAGAGGCGGCGGGAGAGCCCGCCCCGATCAACGTCGTCGGGCTGACCCCAACTAAGGGTCGGTCGCGACCCGCCTCACCCGCCGATGATCTTCACAACGTACGTGGGAACACCACCCTGTGACTGAAGTAACGAACGAGGCCGATGTGACCGGCGGGGCGCAGCGTGTGTGTTGCCCTGCGCGGGCCGCAGATCTCCGCCGATCCGGACGCGCCGTTCGCCGACCAGAATCGCGCCGGTCATCGACGTAGCCGGCCCGGCCACGCCATCGATGAACCATTAGGCCGGCTCTATTGAGCCCATCGGTACATCGATAACTCCCGTACGAACGCAAGCCTGTGACTGGAGTGGCGCAAGGTCACCCGCCATGGCCCTCGGATGGTACATTCACCGCCCGCCCGGGCGGCTCACCGGCCGGCGCCGCCGGCACCGAGCGCGAACGCCAGCAGCGAGGCCGCGGTGTAGTCGTCGGCGGGCTCGACCGACGGCCAGCTGACCACGTTGTCCTCGTAGCCGGCGGCGGCTGTGTCAAACGGCTTGTAGTTGCCAGCGCTGCAGGCCTTCATCCCGGTGACGGTGCCGAGGCCGACGAAGTTGGCCGGGCTGCTCGGGCCGTCGACCGTGGCGCCGAGCTGGATGTCGCCGTTCCCGGTCAGCGAGCCGGCCAGGTTCGCGATCTCGCTCTGCATGCAGTGCGGGAACGTGTCGCCGGCCCCGACCACGAACGAGCTGCCCCACGCGTTCGCGCCGAGCGCGAAGTTCAGCTGCTGCTGCGCGAACGCCTGGTAGGCGTCCGAGCCGCCGTACCGCTGGTAGAGCGCGTTGGTGATGTACAGGCCGAACGCGTGCGGCGTGGCGTCGCTGGGCCCAAGGTCGGTGCCGAGCTCGAACGGGTCGCCCTTGGCCCAGCTCTCGCCGACCCTGAGCTGCGCGGCGAGGTCGTTGAGCAGCGCGTCCGGGGCGATGACCGGCGGGAACGGTGCCTGCCGCATGGCCTGGAGCAGCTCGGCCTCGGCGATCGCGCCGTTGTCGTACAGATTCAGCGTGTCGCCGCCCACCGGGTGGCCCTGCGCGATGTACTCGTTCGCCCAGTACGCCGCGACCTCCAGGTCGTTGTGCAGCTGCCAGGCGGGTGCGCCGAGCGCCTCGTCGGCCAGGGCGATCTCAGCGGCCCCCCAGAGCATGTCGCTCTTCCACTCGGTGCCCGGGTAGTAGTCGTACGGGAACGTGGTGATGATCTGGCCCACGTCGGTGGTCTTGGCCATCGCGTAGATCCCGCGCGCCAGCGAGAGCAGGTGCTCGGCGCTGGCCCGGTCGGTCCGCGCGTCGAGCTGGGCGCCGAGCGCGAAGTCGGCGGCGAACCGGCCGGCAAAGTCCGGGTCAATCGCCTTGCCCGGCGCCGCGGCCTCGAACACCGGCCGGTACTTGACGTAGTAGGCGGACGGCCCGGGGTTGCCGCCGGGCTCGACGTCCATGCGGTCCTCCTGCTGCGGCAGGAACCAGAAGTTGTAGTCGCCCTGGATCGTGTTGCTGGCGTTGCCGTTGCCGATGCCGACCTGGATGTACAGCACCTTCTTGACCGGGTTCCACAGCTTTTGCAGCCAGCTGAGGCCGAAGTCGGCCTCGGGCAGCAGCGTGCGGTACTCGCCGGGGAAGTCACGCGCGGCGACCAGCATCAGCCCGTCGGCGTAGCTTGCCGTGTAGCCGAACTTCTCGTAGCCGCCGCCGGCGTCGAACCAGCCCCCGGACACGTTGACCGGCCCGCCGATCCGGGTCAGCTTGCCGAGCAGGTTGTCGTTGTCGTCGTAGCGCGGGTCTTTGTAGACATAGGCACGGCGGTCGGTGAGGTTGGCCGGCTTGCGGTCCAGGACCGACGACACGACGTCGCCGCCGTCGCGCTCGGAGGTGTAGTAGCGCACCGCGTTGAGCACGAGCTGGTGGTAGAGCGCGGCCGACGAGGCGATCCGGAACGGCGGGGACTGCGCGGGGGCCGACCCGAGGAGCTCGACCCGGTAGCTGCCGAAGCGCCACAGCGCCGAGAAGTTCAGCTGGTAGACCGCGCGGTAGTTCGTGTTCCACCGCCCGACGTCGTCGGCGGACCGGCCCCGGTACACCACGCCGTGGCTGCCGATCACCTCGAAGCTGACGCTGCTGACCCGCCTGGGCAGCATGGCGAAGGCCACCTTCGAGCTCTGCGGCGTGTAGCCGACCTGGTTGACCCGGACCACCGGCGCGTCGAGCTTGGCCTGGGATGCGGCCGCCGCTGGCACGGCGGTCGCCAGGGCCGCCGTCGTGGCCAGCGCCGCCGCCGGGGCCAGCCACACCGATCTCGCATGTCTCATAGCCGACCTCCCGCCCGGGGCGGTATCCACATTATTTAGGAAAGTTACCAAACAATATGGGCGTGCGCCATGGCGTTCCGGTAAGGGAGTGCGCCATGGCGTTCCGGTAAGACCGCCCGGCCTCAAGGGGATCAGTGCTTAACCGACCGGCCTGCCGGGCTCGCCGAGGTCAGCGGTGAGCGGGCCCGGGGCTCGCATCCGCCACGCGTCGGTGACCAGTTCGGTCAGGCGGTCGACGCCGACCGCTTCCAGCCGCACCATCACCAGCGGCCAGCCGTCGTAGCCGGGCGCCGTGAAGAACAGCTCGGGCTCGCCGAGCAGCAGAGCCTGTTTCTCCGCTTCATCGCCCACGTACAGCACGGCGATGTCGGTGCGGATGACCCGCGGCTTGCCCGGCCTGCGCTCGGGATAGGACCAGACGAAGCCCTTGCCGCCCACCCGGAAGTCGAAGCCGTCGCTGTCGATCTCGACCACGTGCGGCAGGCCGAGCGCGAGGCGGCGCACGTCGCTCTCGTCAGCCATCGGGATCCCCGCGGGATCGGGCCAGGCGCATGTGGGACATGCTAGGGGCCGGCACCGACAGCCGAGCGAACCCGAGCCGCCGATAACGGCAGTCCGCACGTCGTGGTTGCGGGAGGCTATCAGCCGGGAATATCCCATCTTGGGGAGGCAGAGCACCGCGAGGAGGCTTTCCATGACGCAGCCGCTGCGGCCCGACGCCGCCGACATGCTCGGCCGTCTCGGCCGGCACTGGGGCTGGGCCTTGGCCTTTGGGATCATCACTGTCATCGCCGGCATCGTCGTGCTGGCCTGGCCCGGGCCGACGCTGCTGGTCATCGCGATCCTGTTCGGCATCCAGCTGGTCGTGCTCGGCGTCTTCAGGTTCGTGGCGGCATTCGGGCACGACCTGACCGCGGGCACCCGGATCCTCTACGCCCTGCTCGGCGTGCTGTCACTGATCATCGGCCTCTACGCGCTGCGGCACATCTTCATCACCCTGCTCGCGCTGGCGCTGCTGCTGGGCATCTTCTGGGTCGTCAACGGCGCGATTGAACTGTTCGCGGCGCTGGGCCACCGGGAGGAGGTCCCGCACCGCGTCTGGTTGAGCGTGCTGGGGATCCTGAGCATCTTCGCCGGGCTCATCCTGCTGGCGTACCCGGGGATATCGCTGCTGGTCCTGTACATCATCGTCGCCGTCTGGCTGCTGGTGTTCGGGTTCACGGAGATCGGCATGGCCCTCCGGATCCGCTCGGCCAGCCACCAGCGGCACCAGCACGAGGCGCACGCGGCGACCTGAGCGCTGAGTCAGGCGTCGCGGGTCATCATCCGCCACGCCCCGACCACCGACCAGACCACGATCCAGCCGACGATCACCGAGATCATCGCCCAGGTCGGCATTGGGGGTATGCCGAGCGCTCCTCGCCCGCCGAACAGCACACCGCCGGGGCCCGGGCTGCCGCTGCCGCCAGGCCCGAGCGCCGCGGGGCGAAGCTGGTCCATCGCCACGCCGACGTCGAGCCGCTGGCCGTCCAGGAAGTAGGGAATCGGGGTGCGGGCCAGGATCGGGGTCACGATGATCTCGAGCCCGATCAGCAGGATCGTCGCCAGCGTGCGCTGCCCGGTGAGCGAGCCCAGCCCGAGCCCGACCAGGAACCCTATCCCTATCTCGAGCTCGAGCCACAGCCCGATCTTGAACATCTCGTTGGCCGCCGGACTGAACTGAACGTCCTCGGCCGAGGTGTAGTCGGTGTAGTCGGTGGCGACGCTGCTGGCACTCGCCGGGCGCCCCGGGCCCGAGCCTGGAGTGGCAGTGGGCGGGAACGCCTGTGCCGCCTGCTGCGGATGGGCGGCGACCCAGGTCTGGAGCTGGGCCTGGTCAAGGTGCGCCGGGATAGAGACGCCGTTACCCACGCTGACCGTCGCCGGGTTCGGGACACCCTCGTAGCTCGTCACCAGGCAGAGCATGGCGAACGCCATGGCAACCGCCGGGAGCACGATCGCCAGGCCGGCCGGGATGCGGGCGAGATAAAGCGCCAGCCGGGACCGGCCTGTGATCACCAGGTAGCGGAACACGCCGTCGCTCAGGTCCGTGGTCCCGGCCGCGGCGCCGACCACGGCGGCGACGATAAACCCGAGTTCCGCTGTCAGGTTGGCGATGGCGGAGAACACGTTGGGGGCTCCGGCCGGCCCGTAGTGGGCCGGGTCAAACAGGTGGAACGCCAGCCGGAGGCCGAGGATCAGGACCGTTGGCGCGATCGTCATCACCGCGACCGTGATCATCAGGCCGCGGCGCTTGCGCAGTTCCAGATGCTTGGTGGCGATCAGCGGCCAGGTGGGCAGCGCCGCGGCGGGGCTGGTCACGGTTGCTCTCCCAGTCGGGTGGTCACGGACAGGAACCAGTCCTCCAGCGAGGCGCGGGCCTCCTGGAGGCCGTAGACGGAGATACCCGCGCCGACCAGCCGCCGGTTTATGTCGGCGACCAGTTCACGCGAGGCCCCGGCGGGCAGGGCGATCGTCAGCCCGGCCTCGGTCAGCGACGTGCCGGCGGCGATCCCCGCCTCGTCGATGAGCCGTGCGGCCTGAGCCGGGTCGGTGCACTCCACCTGCACCGATGCCGCGCCCGCGGCCCGGATGAGCTCGTCGATCGGGCCCTGGCGTACCACCCGCCCGCGGTCCACGATCGCGACCGCGTCGCAGGTGCGCTCCACCTCATCCAGCAGGTGCGACGACAGCACAACGGTCCGGCCCTCGTCGGCCAGGCTCACGATCATCTCCCGCATCTGGTGCATGCCTGCCGGGTCGAGCCCGTTCATCGGCTCGTCCAGGATCAGCAGCTTGGGGTCGCCGAGCAGGCAGGAGGCCACCCCGAGGCGCTGGCGCATGCCCATCGAGTACGAGGCGACCTTGTGGTCGGCGCGCTCGGTCAGCCCGACCCGCTCGAGCGACGGATCGATCCGCCCGGCCGCGTCGCCGCCGCGCGCGGCTGCCAGCAGGCGGAGGTTGTCGCGCCCGGTCAGGTGGGGGTGGAACCGGGGCTCGTCCACGATCGCGCCGACCCCGGCCAGCGCCCTGCTCCGGTCGGCCGGGACGGGGATTCCGAGCAGCGACATCGTGCCGCCGTCGGCGCGGGTCAGGCCGAGCAGGGTGCGGATCAGCGTGGTCTTGCCCGCGCCGTTCGGCCCGAGGTAGCCGAACGCGTACCCGCGCGGGACGCGCAGCTCAACGCCGTTGACCGCGACGTTGCTGCCGAACCGCTTGGTCAGCCCGTGGGTCTCGACCGCCCACCCTCCGGCCGGGCGATCAAACGAGATGGCGGGGCGGCGGGCGCGGGCCGGCGCGACGCTCGCATCACGCGGTGGCCCGGGCTGCGCGGCCGGCTGGTCCGGCGAGGGCGGCGCCGGACCTGGTTCCCGCTGGATCCAGGGGTCGTCGTGCTGGGCGGAGCGCTGGCCGCCGCGACCGCGAGTCACGGCGAAGCCCAGCCCGCCGAGCACGAGGAGCACGACAAGAATCAGCCCGATGTGGATGCCTCCGCCCGGCCCCGCGGCGACAACCGCCGCCCAGTGGGCCATACCGAGCACATGGTTCGCGTTCATGGCAGGTAATCGTGACCGGCGGGCCCCCGCGCTGTCGTCGTGCGCGAGGATCGGCTGCGGGTCATTCCGGGGGATGACTGCCGCCGTCAACGGGAACGCCGGCGCGCGCTCACCTCGTGGCGACCAGCCCGCATTCGTAGGCGAGGATCACGAGCTGGGTCCGGTCGCGCGCGCCGAGCTTGGTCAGGATCCGGCTCACGTGGGTCTTGGCCGTGGGCAGGCTCACGTGGAGTGTCTCGGCGAGCTCGGCGTTCGACAGCCCGTGGGCGACCAGCGACAGCACCTCGTGCTCTCGCTCGGTGAGCTCCTCCAGGCCCCGGGGACCCTTCGACGGCGGCCTGGCGCGGCTGGTGAAGTGGGCGATGAGCCGGCGCGTCACGCTCGGCGCCAGCAGCGCCTCGCCCGCGGCGACGGTGCGGATCGCGCTCAGCAGCTCGTCCAGCGGACGGCTCTTCAGCGCGAAGCCGCTCGCTCCGGCGAGCAGCGCCTCGAAGACGTATTCGTCGAGGTCGAACGTTGTCAGGATCAGCACGCGGGGCGCTCCCGAGTCGCGGCCCGCCGTGATCTGCCTGGTCGCCTCGATCCCGTCCATGACCGGCATCCGGACGTCCATGACCACCACGTCCGGCGCGAGCTCGGCCGCGAGCTCGACCGCCCTGCGGCCGTCGCCCGCCCGGCCGACGACGGCCAGGTCATCCTCCGCGTCGATCAGCGACGAGAACGCGGTGCGGAGCAGCTCCTGATCGTCGACGACCAGGACGGTGGTGGTCATCCGGCCCCGTCGAGCGGGATCTCGGCGAGCACGTGAAAGCCCTGGCCGGCGAGTGCCTCCGCGACGAGCCAGCCGCCGAACGCGCCGGTCCGCTCGCGCATGCCGACGATCCCGTTGCCCTGACCTGGGTCGGCTGCGGTGTCAGGGCGTCCGGCTTCTCCGCCGTCGTCGGTGACCTCGATGCGCACCGCCTGGTCTGAGACGGCGAGGTCGACGGTGGCGCTGGCTCCCGGTGCATGCTTCACGACGTTGGTGAGCGCCTCCTGCACGACCCGGTAGATCGAGAGCTCGAGCGCCGGGGAGAGCTGGCGGTCGACGCCCGAGGTCCGCAGCTCCACCGGGGTGCCCGATGCCTGCACGGTGTGGACGAGCTCCTTGACGTCGACCAGCCGCGGCGCCGGTGCCAGGGCGGCCGGCCCGATGCTCTCGTCGCGCAGCAGCCCGAGCACCACCCGCAGCTCGTCCTGGGCGGTCCGGCCGATGGTCTCGATCGAGTCGAGGGCGAGGCCCGCCTCCTCAGGGTGCTTCGCCATCAGCCGGCGGCCGACGCCGGCCTGAACGGTGATCACCGCCAGAGTGTGAGCGACGACGTCGTGCAGTTCGCGGGCGATCCGCACCCGCTCCTCGCGGATCTCCTGGCGCGCGCGTTCGGCCTCCGCCGCTCGCTCCCGCTCCTGCTGCTCGGCCAGCCCTGCCTGGTAGCGCCGTCGGGTGGCGGCGGTGTCACCGGCAAACCAGCCCGCCACCAGGGGCCCGAAGCCCAGCACGGCCCCCGCGGCGAGCATTCCGGTCCGGCCCGCGAAGGCCGCATACCCGAGCGCTGCGCCCAGGGCCACGGCGGCGGCCAGGGCCGCGTAGATCGACACCTTCCTGGACAGGCCGGAGGCGACAAGATAGCTGGCCACCCCGAGCAGCAGCGCGAGGGGCAGCGAGGTCGAGCCCGAGGCAACGACCAGCCCGGACACGGCGGTCGCGATCCCGAGCACGGGCAGTGGCCAGCGGCGCAGCTGCAGAACGACCGGGCCGCACACCAGGAGGGCGAAAACGAGCCGCAGCCCTCGCTGCGGGGCAAGCGGCCCCATCATCACCGCCAGCACCGCCCATGCTGCACACGCGGCCAGCACGCAGGTGGCCAGCCACTGCCGATCGCTGAACCGGGCAGGAGGTGGGACGGGCGGCCGCTCGGCTAGATGATGACCTGACACAACACCGACGGTAACCGCCGCGTGCCGTGCACACATCAGTCGCGAGTATGACGCTCCACGTCGCCGCCATGCTGGCTGACCTCCTCTGACCGGGAAAGCAAACAGCGCAACGGAGCATGATGCCGGCGTCGGTTGGGTTCCAGCGGGTGCCAGAGGGCAAGTCCGGCAAGAATCGGCTGCACCTCGACCTGATCGTCGACGACCTCGACGCGGCCACCGCCGAGATCGAAACGCTCGGCGGCCGGTGGCTGGACGATCCCGACGGCAACGAGTTCGACATCGACGTCCTGCCACCCGCATGAGGCGGGTTCATGGAGATCTAGGAGGATTACCGGCGGCATTTGCGCGCGAGGCTCCTAGATCATTTAAGGAGGCGCCGCGGCAAGGGAAGGCGCTGACCTCAGCGTGCTGACCGTTCGCCGTGACCAGCTAAGCCCGGTCGGCGATGAGCTTCTCCAGGCGGCCGAGCCGGTCATCGAGGTCATGAGTGGTGACCACGTCGGCGAGCGTCAGGCGCACCGCCGCGAGCTCCCTGGCCAGGAACTCGGTGTCGGCCTGGGTCCGGGCCGCAACCTCCCGGTCGCGCTCGATGCTGGCCCGGTCCCGGTCGTCCTGGCGGTTCTGTGCCAGCAGGATCAGCGGGGCCGCATAGGCCGCCTGCAGCGAGAACGCCAGGTTCAGCAGGATGAACGGGTACGGATCCCAGTGCTTGATGCCGCCGACGATGTTGAGCACGATCCACACGAAGACGACCGCGCTCTGGCCGACCAGGTAGCGGCCGGTGCCCAGGAACCTGGCGGCGCTCTCCGACACCCGGCCGAACGCGTCAGCGTCGTACCGGGCGCCCAGGCGCGGCCCGGTGCCCCGCGGCGAGTTCAGGTCGGAACGGTCAGCGGGGCGGATCGACAGCGGCAGCACCCTCATGTGCCTCACCCTTTCGCCAGCCGACAGGCAGGATCCGGTCCAGGACGTCGTCGACGGTTATCGCGCCGAGCAGGCGGCCGTCCTCGTCGCAGACGGCCACACCGATCAGGTTGTAGCCGGCCATGCGCCTGGCCACCTCCTTCTCGGGAAGGTCCGGCCGGATGAACCCGCTGTCGTCGATGCACTCGCCGACTCTGGCGGCCGGCGGCAGGCGCAGCAACTGCTGGAATCCGATGTTGCCGAGGTAGCGGCCGGTCGGCGTCTCGGTGGGAGGTTCGCAGACGTAGACCTGCGCGGCCGACGTGGCGGGCACCTTCGGGTCGCGGGTCTGCGCCAGCACCTCGGCGACCGGGGTATCGGGCGAAACGACCAGCGGCTGCGAGGTCATCAGGCCGCCGGCCGTGGTCGCGTCGTAGCGCAACAGCCGGCGCAGGTCGTCGGCCTGCACGTCTTCCATCGCGGCCAGCAGCCGATCCCGCTGCTCGGCCGGCATCTCGCCGAGGACGTCGGCGGCGTCGTCGGGCTGCATCTCTTCCACGACGTCGGCGCCGCGTTCCACCCCGAGGCTGGCCAGCAGCCGCACCTGGTCCTGCTCGGGCAGTTCCTCGAGCACGTCGGCCAGTTGCTCGTCGTGCAGCATCTCGGCGAGCTGCTGCCGCCTGGTGTCCGGCAAGGCCTCTACCGCGTTGGCGAGGTCGGTCGGGTTCATCTCCCGGAGCTGGACGAGCTGCTCGGCGAGAGCGCTCACCTTGAACAGCTCCGGATGCTTGTCCCACGGTTCGATCGTCGTGTTGTTGTGCCGCACGCCCAAGCCCAGGATCCGGCCGGGGCCGATGGCCAGGACCGAGACCTCCCACGCCGCGCGCCGGCGCTCGGACGGGACGATGCCTACGTCCAGCACGGTTCCGCCCGCCACGCGCTTGCCGTAGAGCTCGGACGCCAGGATCTCGCCGGTCCGGCGGCTGAACCGGCGCAGGTCGACCGTGCCGCCCCGCAGGTGCACGCCGTCGACCGAGACCTCCGCGACCCGGCCCAGGTTGACGAAGATCTCGCGCCGCTGCACGTTGACCACCAGCCCGACCACCCAGGGCGGCTCACCGCCCGCGGCCGGCAGGATGACCACGTCGCGGACCCGGCCGAGAGGCATGTCCTCGCTGTCCAGCAGCGGGCGGCCGGTCAGCCGGGACGTGAAGACGGCGTCCGCGGTCATGGCAGGCAGCCGGGCATGAATCTCTGCAGCATCAACATGGGCTCCTCGCGTTACCGGCATGATCGTCTACTGCCCCGCTGACCTCAAGTAAACGGCAGCGGCGGGCGTCCTGCCACCCCGGGTCACACACCGCCCGGCGCCGTAGCATGACGCTGTGCTGCCGCCGGAACTCCGCAGCAACGACCCGAACGGGTTCGCCTGGGGGGTATGGCACGACCGGACCCCCCGCCTCGTCGCCCGAATCCGGGACGCGCATCCGTTCGGGCCACCGCAGCGACGGGCGCTGGACGGCCTGCTCGAGGAGATCTCGTCTGAGGTGATGCGGCCGCTCGGCCCGCACGCCCACGACCACGCGGCCTGGTCGGTCTGGGGCGCCGGCCACTTCGGCAAGCCCTGGCTTGACGCGCCGTTCCTCTGGTCGGAGTCGTACTTCTACCGGCGGCTGCTGGACGCGACCGGGTTCTTCGGGCCGGGTCCGTGGCGCTGGGTGGACCCGTTCGAGTACCTCAAGGCCGCCGAGCTCACCGATCCCGCGCTGGAGCCGGACCTGGCCGCCCTCGACGACCTGGACCGGCTGCCCGCCGGCCAGCAGCGGCAGGCCAAGCTGCTGGCCTCGGTCTGGGGCAACCGGGCCGACCTGGGGTTCCGCATGGGCACGGCGCCGGGTCAGGCAGACCCGGCTGCGGCCGGGCTGGTCGCGGATGACAGCGCCGGCCTGTGGGCCGCGCTGGGACCCGGCGCATCAGTGATCCTGGTCACCGACAACGCGGGCCGGGAACTGCTGGCCGACCTGGTCCTCGTCGACCACCTGCTGCGCCACGACCTCGCCGGCACCGTCACCGTGCACGTCAAGCCCTGTCCGTACTACGTCTCGGACGCGGTGACCGCCGACGTCGTTACCTGCCTCAGGCGACTGGCCGTTACGCAAGGTACCCCCCGGGTCACGGCCGGCCGGGTCCATTCGGCGATGGCCGGCGGCAGGCTCCGCCTCGGCACGCACGAGTTCTACTGCGCGCCGTGGGACTACCGGCAGATGCCGGCCGACCTGGCGGGCGAGTTCGCTCGGGCGTCGCTGACCATCCTCAAGGGCGACCTCAACTACCGCCGCCTGGTCGGCGACCGGGCATGGCCGCCGACGACGCCGTTCGCGGACGTGGCGGCCTACTTCCCGGGGCCGGTGGCGGCGCTGCGCACGCTCAAGTCCGACGTGGTCACCGGGCTGAACCCGGTCACGGTCGCCGAACTCGACGCCACCGGGCGGCCCTGGCGCACCGACGGCAACCACGGCCTCATCCAGCTGGCACCGACTGAATCGCGGCAAGCAGCTCGGTCCAGTAGAAGGCCGCGGTGAAGAACTGCAGCGTGTCGCCCTTCTCGAGCATGAGCTTGCGGTACATCACCATCTTGCCGACGTCGTAGCCGGCCAGCATCTGCTGCCAGTCCTCGTAGCTGCCGCAGAGCAGGAACACCGCGCCGGGCTCGGCCTCGGCCCGGGTGAGCACCGAGGCCGCGGTCACCTTGCCGCCGTCGAAGTCGAGCGTGAGGGTGTCGCCGACAGCGCCGTCCGGCATGTCCCGCACGCTGAGCGCCAGGCGGCCCGTGACGAACGGCCGGATCATGTTGATCCAGTCCCAGAAGTCCTGCAGCTTGCTGGCCTGCCGCTGCTCATCCGGCCAGGCGTTGAAGACCGCCTGGCATTCTTGCGCCCACGGCGCGGTCATGAAAACGCTCATCTCAGCCGCCGGCCAGCGTCGGCTTGGCCATCGACAGCATGTCCTCCATGTCGGCCGGGAGCGACACCCCGACCATGCCGAGCTTGCGGTGCAGCTGGTTCATGAACAGCTCCGAGACCCGGTCCTCGTCCCAGCCGAGCGGCTCGTAGGCGATGTAGCTCGAGCGGGCGGCGCTCATCGTGAGCAGCGTGCGCAGCGTGTCGTGCAGGTCCTTGACGTAGGCCGGGTCCTCGGCGATCAGCTCCCGCACGTACCGCAGGCCGGCCTGCACGTGCCGGGCCTCATCCCGGCAGGTGGCGGTGAACCCCGTGTAGAAGGTGGGCAGCACCTTGTAGTCCCTGGCGTAGTTGAGGGTGATCTTCATGACCGACAGGGCGAGGACTCCCTCGATCCAGATGATGTACGTGGTCGCGTACTTCATCTGCAGGTGCTTGTTGTAGGGATCCCGGCGCAGGTCGTCGGTCAGGTAGGCGAGCAGGCCGAACGGCCCCACGAACGTCTCCTGGATATAGGGCCACGACCCGTCGAGCACCGCCATGATCCCGTCGCCTTCCAGGCCCACGACGTCACGGTAGAACCGGTCGAAGAACACGGTGTGCCGCGCCTCGTCCTCGAGGTGGCTGGTGAGGAAGATCTTGTAGTCCTCGGGGACGCCGAACAGCAGCGGCGCGAGCTCGACGGCGACCTGCCGCTCCCCGTGGTGGAAGCCGGAGGCGATCGACAGGAACGAGTTGCGGGAGGCATCGGTCATCCGCTCGGCCCAGTCCACCCTGTCCGGCGTGAAGTCGAGCTCGTTGACGTTCCACCGCTGCCTGAGGTACCGGTCATACAGGCTGCGGTATTCGGGCAGCCGTGCGGTTGGCACGTGCACGTAGTCGAGCACGTCGTCGATGTCGGCCCGGCCGAGTGCGGCGAGGTCGTAGGTTTCGATGCGGTCCAGCGTCTCTTCGGCGGCAGTCACACGACACTCCCAGCTCGTCAGGCCAGTCGTGTCATGCTAACTCCGCGTTTGCGCACGCGACATGGGCGCCAACCGCGCTATTCCCGGCTTATTTTTTGGCCGGCTTCTCGTTGTGGCCGCCGAACTGCTTGCGCATCGCGGACAGCGCCTTGTCGGCGAACAGGTCGAGCTCGCGGGACGAGAACCGTGAGTACAGAGCGTTGGTGAGCGACGGCGCGGGAACGCCCTCCTCGATCGCGGCGATCGACGTCCACCGTCCCTCGCCGGAGTCCGAGACCCGCCCGGAGAAGTTGGACAGGTCCGGCGACTGGTACAGGGAGAGGGCCAGCAGGTCGAGCAGCCACGAGCCGATCACGCTGCCCCGGCGCCAGACCTCGGCCACGTCGGTCGTGTCGATGTCGTACTGGTAGTACTCCGGGTGCTCCAGCGGGGCGGTCTCCGCGTCGTCCACCTGCTTGCGGGTGCCGACATCGGCGTTGTGCAGCACGTTCAGCCCCTCGGCCAGGGACGCCATCATGCCGTACTCGATCCCGTTGTGCACCATCTTGACGAAGTGGCCGGCGCCGTTGGACCCGCAGTGCAGCCAGCCCTGCTCGGCGGGGACGGGCTCGCCGGTGCGGCCCGGTGTGCGCGGGGCCGCGCCGACCCCCGGCGCGATCGAGGCGAACAGCGGAGCCAGGTGCGCGACCGCGTCGTCGTCACCGCCGATCATGAGGCAGTAGCCGCGATCCAGGCCCCAGACTCCCCCGCTGGTCCCGCAGTCGATCAGCCGGATGCCCCGGTCGGCCAGCCGCTTGCTGCGCTCGATGTCGTCGCGGTAGTAGGAGTTGCCGCCGTCGATGATGATGTCGCCCGGCTCCATGCGCTTGGCCAGCTCGTCGATCACCTGCCCGGTGATCTCGCCCGCCGGCACCATCACCCAGGCCGACCGCGGCTTGGTGAGCTTGGCGACGAACTCGTCGACCGACCAGGTCGGGGTCGCGCCCTCGCTGGCCAGCTGCTCGATAGGGGCGCGGGTCCGGTTGTAGACGACGCAGTGATGGCCGTCGCGCATGAGCCTGCGGACCAGGTTGGCCCCCATCCGGCCCAGGCCCACCATGCCAAGCTGCCTGATCTCAGTGGCCGCCATCGTGTCCTCCCTCGTCTGAATTGGTCTTGGGCAGCCAGGGCATGTGCCATTCGGCGTACCCGCGAACCAGCCTGTTGACCTCGTCGGGACCCCAGGATCCCTTGGCGTACGTCTGCACCGGCGGCGGGTTGTCGATCAGCGGCTCCACGATCCGCCAGGTTTCCTCCACGCCGTCTTCCCGGGTGAACAGGTGGTCGTCCCCGGCCATGGCGTCGCGCAGCAGCCTCTCATACGGCTCCAGCGCCGGGCCGAGTTCCTGGGCGAAGATCATGTCGAGGTGCACCGGCTGCCAGGTACGCTGCCCGCTCCCCTTTGACGCGATCACGGTCCGCAGCCCGGACTCCGGATCGATGCGCAGCACGATCTGGTTCGGCTCGCAGCTCGTGACCTTGCCGATGAACTGCAGCGGTGGCGGCCGGCGGAACACCAGGCGCACCTCGGTCACCCGGGTGGCCAGCGCCTTGCCCGCCCTCATGAAGACCGGCACGCCAGACCAGCGCCAGTTGTTCACCTCCAGCCGCAGCGCGGCGAACGTCTCGGTGGTCGATCCCTTGGCTACCCCGGGCACGTCCAGGTAGCCGTCGTACTGGCCGCGCACGTACTGGTCCGGGTTGGCGTCCGGGATCGAGCGGAACACCTCGGCCTTCTTGTCCCGCAGGTCATCGGCGGTGGAACCGACCGGCGGCTCCATCGCGACCAGCGCCAGGACCTGCATGAGGTGGTTCTGCACCACGTCGCGCAGCGCGCCGACCGGGTCGTAGAAGCTGCCCCGGTCGTCAACCCCGAAGTCCTCGGCCATCGTGATCTGTATGGAGGACACGTAGCTGCGGTTCCACACCGGCTCGAGCAGCTCGTTGGCGAACCGGATGTACTGGATGTCGAGCACCGGCTCCTTGCCGAGGAAGTGGTCGACCCGCAGGATCTGGTTCTCGGCCAGGTGCTTGCTCAGGTCCGCGTTGAGCTCGCGCGCCGAGGCCAGGTCGTGGCCGAACGGCTTCTCGACGGCGACCTTGGCGCCCTCGGTGAGGCCGGCCTTGGCCAGGTGGTCGACGACCCCGGCGAACAGGCTCGGCGGGGTCTCCAGGTAGAACAGCGGGTGCTCGACGCCGGACAGCTCCTTGGCCAGCCGCTGATACAGGCCGTCGTCGGAGAAATCGCCGCTGAGGTACGACATCCGCTTGGCGAGCCGCTTGAACACCGCCTCGTCGATGTGCTGGCCGGTTTCCTCGATCGACTGCCGGGCGTGCTCGATCAGCTGCTCGGTCGACCAATCCTGCCTGGCGACGCCGATCACCTTTTTGGCCATGTGCTTGTCGGCCTCGAGCCGGTACAGGGCCAGAAACGTCTGCTTCCTGGCCAGGTCGCCGGTGATGCCGAAGGCGACGAGCGCACCCGCCTCCGGTGCCTTTTCCCGTGCCTCCACGCTGTGCCTCCTACCCGGAAAATGGCGCTGACCGACATGCATCGCCCGGCGCGCACGACGCTACACTGCCCGGCTTAATTGGAAGTGACCAGGGGGAGGAAGATCTTGTCCACGATCTCGACCAGGGTCGCGTCGGGAACCGGCCGCTGGTTCATGATCAGGTCGTGGCGGACCAGGTCCACGGGCAGCGAGCGGATCCGCGGGCTGAGCCGGCCGGGGCTGATCTCGCCGCGCGCGATCGCGCGTTCCAGGATCGCGGACATCTCGCTCTGCGAGCCGGCGATGGCCCGCTCGCGCAGCACCGCGGGCGGCAGCCCGGCCTCGTGGAAATAGTCGGCGATCAGGAAGCTGAAGATCCCGGCGGCCTCGCCCACACGCACCGACATGTGCCGGAGCAGGGCCAGCACATCGCCGCGCAGCGACCCGGTGTCGGGCACCCCCATCGGCGCGGCCTCGGTGTGGTGCCGCACCGCCGCGACGACGAGCTCGGGCCGGTTCGGCCAGCGCCGGTAGAGCACGGCGCGGCTGGTCCTGGCCCGGGCCGCGACGCCTTCCATCGTGAGCGCCGCGTAGCCGACCTCGGTGAGCTCGTCCCAGGCCGCCTCCAGGATCGCGGTCTCGAGCGCGCTGCCCCGACGGCGGCGCGCCGGATGCCCCACCTCAGTCGTTGCCATCGCACCTCCTATAGGAGTCACTTGCGTATCTTATCGCGCGGCTATAGAGTCCCCGATAAGAGACATCAGTGTATCCAGCTGGAGGGGTCCGTGACCGCACCAGACATCAGCATGATCGAGGCCGAAGGGCTGACCAAGCGCTACGGGTCCGCAACCGCGCTGGCCGGGGTCGACCTCGAGGCGCCGGCCGGGGCCATCCTCGGCCTGCTGGGCCCGAACGGGGCCGGCAAGACCACCGCGGTCAAGATCCTCACGACGCTGATCAGGCCGGATGCCGGACGGGCCCGCGTGGCCGGGCATGACGTGGTCACCGAGGGCATGGCCGTGCGCCGCAGCATCGGTGTCACCGCGCAGGACGCGACCGTGGACGAGGCGCTCACCGGCCGCCAGAACCTGGTCATGGTCGGCGAGCTGAGCGGCCTGGCCCGGCGCCAGGCCAAGGCCAGGGCCGCCGAGCTGCTCGGGCGGTTTTCGCTCGCCGACGCGGGCGACCGGGTGCTGAAGGGCTACTCGGGCGGGATGCGCCGCCGTCTCGACCTGGCCGCCAGCGTGGTGACCCGGCCGCCGGTGCTGTTCCTCGACGAGCCGACCACCGGCCTGGACCCGGCCAGCCGGGCGACCATGTGGCAGGTGATCCGCGAGCTCGTGGCCGACGGCGCCACGCTGCTGCTCACCACCCAGTACCTCGAGGAGGCCGACCAGCTGGCCGACCGGATCGCGGTGATCGACCACGGCCGGGTGATCGCCGAGGGAACTCCGGGCACGCTGAAGGCCCAGACCGGCGGCACCCGCCTCGAGGTGAACCTGAGCCGCCCCGAGCCCGGTGCCGCCGCCGCGCTGGCCACGCTGGTCGCCGGGCCGATCACGGTCACCGAGGACGGCCGGCGGCTGCGGGCCGGCGTGCCCGGCGCGCCCGGGCTGGCCACCGCCGTCGTGCGCGCCCTGGACCGGGCCGGGATCGCGGTCGACGACGTGGCGGTGCACCCGCCGTCGCTGGACGACGTGTTCTTCGCGCTGACCGGCGGTCGCGCCCCGTCTGCCCAAGCCAACGCCGAGGAGGTCGCGGTCTGATGATCCGGGCCCTGCGCGACGTGGTCGTGATGCTCCGCCGCAACCTCGTGCACATCGCCAGGGAGCCGCTCCGGCTCTCCGACGTCACCATCCAGCCGGTGCTGTTCACGCTGCTGTTCGTCTACATCTTCGGCTCCGGCGTCCCGATTGCCGGTGGCTACACCGCGTTCGCGATCGCCGGGCTGCTGGCGATGACGCTGGCCACGTCGGCCATCGGCACCGGCATCGGGCTCAGCGCCGACCTGGCCACCGGCGTGATCAGCCGGTTCCGCACCCTGCCGATGTGGCGCCCGGCGATCCTCGTCGGCCGGTCGCTGTCCGACCTGCTGACCGCGGCCCTGTGCGCGGCCATGGTCGCCGCCACCGGCCTGGCCATCGGCTGGCGCCCCGGGGGAATAGCCGGCGCGGTGGCCGGGTTCGCGCTCTTCCTGCTGTTCAGCTACGCCCTGGCCTGGGGCTGCGCCTGCCTCGGGCTGGTCGGCAAGAGCCCGGAAACCGCCCAGGGCCTGGGCCTGGTGATCTTGTTCCCGCTGGCGATCGTGTCGAACGCGCTGGTGCCGACCGCGCACATGCCGGGGCCGATCCGGGCCGTCGCCGACTGGAACCCGGTCAGCGCGGTCACCGCCGCCGCCCGGAACCTGTGGGCCAACCCCAACCCGTCCGCGAGCATCCACGCGTGGCCGATGCAGCATCCCGCCCTGGCCGCGCTGCTCTGGTCGGCCGGCATGCTCGCGGTCTTCGCGCCGCTGGCCACGCTGCTCTACCGGCGCCGCGCAGCCTCCGGTCTCTAACCCGGGAGATCGTGACGGTCCCGGAAGCCGCGCCCCCTGGGCGGTTTCAATGTGGTGATGGGACCCTTGCCGTTGCTGTAGGAACAGCGTGGGTCCCACCACACTGTTGCATCGCCGGGCGGCGGAGGTCAGACGACTCCGGCGTCGGAGGTGTGGCTCCTGCGGAGCCCGATCGGGATCACAAGCAGCAGAAATCCTACGGCGGCCCCCACGAGCACCGTGATCAGCAGGTCGGAAACCCATCTGGTTGAGCCGTGCGGGGGGTAGACGTAGTCCGAGCCGGCCGGCTGAATGGCCGGGAAGGTCATGCCGGGACCGACATCGGCCGGCAGGTAGCCGGCATAGATGACACCGGGCACCGTGATGCCGTGCTGAGACCGGAAGGTCCCCACCAGCACGCATCCGGTTCTATGCGAACACGAATGGGACTCCGCGACGAAGGTACCGGCCGTGCCCTGCCCGCGAGCCGCGCCGATCGCAGATACCAGCCCGACCAGGACCGCGACCACCGCCATCGCGGCCAGGGTCCCGGCGACGACAACGATGATGTGCCTGAACTCAAAGCTCCGCCGGTCTGCGGCCGCGTCCTGGATGCGGATCTCGGAGCGAAGCTTGCGCCGCTCCTGATGGGACAGGCCGCCGGCCGCCAGTTCCTGCCGCGCCTCATCTGCCTGCCGCCGGCTGACCTTCGGCTGCCGGACCGGCGGGCCGGAATGCTGCTTACGCGAACGCATCGGCGACGCTCCCTGATCTGCAGCCGACCATAGCGCGGCCGCACCCCGGGCATCACCGAGGCTGGCGAGCCCATCCCGGTGGTAGGGATAGCTCCCTTATGCGGGTTGGGGGAGCCTGGATGACCCGCTGGCCTGGCCGAGCGGCTCCCGGCGGTAACGCTCCGGCGGGCGCGTGCCGAGGATGGCGCAGATCGTGCGGCCGGATGGGTCGTCATGCCAGTCGAGGTGCTCGGCGAGGCTGTTGACCAGGTAGAGACCGTGGCCGCTCTCGGCGGCCTCGAGGTACGCGCCGCCGTCGCCGATGACCGGCAGCTTGCTTGATCCCTGGTCGGTGACGGCTACCCGGACGCCGAGCAGCCACCGGCTGACCTGGACAACGACGAGCCCGCCCGGCTTCCCGGAATCGGTGTGGATGATCGCGTTGGTGAACAACTCGGAGACAACCACGACCGCGTCGTCACAGAACGGCGATCCCCCCAGCAGGCATGCGACGAACCGGCGCGCGGCGCTGACGTGCTGAGGACTACCGGGGAACGCGCGGGCCCACGACGGCATCGCCAGCACGGGTTCAGCCCCGCTGTCGCGTCTTGCGGCGCGCCGGACCGCATCTGCCGCCCGCCGTGGCGACTAAGCCAGGCGGGCCGGGCTCCCGGTCACGGCGGATGACCTCGGTCATGCTCACGCTCCGGAACTGGTCACTCCACGAGTCATTGGACGCGCGACCATCATCATATGACCGATGTCACCTTTGCAAGTAACATCGTTGAATATGGCGTTATGCGAGCGTGGCCCGGTTGCGTCTGGCAACTTTAGCAGTTGCACCTGATGCGAAGTTAGCGCATTCTGTAGCTCAGCCTCACGACCGCAAGACCTGGGGGGTATGCAGATGGATCGCAGTCCCACGGTCCGCGGCCGGCGCCTCATGCGCGAGCTCAAGCGGCTCCGGGAGGCATCCGGACTATCCCCCGACGAGGTGGCGCAGCGGCTGGACTTCAGCAAGAGCAAGCTATACCGAATCGAGAACGGCCGCAGCCGCGTCGACGCCGACGACCTCGAGGACATGCTCGACCTGTACGACGTGCGCTCGCCCGACCGGGACGCGCTGGTCGCCCTGGGCCGGGATTCCCGGCGGCGCGGCTGGTGGACGACCTATAAGGACGTGTTCACCGGCTCCTACGTCGGCCTGGAGTCCGAGGCGGCCACGGTCCAGGTGATGTCGCACATCGTGCCCGGGATCTTCCAGACCGCGGACTACGCCCGCGCGGTCATCGCCACGGCCGCGCCGTGGCTCGACCCCGACGAAACCGAGCGCAGGGTGCTGGCGCGCACCGCACGCCAGCAGGCGATTCTCGGCCGGGACAACCCGCCGGACATCCACGCTGTGCTCGATGAGGCCGCGCTGCACCGGACGGTGGGCGGTGCGGCAGTGATGACGGAGCAACTGGCCGCGCTCGCCAAGGCCGGTACCCAGCCGCGCGTCACCGTGCAGGTGCTGCCGTTCGCGGCGGGCGCACACGCTGCCCTGGAAGGCGACTTCGTCATCTTCGACTTCCCCGACCCTGAAGACCCGCCCGTCGCATACGCGGAAGGACTATTCGGAGATGTGTATCTGGAATCGAAAGAGGAACTTGACCGGTACCACCTTGTGTGGACCCACCTGCTGTCCAAGGCGATTAGCCCGGCCGAGACCGCCACCATGATCAGCGAACTAGCGAAGGAGCACCGATGACCACCCCCGAGCACTCAGACATCACCGCCGTCCAGTGGCGCAAGTCCAGCTACAGCGGTTCCGGAAACAACTGCGTGGAAGTCGCGAGCATGGCGGCCGCCGTGGCGGTCCGCGACTCCAAGAATCCTGACGGCGGCCACCTGGTCTTTGGCGTCAAAGACTGGGAGGCGTTCCTCTCCGGCATCAAGCGCGGCAGGTGCGACGACCTGTAGCGGCCGCAGAGCCTACTAGCGGACAGGAGACCCACCGGTGACGGAGGGCAGCCAGCCACCCGCAGGCATTGACGCGACGGTCCCCACCGCGGCCCGGATGTACGACTACTGGCTGGGCGGCCACGACAACTTCGCCGTCGACCGGATCGCCGCTCTGAAGGTCGCCGAGACCAGTCCTGAGGCGCCGTTAGTAGCAAAGGCCAACCGGGCGTTTCTCGGCCGGGCGGTGCGGTACCTGGCCGGGGAAGCGGGGATCCGGCAGTTCCTCGACCTGGGAACCGGCCTGCCCACCAAGGGCAACGTGCACCAGGTCGCCCAGGCGATCACACCGGGCGCGCACGTCGTGTACGTCGACAACGACCCCATGGTGATCGCCCACGCCCGGGCGCTGAAAA
>JASHOI010000372.1 GCA_030041195.1 Streptosporangiaceae bacterium | reverse complement strand
CGGCAGCGGGAACGCCAGCATCGGGTACTACATCAGCGGCGCGACCATCGGGTACACCGTGGACGTGTCGGTCACTGTCACATCAGGCGGCCGGTCCGCGTCGTGCTCCACGTCGTTCACCCCATCCGGCTAGCGAGATCGCCGGTGAGAGCGCGGCCTGATCTGATCTGCTGAGCACAGCGTGCCCACAAAAAGGGGCGGCGAAGTCGCCCGTCCTGGATGTCCTGAGGCTGGACACCATCGCTCACCCCCAGCATTGACGAGGGCCCCGCCCGCCGGGTCCGCACCGTCCCAGCCTTGGCGGTCGCGCTGATCTGACCGGCCGTCTGCACGGCTTACGATTGGCGTTGCCAATGCTCAGACAGGTGCGGCTTGTTCGCGGGCCCGGGAGCTCAACGGCGCCGCTGCTTGCTGCGCTTGCCGAGGCTCAGGAAAACGAGGAGGGCCGCCATGGCGCGGACGGTGCCGCTCAGGATCGGGGCCAACACCAGCTGCACCGATGGCGCCCGCGGTGAAGTGAGCCGCATAATCGTTAACCCGGCCGCTCGGGAGGTCACGCATCTCGTAGTAGAGCCGGAACACCGGCATGGCCCGGCGCGGTTTGTTCCTATTGACCTTGTGGACACTGCGACGAGCCAGACCCGGCTTCGCTGCACCCTGGCCGAGTTCCAGGCGCTCCAGCCCGCCCAGGAAGCCGAATCCGTGCGGGACCTCGACCCCACCGGGCACGGGCACCCCTACTACGCCCCAGGTGACCGGTTGCAGATGCGCTATCAGATGCTTCCCCACAATCCTGCGAAAGCCCCGCAGCAGGTCACCGTTGACTCTGTCCCGTCCGGCGAGGTAGGCATACGCCGCGAACTGACCGTCTGCGGGACCGACGACGAGATAGGGCAGGTTCGGGGACTGCTCGTGGAACCCGGCGGCCACCAGATAACCCACGTGCTCCTCCAGGAGGGGCACGTGTTAGGCCGCAAGGAAGTGGCCATCCCGATCGGCGCTGTGACCAAGTTCGGGACCATGATGATCCATCTCAGCCTCACCAAACACCAGGTGGGAAACCTGCCACCCGTGGACATTGATCACCCAGCGGAATAGACCTGCACGGGCCCTTCCGCCATGTTGCTCATGGCCCGCTGGCCGCGGGGCTCACCCTGGTGATGTCGTCGAGCTCGGCGGACACGCCGGCGGCCTCGGCGGCGCCGATCTGCTGGAAGATTTCCCGTGCCTGGCGCAGCGTGGCTTGCGCGTCGGCGGCGCGGCCGGCGGCGAGCGCACAGCGGCCCAGCCCGGCCAGCGCGTGCGCCTCGCCCCAGGCGCTGGCCATGGCGCGGGCCAGTTCCAGTGCCTGCCGGTGACACCCCTCGGCCTGCGCGAGCTCACCGCTGACCCGGTGCAGCGTGCCCCGCTCGTTGAGCGCCTCGGCCTCGCCGCCCCGGTTGCCGATGTCGCGGTAGATGTCCAGCGCCTGCTCCAGGGCCTGCGCCGCGGCCGGGTAATCACCGGTCAGCCGGCGCACGTTCCCGAGGTAGAGCAGGGCGTTGGCCTGGCCAAGCCGGTCACCGATGTCACGGTAGATGCCCAGCGCCTGCTCATGCGCCTGGGCCGCGGCCGGGTAATCACCGGTCAGCCGGCGCACGTCACCGAAGTAGAGGAGCGCGTTGGCCTGGCCGAGCCGGTTGCCGATGTCACGGTGGATGTCCAGGGCCTGTTCCAGGGCCTGGGCAGCCGCCGGGTAATCACCGGTGCGCTGCCGCACGCCGCCGAGGCTACCGAGCGCGTTGGCCTGGCCAAGCCGGTCACCGAGGCCGCGGTAGATGTCCAGGGCCTGCTCGTGCGCCTGGGCCGCGGCCGGGTAATCACCGGTCGCCAGCCGCACGTCGCCCAGGTCGTTGAGGGCGTTGGCCTGGCCAAGCCGGTCGCCCAGGTCGCGGTAGATGTCCAGGGCCTGCTCCAGGACGTGGGCCGCGGCCTGGTAATCACCGGTCAGCCGCCGCACGTCCCCCAGGTTGCTGAGCGCGTTGGCCTGGCCAAGCCGGTCGCCCAGGTCGCGGTAGATGTCCAGGGCCTGCTCGTGGGCCCGGGCCGCGGCCTGGTAATCACCGGTCAGCCGGCGCGCGGTCCCCAGGTCGCTGAGGGCATTCGCCTCGCCGAGCCGGTCACCGACACTCTGTGCCGCCTGGAACGCGGTCGTGTGGCGGGTGATGGCGTCGGCCCACGGTCCGTCGTGCCGCAGCAGGCCGGCGATGCCGGCGGTGAGGACGATGACCCTGGCGTGCTGGCCGGTGCTGGTGACGTGATCGAGGCAGGCGAGCAGGCTGGCCCGCTCGGTCCGGGCCCAGGCCAGCGCCTGTTCCCCGTCGGCCAGGGCGGGAACCGCGACCGGTACCGTGCCGTCGGTGGGAGCAGGCGTGGTGCGGGTCTGGCGGGTGATGAGTGCGTCGGTGAGGGCGGCGGTGTGCTGGTAGTAATTCAGCAGCCGCTCGGTCGCCTGGTCCCGATCATGATCCGGATCGACGCGATCGGCCAGGGCGCGGGCGTGCTCGCGGATCAGGTCGTGGAACCGGTACCGGCCCTTGGCCGGCTCGATGAGCAGGTACTGGTTGTACAGGGCCTCCAGGCCGCGGCGGGCGGCAGCGAGGTCGGTGCCGAACAGCGCGGCGGTCGCGTACGCGTCGATGTCGGCGCCGGGGTGCAGGCCAAGCCGCCGGAACAGCCGCTGCTGATCCTCGGTGAGCTCGGCGTAGGACAGGTTGAACGCTGCGGTCACCGACAGGTTCTCGGTGGCCATCAGCTCCAGCCGGTCCCGCGCCGCTGCCAGTTCGGCGGCCCGCCCGGACGCCGACCACGCCGGGTGATGGTGCAGCTGGCGGGCCACCATCCCGATCGCCAGCGGCAGGTACCCGCACAGCCGGGTGATCTGGTCCACCGAGGGATCGCCCGGGCCCAGCCCGGCCCGGCCCGCGAGCCGGACCAGCAGCGCCGCGGCCTGGTCGGGCGGCAACGTGTCCAGGCTGACCGTGGTGGCGTCCTCCAGCGCCGACAGGTGCCGACGGCTGGTCACCAGCACCAGGCTCCCGCCCGAACCAGGCAGCAGCGGCCGTACCTGCTCGCTGCTGGCCGCGTCATCCAGCACCAGCAGCAGCTGCTGCTCGGCCAGCCGGTCGCGCCACAGCGCGATCCGCGCCTCCAGGCTGGGCGGGATCTGCGCGGCCGGAACTCCCAGGGTGAGCAGCAAGCTGGCCAGCGCGTCGGCCGGGTCGACCGGCTGCTGCCCGGGCGTGTGCCCGTGCAGCGGCAAGAAGATCTGCCCCGCAGGAAACCGCGGCGCCAGCTGATGCGCCGCGTGCACCGCG
>JASHOI010000371.1 GCA_030041195.1 Streptosporangiaceae bacterium | reverse complement strand
CAGGTGCGCGTCGGTTACATCGGCGGCTCGGGGCCAGGTTCGGGGCCGGCCGGTCCGGGTGGCGGCCAGGGCGCGGGCATCACCCCGATCGGGAGAGCCGGCGGCGGGCCGGTCGCCGTTGCGCAGCCCATGGACGCCGCGACTCGGCGGACCGTCGCCGCGGCGCTCCGCGCCCAGCCTGGCACGCTGCACTACGTGGCCGAGGCGGACCAGCAGGTCACCGTGTTCGGCCTGTCCGGGCAGATCCCGGTCACCGCGTACCTGGGCGCAGCGGGCTGGACCGGCTACGGCATGATCAGCGGGCGCTGGTACAGCGGCCCGGGCCAGGTGGAAGTGCCCGCCTACTTCCTGGCGGTGACCGGCAAGGCGGTCGGGGACACGGTCACGATCACCTTCGCCGGCAAGCGGATCCCGGTGCGGATCGTGGGTGAGATCTTCGACAACCAGAACAACGGGCTGGCCATGGTCACCGACTGGCAGACGCTGTCCAGCGCCGACCCCGGCCTCGAAGCGGGCGTGTACGACGTCGGCCTGCGGCCGGGCACGTCCCCGGCTGCCTACGCACAGCGGGTCCAGGCAGCGCTCGGCCAGGGGTACGAGGCGGGCGTGAACAGCAACAACAAGGGCCTGCCGCTGGTGCTCGGCCTGATCGGCAGCCTGGCGCTGCTGCTGGCGGTCGCGGCCGGGCTCGGCGTGCTCGCCGCCGTGGTGCTGCAGACCAGGGAGCGCGCGTACCACATGGGCGTGTTCCGGGCGGTCGGGATGACGCCGCGGCAGGCCATCGCGATGGTGGTCTGCTCGGTCGCCGGGATCGGCCTGGTGGCCGGCCTGGCCGCGATCCCGGCCGGGATCGCGCTGCTGCGGCACCTGGTGCCGGTCATGGGAGCCGCGGCCGGGACCGGCATGCCACCCAGCTACCTGGACGTCTACAGCGGCGGGGAGCTTGCCGGGCTGGCGCTGGCCGGGGTGGCGATCGCGGTCGCCGGGGCGCTGCTGCCGGCCGGCTGGGCCGCCAGGAGCAGCACCTCGTCGGTGCTGCGCGCCGAGTGAGGCACGGCTACTGGCGGGCCAGGTTCGGCGCGCCTTCGCGCAGCACGAATTTCTGGATCTTGCCGGTCGCCGTCTTCGGGAGTTCGGGCACGAACGCTACGCCGTGTGGCGCCTTGAAGTGCGCCAGCCGGTCCCTGGTGAACGCGATCAGCTCGGCCTCGGTCGCGTCGGCGCCGTCGCGCAGGACCACGAACGCGTACGGCGCCTCGCCCCATCTCTCGTGCGGCAGGCCGACGATCGCGGCCTCCTGCACCGCCGGGTGGCGCAGCAGCGTCCCCTCCACCTCGACCGAGGAGATGTTCTCGCCGCCGCTGATGATCACGTCCTTGATCCGGTCGCGAATCTCCGCGTAACCGTCGGGGTGCACCACCGCCGCGTCACCGGTGTGGAACCAGCCGTCGCCCATCGCCCGCTTCGTCGCGTCCGGGTCGTGGTAATAGCCGTCCATCACCACGTTCCCGCGCACCACGATCTCGCCGAGCGACTGCCCGTCGTGCGGCACCTCCTGGCCGTCTGGGCCGGCGACCTTGAGCTCGCCCGAGGTGATCAGCTCGACGCCCTGCCGCGCCTTCACCACCGCGCGATCGCTCGGGGAGAGGTCGCCATGCTCCGGCAGCGGCGCGCACACCGTGATGAACGGCGCGGTCTCGGTGAGCCCGTAGACGTGCGTGACCTCCCAGCCGAACTCGCCTTCCAGCCGCTCGATCGTGGCCGCGGCCGGCGGCGCCCCAGCGGTGACCACGTGCACGCCCGGCGGGACCTCGCCGCGCACCTCGGCCGGGGCGTTCGCCAGCGAGATCAGCACGGTTGGCGCCGCGGACAGCCACGTCACGTGCTCATCCCTGATCAGCCGGAAGACCGCGGCCGGGTCGACCCTGGGCAGGCAGATGTGCGTGGCCCCGGCCGCGGTCACCGTCCAGGTGTAGGTCCAGCCGTTCGCGTGGAACATCGGCAGCGTCCACAGATAGCGCTCGCCCACCGCGATCGGCAGGTGCAGCAGCGTGCCGATCGTGTTCATCGCGGCGTTCCGGTGGGTGATCATGACCCCCTTCGGGCGCGCCGTGGTCCCGCTGGTGTAGTTGATCGTGAGCAGGTCCCGCTCGCCGATCTCCGGCCGGGCGAACTCCGGGCTGGCCGCCGCGATCGCGGCCTCGTAGTCGAGCCAGCCGTCCCGCGCCCCGCGCAGCGCCACGAAATGCACGACCTCCGGCATCTGGCCGCGGACGCCGTCCACCGTGTCCAGGTAGTCCTGGTCGGCGCAGACCACGCTGGCGCCCGAGTGGTTCACGATGTAGACGAAGTCGTCCGCGGTGAGCCGGTAGTTGATCGGCACGAGAACCGCCCCGATCTGCGGGACCGCGTAGAAGGCCTCGAGCTGGGCGTGGGTGTTCGGGGCGATCGTCGCCACCCGGTCACCCTGCCTGACACCGAGTCCCTGCAGGGCCGACGACCACCGGTCGCAGCGATCGAAGAACTCGTCATAGGTCAGCCGCAGGTCTCCGTCGACCACCCCCTCCCTTGAGCCGTGCAGGCGGCGGGTCCGGCGGGCAAAGTCAACCGGCGTCAGGGGTGTCTCCACGGATGCCTCCACTGGTCTCGCGCAGTGAGCGGGATCCCCGCCCGGCCGAACGATATTCCGTTTCCGATGGTTTCATGACTACGGCAGGATGCTGTGCATGAGGGACTGGGTGACCTGGCACGAGGCCTACGACGACCCGTCTTCGTTCCTGAACGTGCGGCTGCGCCAGGTCCAGCAGCGCCTGTCCGAGGCGGTCGGCCGGGCACCGGCCGGGCCGGTGAGCCTGGTCAGCCTCTGCGCCGGCCAGGGTCGCGACGTCATTGGCGTGCTGCCGGGCCATCCGCGCCGCGACGACGTGCACGCCGTCCTGGTGGAATCCGACCCGCGCAACGCCGAGGCGGCCCGCCACGGCGCCGCGCAGGCCGGGCTGCGCCAGGTTGAGGTGCGCGAGGCCGACGCCGCAACGGTGGCCACCTTCGCCGATGCGCTGCCCGCCGACGTGCTGCTGCTGTGCGGCATCTTCGGCAACGTCAGCGACGACGACATCAAGTTCACCGTCGAGTCTGCGCCGGCCATCTGCCGACCGGGCGCGACCGTGATCTGGACCAGGCACCGGCGGCCGCCCGACCTCACGCCGCAGATACGCTCCTGGTTCGCCACGAGCGGCTTCGGCGAACTCGCGTTCGATGTGCTGGACACCGACAGGCTGATGAGCGTGGGAGCGAACCGCCTGCACCGCGCCGCTGCCGGCGGGCTGCCCGACCGCTCGCTGTTTGCGTTCCGCGCGTAGCTCAGCCGGCCGGCTGCCCGGCCGCCACCCCCGGCTGCTGTTGCAGCCGGGCCACCAGTTCCACGCGCGAGGTGATGCCCAGCTTGGGAAAGATGCGGTACAGGTGCGATCCGATCGTTCGCGGCGAGAGATAAAGCCGCTGCCCGATTTCCCGGTTCGAAAGCCCCTGGGCCGCAAGCTGGGCGATCTGCAGCTCCTGGGGCGACAAGGTGCTGAGCGCGGCCGGGGCTGCTGGCACGGCGCGTTCGCCGGCCGCCCGAAGCTCGGCCCGCGCCTGTTCGGCCCAGCTGGGCGCGCCGATCAGGTCGAACGTCGTCTGGGCCGACCGCAAGTATCTGCGGGACTCCGCCACTCTGCGCTGACGCCGCAGCCAGCTGCCGTAGGCGAGCTCGATCCTTGACCGCAGCCACGGCCACCGTACGAGATCCTGCTGCAACGACCGCCGGAACAGCTGTTCTGCCTCGCTGTCGGGGGCGAGTACCGCTCGCGCGTAGCACAGGTGCCGGTGCAACGTGGCCGACGTAGTGGCGATCGCGTCGCGTTCGAGCCCCCTGATCAGATCCCGTCCCTCGGCAAGCCGGCCCGAGTGCAGCGCGGCCTCGGCCAGGAACATCACGCCGTGAAAGCGTTCGGTCTCGTGGAAGGCGGGGTCGTCCGGATCGAACAGGCGGCACAGCGCGTCATAGGCGGCGCTGTATTCGCCCGCAGTCGTCAGGCCGACGCCGCGAGCAAGCTGCACGCAGCTCAGCAGGTCGTTGAGCCGGCGCCCGTTCGCGGCGAGCTCGGCCTCGGTGGCCACCGACTGAGCTTGATCGTTGTCGCCGTGCAGCGCGGCCATGATCGCGGTCAGCGTCTGGGTGCCGATGTCCCAGATCGACTGGCCCGTCTCCAGGGCGAGTTCGCGGCCCTCCCGCAGCGCCGCGTCTGCCCTGCCCCAGTCGCCGAGCTCCACGTTATCGAGAACCTGCAGGGTGAGAACTTGCGAGAGGAGGCCCAGGCGGCCGTCATCACGCAGCTTCGTTTCGGCCCGGGCGAGGAAGTCCGCGGCGCGAACCGGCTCGCCGACCGCGTGCGCCGCCATGCCGAGCAGCCACAGTCCAGCCGGATCGGTGACGCTTTCCAGCACGACCGCGTGGAGTCGCTCAATGACCCGGCTGCCTTGCCGCAACGGGTCGGCGACCGCGAGCACCGCCAGGTGCCGCGGTTCGTTCCGCATGTCGTCCATCTGGTCAGCAGACGCCACCACACGCCTCCGTGCGGCCGGCCCGGTATCGGCCCACCAGCACCTCAGCGCGGCACCGAGCAGCAAGTTGAGGGTCAGGTTCGTGTCCCCCGCCTGCAGGGACTCACCGGCCATCTTGCAGAGCTCGAATACTCTGGCCGGGTCGCCGGGGACACCGTCGTGGAATATCTCGCGCAGCCACTCCATCCGCGCCAGGTCCAGCGCGGACAGGGGCGTGCGCGCGGCCCTGTCGAGCAGCTCATCGACAAGGTCTGCCCGGCCGAGGCCGAAGGCGTGTTCCGCGGCGAGGAGCAGCCTCCTGCCCCGCACCGAGGAGTCCGTGCTCAGCCGCGCGGAGCGCTCGAGCGCCCAGATGGCCTCCGCGACCGAGCCGCGGCGCAGCGGGATCAGGTGACTGGCCTCCAGTTCGTCCGCCAGCTCATCATCGGGTCCGGTCATCGCCTGGGCACGGTGCCAGGTGCGGCGGTACGGATCGTCGGCAAGCGCCGTGGCCAGCGCCAGGTTCGCGGCCTCTCGGCGAGACGGAGTTTCCGCCATGATGATCGCGGAACGCACCAGCGGGTGCCGGAACCGCACCCGCAAGTCATCGAAACTGATCAGCCCGATCTCCGCGGCAGGCTCGAGGGCCGCGAGGGTGACCCGCCGCCCGGCCAGCGCGGAGGCACCGGCCAGGATCTCGGGCAGATCGTCGGCGGAGTCGACGGCGGCGACGAGGACCGCGTCTCTGGCCGGCTGCGACAGGTCGGTCATCCGAGCCGCAAACGCACGCTCGAGCCGGCTGGTCAGCGGCAGGAACGGCGGCAGCAGCTCCAGGCCTGCCGCCGCCGCCGTCCGGAGCGCTGCCGAAAGCTCGATCAAGGCCAGCGGGTTGCCCTGCGCTTCCTTCAGGATTCGTTCCCGGTCGGCGGAACTCAGGTCCGCGGCATGGGTTGTGAGCAGGCTACGGGCGCTGTTGTCGTCGAGGCCGACGACGTTCAGTTCCGCCAGGCCAGCCGATGCGAACGGCACCACATGGCCGGTCCGGACGCCGCCAGCCACGACGACGGGGTCGGCGCTGATCCTGCGCGCGACGAACCCCAGCACTTCCTGTGTCGGCCGGTCCAGCCATTGGAGGTCATCAACGACGACAAGAACCGGCTGCAGTGTCGCGGCCTCCGTGAGCAGGTTCAGGGCGGCCAGCGCGATCATGAACCGTTCCGGCGGCGCCACCGCATCAGCGCCGAATGCCGCATCGATCGCGTCTCGCTGGACGCGCGGAAGCTTGCTCAGCGAGCCGAGGAGCGGCCGGAGAACCTGGTGCAGACCCGCGAACGGCAACTGCGCTTCGGATTCAACCCCGGTGGTCGCCAGCACCTGCAGGCCGGCCGAGCAGCCAAGCTCGGCCATCGCGCTCAGCAATGACGACTTTCCGACGCCTGGCTCGCCCTGCACGACGATGGATCCGCCGCGCTCACCGATCCGGTCGACCATCGCCGCCAGGACTTCGAGTTCGCCGTCTCGGCCGACCAGACTACGCACTGCTGCCGGCCTCCGCCGCGAGCAGTTCGCCGGCGGCCTGACTGGCCCATGGCTGCGCGCCGATGCGGCGGAAGGTTCGCTCGGCCGAGCCGAGCGGCTGGCGTGACGCCGTGAACGCGCCGCTCCGCCGCAGCCAGCGGCCATAAGCCAGGAACGCCCGCGCCCGAGCCCAGGGCCACCGGTCAAGGTCCAGGCCCATGAGCTCAGCATAGGCCGCCGGGGCATCGTCCTCGCCGGCCAGCACGGCCCGCGCGTACGCCAGGTGGATCCGCAGCATGGGCGACGGCGCCAGCACGGCAACCTGCTGAAGGTCCGCGACGACCTGCCGCGCGTCAGCGATCTGACCGCAGCCGACCGCGGCATCAGCCAGGAGCATCACCCCGCCGTAGCGCTCGCGCTGATGAAAACTCGGATCGGCCGGGTCGAACATGCGCCGCAGCTCGCGGTAGGACCTGTCGTGATCTCCCGCGCTGGCGAGCGCCGCACCGCGGGCTCGCTGCGCGCAGGACAGCATGTCGTTGAGCTGGTGGCGGCTTGCTACCAGCTCGACTTCGGCGGCGTACGCCAGTGCCTGCTCCGGCTGGCCGAGGAACGCGTGACGCAGGGCATCGCCGAACCGGGTGCCGGTCCGCCAGATGGGCTGGCCTGTCTCCTTCGCGAGGCGCTCTCCCTCGTCGGCGGCGGCCGTGTCCCACTCACCGAGTTCGAGCCTGTCGGCGATCAGCATGCTGAGCACGTGGGACAGCAGCCCCAGCCGGCCCTGTTCCCGGAGAATGGCCTCCGACCTGCTCAGAAAGTCGACGCTGGCCACCGTGTCACCGACCGCGTGAGCCGCCATGCCCAGCAGCCGCAGCGCGTCCGCGTCGCCAACATCCTCGGCACGCAGCGGCGAGAGGAGGCTCATGACTTCACGGCACCGCAGAACAGGCTCCGCGACGGCAAGCGCGGCGATGTACCGCGGCTCCAGTTCCTGGCCACTCAGCTTCGCAGTGGTGGCCGCGACAGCGGCACGCGCCTCCGGGCCGGTATCGGCCCACCAGCACCGCAGCGCGGCGCCGAGCAGCAGGTTCAGCGCCAGATCGGTGTCACCGGCCCGGGCCGACCTGCCCGCGATATCGCACAGCTCGTGCACCCGCCTGGCATCACCCGGGACGCCGTCGTTAAAGATCTCGCGAAGCCACTGCATCCGTGCCCAGTCGAGTTCGGAGAGCTGCGTTCGCGCCGCGGCCGCGATGAGTTCGGACATCAGGTCGGCCCGGCCAAGCCCGAACGCGTGCTCCGCCGCCATCAGCAGCCGGTGCCCGCGGACCGCGGATTGCGTTGTCAGCTGAGCCGATCGCTGCAGGTCCCGGATCGCGGATATCACCCCACCGCGGCTGAGGGCAATCGCGACGTTCGCCTCCAGTTCAGCGGCGATCTGATCGTCCGGTCCAACTATCGACTGCGCCTTGTGCCACGTTCTCCGGTACGGCTCGAGGGTGAGGATCTCGGCGAGCGCGGCGTTGGCCGCCTGGCGCCGCAACAGCCTCTCGCCCAGCACCGCTCCCGAGCGCACCAGGGGATGCCGGAACCGGACCTGCCCGCCGTCAATCCGCAGCAGCCCGGCTTCAGCCGCCGGCTGCAAGGTCTCGGCGGTTGCGGGTGAGCCGCTGAACACGCTGGCGGCCCGCAGGATCTCGGACAGGTCGGTAACCGGATCGATGGCCGCGACCAGCACGGCGTCTCGCGTTCTCGCCGGAAGATCCGCCATCCGGTCGGCGAACGCCCGCTCCAGCCGGGCGGACAGGGTCGGCAGCGCCTCGACAACGGCGGCGTCCGCCTCCGGCCAGGCGGCCGGGAGCTCGATGAGCGCGAGCGGATTGCCCTCGGCCTGCTGCCGGATCCGCAACCGCGCAGACTCGCTGAGAGCGCCAGCGTGAGTGCGCAGGATCTCTTGCGCTGCCGCCTCGTCCACACCGCGCAGTTCAAGCACTGCCGCTGGCCCCGCGTCGAACGGGTTCGGGTGGCCGGCCCGGATGGCGGCAATGACGACGATCGGGTACGGGGCGACCCGGCGGGAAATGAACGCGAGCGCCTCCTGGCTCTGCGGGTCCAGCCATTGCACGTCGTCGGCGACGACAGCGACCGGCTGCACCACACCGGCCGCCGCGAGCAGGTTCAGCGCGGCCAGCGCAACTCCGAACAGCTCCGGGCGCGGACCATCGCCGAGACCGAAGGCCGACAGCAGGGCATCCCGGTGCGGTGGCTGCAGCTTCCCGGCGTCTCCGAGTACCGGCCTCAGCATCTGATGGAGCCCGGCAAAGGGCAGCTGCGCCTCCGACTCGATCCCGAGCACGGTCAGCACCCGGTATCCCGCCGAGCGGACGGCTTCCTCAGCGGCGCCCACCAGCGCGGACTTACCGATACCGGGGTCGCCCACGATCGTGACCGCCTGGCCCCGGCGGGACGACTCGGCGATGATCCCCGCTATGGCCCGTAGCTCCCGTTCCCTGCCGATGAGCGGCGGTGCCGTCATGCTGAAACCGTAGGGAAGCCACGACACGCCTGGCTTCGGTCAACTGACTGTCAATGCCTGGCCGATGACCAGGCTGACCTCATCGTGGCTCGCAGATCACCAGCGGGATGTCGCGCTCGGTGCGGCGCTGATACCCGGCATAACCCCGGTAGGCCGCCACCACCCGCGGCCACAGCTCGGCCTTCTCCTCCGGCGACGCCGGGCGGGCCCGCATCGGCCGGTGCTGGCCCGCGATGGTCAGCTCGACCTCGGGATGAGCCAGCAGGTTGCGGTACCAGTCCGGGTCGCGGTCGTCGCCGCCTTTCGAGGCCACGAGCACGACCCGGTCACCGTCGATGACCGGCGTCGTGAGCATGGTCGTGCGCGGCAGGCCCGACCTGCGGCCGGTGGTCTGCAGTTCCACGACCGGCATCCCGAACGCCGACCCGAGCACCCGGCCGCCGGTCACGCGCAGGATGGCCCGGTGTGCCTGGTTCATGGCCTTGAGGCCGATGTCGGCCAGGCCCTGCTGAATGCTCATGCCGCGACAGTAGGCCACGCCGGGCGGGGCCGGTGCCGCGGCGCGGGGCAATGTCGTACCTGGCTGCGAAACTGGCGTGATGGTGCGGATAGAAACCGTGGTGATCAACGCGACCGACGCCCGGCGGGCAGCGGAGTTCTGGGCCCAGGCACTGGGGTATACCCCGCGCGGCGAGGGCTCGCTGACACTCGTCCCGAAGGACGGCGACGGCCCCGCCGTGAACCTGGACGAGACCGACCGCACCCACCTCGATCTGCGCGTGGCGGACGCCGCCGAGCAGCAGGCCGAGGTCGAGCGGCTGATCGGGCTCGGCGCGCAGCGGGTGGACTGGGAGTACCCCGACGGCGCCAGCTTCGTCGTGCTCGCCGACACCGAGGGCAACGTGTTCTGCGTGGTGAACGCCGGTCACGACGGCGGCATCGGCGACGCGACGGCCGGCCCGCGGTCGAGGGAGGCGGCTGAGCCCCCGCGGAACCCCGGTGACAGCCGACGACCGTAGCCGCCGACGCGGGGTAGCGGGCGCGCAGAACCGGCCAGTCGGAGGGCGGCACACCCGGTCCGCGTGACACGCGCTCGCTCGGTGCGCGACCAAGCCGGCAACCAGTGGGTGTCGGGCTCGGAGCGCAGTAACCCGTTGGTTTGCGTCATCACGCTTGCCGGCGCGGCGACTGGCCGGCTCCGGTGCCGATTCGCCCATCCGCGACAAACCTGGCGCCGCGCCGCGCCTCAGCCCGCCACCTTCGCGCCTCAGCCCGCCACCTACGCGCCTCAGCCCGCCACCTAAAAGATCTAGGAGGATCCGGGGCAAATACCGCACGCGAGGCTCCTAGATCTTCGGCGAACCCCGCCGCGGACCCGGAAACCGGCCGCCGGCCCGCACCTGACCGCTCCTGATGCGACGCCGGTCACCACATCGCCGCCAGAGCCTGAGAACAGGCCCGCCACCAAGATCAAACCGCCGAGTTAATCATCTACGAGCCCATCCCGTCGTCGGGACGCCAAGATTCCTGGATGACAGGCAACCTCTGGCCGAGGCGGGCATCTCTATCTATGTGAAAGCCGGATCCCCGCCGGTCGTGAGATCTCTCCCCTTGGTGCGGGCATGGTGACGTCCGCGGAGTCGGCGCAGCTGCGCGGCCGGGAAGTGACCGCGCTGTATGAGGCACACGCGCTGAGCCTCATCCGGCTTGCCTACGTCATGCTCGGCGACCGCCCGGCAGCCGAAGATGTCGTCCAGGAGGCGTTCCTTGGGCTGTACAAGCGGTGGAGCCAGTTGCGAGACACTGCCAGCGCCCCTGGTTATCTGCGGGCAAGCGTGCTGAACGGCTGCCGGATGGTGCTGCGGTCCCGCGCCCGCCGTGACGACCGCAGTGCCGGTGAATTGCCTTGGGAATCAGCTGAGGCGGCCGCGCTGGTTGGCGAGGAGCACCGGCATCTGCTCCTGGCTATCCGGGCGCTGCCGCCCCGGCAGCGCGAAACGCTGGTGCTCCGCTTTTACCTCGACTTGAGCGAGGAGGAGATCGCCAGGTCGATGGGCATCAGGCGCGGCACCGTCAAGTCCGCCACGTCCCGCGCGCTCGCCAAGCTCGGACGACGCATGCAGGAGTACTCATGAACGTTTCGGCCGACCAGGTACGCGCCGCGACCCGCAGCGCCGCTGCGGTGATCACGCCGGACAACGTGCCGCCGCTCCGGCTGCACGAGGCACCCGGCCGCCGCGGGCGTGCGCACCGGCCCCGGGTGGGCTGGGTAGCGCCGCTGGCCGCCGCGGCGGCGGTCGCCGTCATCGTAGCGGGCAGTGTCGCCGCCGGATCCTGGCTTGCCAGGTCCGGAAACGGCCGGTCCAGCGCCGGCGGTGCCCTCAAGCACGGAGCCGGCGCTTCCACCGGCACCGGTACCGTCCCGGCGTACTACGTGGCGATCGGAAACCCGTCGTACGCGGCCGTAAAGGCCACCACGACCGGAGCCACGCTCGCCAGGATCCCGACGCATGTCCCGTTCGTCGGCGTTACCGGGGCCGCCGACGACCGGACATTCGTCCTCGACGCGCAGCGTCAGGTGATGGGGCCCACGGTGCAGTGGCCTGGGCAGCCGGCGTTCTACCTGCTGCGGCTGAGCGCGTCCGGCGCTGAACAGTCCCTCACCCCGGTTGCGATCCCGGCGCTGCCGGGGGGCACCAGGGTGACGGGCCTGGCGTTGTCCCCCGATGGCAGCAAGCTCGCCGTCGAAGTGGGCTCGGGCGATGTTGGCCAGCCGGGACGGCAGGAGATCATGATCTGCACGCTGGCTACCGGGGCGATTCGCACCTGGTCAGCGAACGGCACACCCGACCTGAAGGACTCGGGCGGGTTCACCGGGTCAGGCGTCGACGGTTCGCAGACCATCTCATGGACGGCGGACTCCGCGACGCTCGCGTTCGAGTGGGGGGACCCGTCCGATGTGGGCGTGCGCCTGCTCGACACCACAGCCAGCGGGGACAACCTGATCACGGACAGCCGACTCGCCGTCACCCTGAGTCTGTCGGGCCGCGCCCTCAGGTCAGCTGTGCGGGGGAAAGACCACGTCTCGCGGTGCGTGACCGATTCTCTCGTCACACCGGATGGCTCCGCGATCATCTGCGGCTACACGACAACCATGAGTTCCAGGCATGCCTCCGACACGACGACGGGATTCATACGGTATTCCGCCAGCACCGGGAAGGTGGCACGCGTCTTTGGCGTTTTCGAGTTCCGGGGCGAGGCGGGGGGCGATATCTCTCTTTACTGGACCAACCCGGCGGGCACTATCCTGATCGGGGCGATCCTCACGCCCAGCGGAATCAGCGTCGGGGTGATCGACGGCGAGACGTTCACGCCGTTGCCCGGCACCGCAGGCATTGCAGACGCCGCCTGGTAATCATCCGCCCCGTCTCATGGGAAGCAACTCACCTGCTCACCCCGGTCAACTGCTCCGCGGTCACCTCGGCACCGCGGCCTGCGATGCGAACCGCGACCAGGTAGCCGACCGCAGCCACCACGCCGCCGACGATCCACGAGATGTCGGCGCCGCCGAGCGCGTTCACCAGCGGGCCCTTGAGGTCGGTTTGGTCGACGAAGAGCAGCTCGAGGCCGACCGCGACGAGGTAGGGGATGACCGCGACCCACCGCCAGCCGCCGTAGATGCCGCGCGGGGTGTAGAACGCGGCGACGTCATAGCGCTCGCGCTGCACCAGATAGAAGTCGACCAGGTTGATCAGGGACCACGGCACGAACACGAACAGCAAGACGTCGAGGAAGTTGCTGAACGTGGTGACGAACGAGCGCCAGCCCAGCAACGCCAGCAACATCGCCACCGCGGAGATCAGCAGGACCCCGGCCACCCGGGCGAGGCGGGACAGCTTCACCTGCTGCCAGGTCGAACGGACCGACTCCCAGGAAAGCATGCCGGTGTAGGCGTTCATCGCCGCCCCGGCCACCAGTGACAGGGCCGAGAACCACAGCACCCACTTGCCTGCGACGCTCGCGATGACCGTCACCGGGGACGCCGCGGTGGGGGCGATCGCGGTGACCCACGCACCGAGCGCGCAGAACGCCACGGTGGACACGGTGGAGCCGACGGCAACCGCGGCGAAAACCCGCGGCCCGGAGGTGTCCTTGGGCATGTACCGGGAGTAGTCCGATACGTAGATGGCCCAGCTGAGCTGGTTCATGAAGAACAGCCCGACCACCACCAGGAAGACCGGGAAGCTGGCCAGGTGAGCGCCGCCCATCCCCTTGGCCAGATGATCGCCGGAGGCGATGATCAGGCCCAGCATGGCGATCCAGACGCCGGTCATGATCACGACCAGGTACGGCTGAACCGCGTGGATCAACCGGTACCCCCAGACGGCCAGGGCCACGCACGGTACGGCGAAGATCACGATCCAGGCCTGGACCGGCAGCCCCGGGATGACTCCCTGCAGCGACTGTGCGCCGACCACCAGGCCGCCGCCCATGTACCCGACGTCCAGCAAGATCCCCATCAGGAACAAGACCACGCCGAAGTAGAACCCGAACTGACCCCGGGACTGGATCATCTGCGGGACGCCGAGCCGGGGGCCCTGGACCCCGTGCAGGCCGGTGAGTACTCCACCGATGACTGACCCGATCACGATCGCGGCGATGGCCCAGAACAAGTTCAAGCCCAGCAGCACGGCGAACGACCCGAGAACGATGCAGAAGAAGTTCGCGTTACACGCGTACCACAGCCGCCACTGCTGCCCGACCGTGCCGTGACGTTCGCTGTCCGGGATGGGCTGGATGGAGTGGAGCTCGATTTCCGCCGTCCGGGGCGGCCCGGCGGCTGGGGTGGCTTCGCTGGTGTGTGTCATGACTGTGCCCTCCTGCTTTCTGCCAGCACCCCGAGCGCGGCATCTAACGCCGTCCCCCGACACAGTTGGGTACCTGATAGACACTTGAGTACCTGATAGACACTCTGTCAATAAATTCCACCTAGAAAATAGGAATGTTGCGGAGCCCGGTGGCCGGAAACACTGCTGGTCACGGTCGAGCTACGCAGGGCACAGGGTCTCGGCGCACGCCTGCCGCGTGGCGCCCTGCGTGGGCGCCGGGAGCCGGTGACGGCGTGCCGGCCGCCGGGTCTAGCCGGCGTGCAGCAGGGCGAGGCGATTTGCCGCCGTCCGGATACGATCGCGAAGCTCGTTCGGCGCGACGACCACGGCCTCGCCGGCCATGCCGAGCAGGAACGTCGCCGCCTCAAACGCGTTCTCGAAGGTCATCGTGACGTCCGACCAGCCGTCGGCACGCCCTGCGACCTGGATGATCGTCGCGCCCGGCGCCCACGACAACCGGTGGACCGCGGGTGTCCGCACCCGCAGCCGCACCGGATATGCCGGCCTGGTGGCGAAGAACCGGTCGCAGGCGCTGGCCCAGTGCGCGGCCAGGTCGAAGCCCGGCGGCCGCTCGAACGTCTGCTCGGCCGCGACGGCGCTGGTGATCTTTGGCACCCGGTAGGTGCGTATCTCACCATCATCGCGCGCGGCGACCAGGTACCAGGTGGTGCCCTTGGCCACCAGGCCGAGCGGAGCGAGCCGCAACGGCCGCCCGCCGTAGCAGACCTCCACCCGGCGCTCCTCCCACAGCGCCCGGCGGAGCACGGCCAGGTGCGGCGACGCCTCGCCGGCGCCCTGCCAGCCGGCGTGGTCGACAAGCACCCGTGCCCTGGCGTACTCGGCGTCCTTCCGGGCGTTCGCCGGCAGCGCGGAGAGCAGCTTGGCGAAGGCGCTGCCGGCGGCCGCGTCCAGGCCGAGGTCGGCGAGCAGGTGCGCGGTTGTTCCGACGAACACGGTCATCGCCTCGGCCGGGGTGAGGCCGTTCAGCCGGGTCCGGTAGTCGCGGGCCAGCGTCCAGCCGCCACCATGCCCCCGGCTGGCGTAGACGGGGACGCCGGCCAGGCTGAGCGAGTCAAGGTCCCGCTGGATGGTCCGCGTCGACACCTCCAGGCGGCGGGCCAGTTCACCCGCGGTCAGCGACTCGTAAGCCTGCAGCAGCAGCAGGATCCGGAGCAGCCGTTCAGCACGCACCGCTCAAATATGACAGATCCTGGCTACTTTGCTCTCTACGCTTTCGTCATGACTTCCACCGGAGAACTGCTGGAACGGATCGACGCGTCATGGCACAAGCTCCGGTCCAGGCTGATCGCGGGCCAGCTGGACACCCGGCTCGCCGACGGCCGGACCGTCAAGGAGACGCTGGCCGGCGTCGCATTCTGGAACGAGACGGTCGCGCCGGTGTTCGCCTGGATGCGCGGCCAGCCAGAGCTGCCGGCCGGGCAGTGGTACGGCGGGGCCGACCTCGGCATCGGCCGCGGCGAGCCGTGGCCGAAGGACCAGGTGCATCATGCCCGCGAGGCGGCGTGGGCTCGCTCCGTCTCTGACGACGAGGTGCTCACCCGGCTCGACCGCGCCCACGAACGCGCGGTCGCGGCTGTCGCCACGCTGACCGCGGACGAGTGCAGGCCGGGTTCTGGTCCCGCCGATACCACCGGCATCGATTCCGATCACCCATGGACCCGGCTGACCAGCAACGAGCGGATGGTCAGCAAGGCCGACAGCTGCACCTACCGCCTGTACGACGCGCTGCTGGAGCAACTGCCCTGATTCTGCCGGTCTCCCGGGCGGCCACACCAAGGTCCGCGTGACCGCCCGGAACCAGATCGTCGGCGACCGGCCGCTACCGGATGGCGAAGGTCACCAGGGAGCGGGCGGGGAGGGTCGTGGTCAGCGTTCCGCCGACCACGGGCACCGGCGGCTGCGCCGCGGTGTCGCTCGAGGAGTCGGTCAGGTACGGCGTCGCCAGGGCCGCGCTGCCGATGCCGAGGTTGCGCAGCGCGAACGAGACCGTGTCCGGGCCGGTGCCGGTGTTCAGGACCACGATCGCGACCGAGCCGTTGAGGTTCCGGAACGCGGTCAGCTCGAGGTTGCTGTCGGCCGTCGTGGCGCCGATCCGGACCGCTCCCGGACGGACGAAGCGGCTGTAGTTGGCGAACGCCCAGAGCCGAGCCGACGCGGTGACCGTGGACCCGTTGATCTGGACCAGGCTCTCGTTGTCGCCGTTGAACGTCGGTGTGCTCGTGCCCCACCAGTACAGGAACGCGCCGAGGTTCGCCTGGGTCAGCCCGTCGTAGATGTTCTGCGCCCAGCTCAGCCCCGAGGCCGTGGTGCCGTCGTCCCACGCCGGATCCCAGGACTGGAACGTCGACCATTCGGTCTCCCACACCGGCTTGTTCCACCCGGCCAGCGGGGAGTCCGGCGCCTCGGTGTACCCGTGGCTGGTGAACAGGCTGACGTAGTGGCTGGCGACGGGGTCGGCCTCGATCGCGGCGGCGTACTGCTGCGCGTAGTCCCAGCCCTCGGCGGCACAGCACTCCAGCCTGGTGGGCAGCCCCGACCTGGCCAGCGTCGGGCCGAGCACGTCGGCGAAGTCGGCGGTCTGCGCCGGGCTCATCACCATGCCGTCGTAGTCCGGGGCCAGGTTGGCCTCGTTCTCGAAGCCGATGTAGCTCAGCGGGACCCCGGCCTGCGCGTAGTCCCTGGCGTACTGGACCAGGAAGTTGGCGTACGCCTGGCGCCAGTCACCGCTGGTGCAGGTGGCGCCTGGCACGCCGCAGAGCGTGCCGCCGTTGGAGGTGGAGTCGTTGGTCTTCATGTACGCGGGCGCGGTCCACGCATCGGCGAAGATGTCGCGGACCCCGTACTCGTCCTTGATGGTCTGCGACAGCCACAGCTGCCCCATGTCATCGCCGATCGACTGCAGCGACACGTAGGACGGGGGAGCGGACGGGCTGGCCGGCGCGGTCGGCTCGATCGTGTTGCCGGGGTCCGCGCCGACCTCGTTGCGCAGGATCGTCAGCCCGGCCCCGGTCTTCGTGCTGTACAGCAGGTTGAGCACCTGCTGCTGGGCCGCGGCTGACGCGTCCTCGATGATCGACGCCTGGCCGAAGGCCTCGGACGAGCCGAATCCGGCGATCCGCTGGTAGTGGACGGCGCCGTCGATGGTCGCGGACGGCGCCGCTAAGGCCGGGCTGGCCGGGACGGCCAACGTGAGCGCGCCTGCCGCGAGCACGACCGCCGCGGCGGCGAGCGGCCTGCGGGCGGCAAGCCTGGTCAGTTTCTGCATTACGCGGGCTCCTTTGCGGTTTGGGATGGCCGTTGGCGGGATGGATCAGGTCGGTGCGGGGTCGGTGCCGTGCCGGGCCGGGGCGCCCGGCGGCCGGGCTGGGTAGGCGGCGAGGCGGCCGCACATGCCGTACGCCTGCTCGGCCCGCGGGCCGAGCACGGTCAGCCGTCCCTCGCGCAGGTGGTCGTGGTTGCCGCTGGCGAGCAGGCCAATCTGGTTGCCGGTCTGGATCGCCGCGGCG
>JASHOI010000370.1 GCA_030041195.1 Streptosporangiaceae bacterium | reverse complement strand
CTCGGCATCTTCGGCACCGGGGACAAGGCGCTGCGGGTGGTGCCGAACAAGGTGTTCCAGGGCGCCGCCGCCGGGTGCGCGATCGTGACCTCAGACACCGCGCCGCAGCGGCGCGCCCTCGGCGACGCGGCTGTGCTGGTGCCGCCGGGCGAGCCTGGTGCGCTGGCCGCCGCGCTGCTGCGGCTGGCCGATGACCGCGCGGAACTGGCCCGGCTGCGCGGGAAGGCACGCGGCCTGGCCATGGAGGAATTCGCGCCGGAACGAATCGTCGGCCCGCTGGCCGGGCGGCTGCCGGCGGCGGCGCGATCTGGCGATCTGCATGATGAGGAGCTCGGCATGGTCCCGGATACCCAAGGCAGGCCGGCCGCCGACGTCGACGTGGTGGCTCCGCTGACGCCGAACGCCTCGCTGCGGTACGACCTGGTGCAGCGCATGCTGCCCGCGGGCATCACCGACGTGCTCGAGGTCGGCTGCGGGCAGGGCGCGGTCGGGGCCCGGCTGGCGCAGCGCTACCGGTACCTGGGCGTCGAGCCGGACCGCCAGTCCTGCGAGGTGGCCGGGCGGCGGGTCGGCGCGGTGGGCCGGGGCGAGGTCCGCAACGTCACCGTCGACGCGCTCGGCGACGAGCGGTTCGACCTGGTATGCGCGTTCGAGGTGCTCGAGCACATCGAGGATGACGCGGCGGCGCTGAAGGAATGGGCGACCCGGCTGCGGGCAGGCGGCTGGCTGCTGCTGTCGGTCCCGGCGTACCAGCGCCGGTACGGCCCGGCCGACGAACTCGTGGGCCATTTCCGCCGCTACGATCCCGACGCGCTGGTCGCCCTGCTGGCCAGCTGCGGCTTTGGCCAGGCCGACGTGCGGCACTACGGCTTTCCGCTGGGCTACGCCCTGGAGGCCGGCCGCAACCTGATCGGGCGCCGCCGGCTCTCCGCGGCCGCTGCTACGTCGGTGGCCGAGCGCACGGCCGGATCCGGCAGGCTGCTGCAGCCGGCCAGCAGCGTGCGCGGGCTGGCCACACGGTGGGGGACCGTCCCGTTCCGGCTAGTGCAGCGTGCCTTCCCCGGCACCGGGCCCGGCATCGTTGTCCTGGCCCGGCTGGCACCCTAGGAGGGCGCTAGCGGCGCGTCTGCGCGTCGTAGTACCTTCCCAGCCGGATCAGCCAGACGTGCAGGGCCAGCGGGCCGCCGCGCAGCACCGTGGCGCGCACCAGGGTCGGCCGGAAATGGGCGAGGTTGCGCAGCGCCGTGGGGAACGACGCCGCCGAGGTGTCGTACAGCAGCAGTTCGGCGGGCCGCCTGGCCCTGAGCATCGCCCGGTCGGCGGCGGTGAGGTCCGGCGGATTGCTGGGCAACGTGTTGAACTTGCCGTGGTACATCCCCGCGTACTCGGTGAACGGACTGGGGCTGCCGTCGGAGATCGGCCACCAGGTGAGGATCTGCTCGCCCTGGTAGGCGGCCGGGCCAGCGACCAGCGGCAGCGCGGTGGCGATCCGGTAGCTGTCCAGGTAGGTCGCCCAGCTGCCGCCGAGCGCGGAGGCGTAGGCGGGGGGAGGGTCGAACACGGTATCGGGCAGCGCGGGGTGAGACGGGATCGGCGCGACCGTGAGCACCAGGCTGGCGCCGGCGAACGCGACGAGCGCGACCCCGAGGCCCGCCGCAGCGGCCAGCGGTCGCCTGAGCCCGCCGAACCAGCGCGCCGCGACGGCCGCGGCGATCACGGCGGCGGCCAGGATGGCCCCGAACGGCGCCCAGCCGAACGAGGGCACGTGCGGGTCGGCCTCGTAGCAGAGCGGGACGGCGAGCAGCACCGCGGCGGGCAGCCACCGGGCCAGCGGGCGGCCCGACAGCGGGCGGGCCAGCTCGGCGACGGTTATCGCGAACGCCAGGCAGACCCCAGCCCACAGCGTGGAGGAGAAGTAATGCTCCTCCAGGGTCTGCACGGTGCCGAAGAACTGCAGCCCGACGTAGACCACCAGCTGCGTGGCGAACATCACCCCGACCAGCAGCACCGGGGTGGCGACCGAGCGGCCGCGGCGGGCGACGGCGACCACGAACCCGCCGAGCACGGCGGGCGGCACCAGCAGGTAGGCCACGTAGGGCGCCCACCGCCAGTTCGACGAGTGCCACTGGACGACCTGCGAGGGCTGGGACAGGTAGCGGTAGGCCTGCCAGGTGGTCGCGATGAAGTTGGCGTGGCCGATCAGCAGGGCGGAGCCCACCACCAGCAGGCCCGTGACCGCGGCGGCGACCCCGGCCAGCAAGACCAGGTCACCGGGCAGCCCGGCCCGGTCCCGCACCAGCCGCACGCCCAGATAGCCGACCAGCGTCGCTGCCACCAGGGGCACCGCGACCCCGTGCGACCACACCGCCGCCGTGAGCAGCACCCCGGCGGCAGCCAGCCATGCACGGCGCCACCGCGGCGAGCACGGCATCGCCAGGCACGCCAGGGCCCCGGCCGCGTAGGACACGACAGCGGAATCCGGGTAGTCCGTGCCCCAGGCGGTCACCAGCACCGGCGAGGACAGCACCACCAGGACGCCGACCACCCCGGCGGGGCGGCCGTAGAGGCGGCGCAGCAGCAGGTAGACGGGGCCCACCGCGATCAGGGCGAGCACGTAGCGCATGACGAAGAACCCCGGCACCGCACCGAAGGCCAGATAGGCGAGTCTGGCCGGCTCCAGGAACCCGACCCTGGCGCTCTCCCTCAGCCGGGCGGTGGAAGCATAGGCGGCCGCATAGCGGGCGAACACCTGGCGGGGGTCGACGATGTAGATGGTGTGCATGGCCGGGTCGGGAAGGTCGCTCGGCGCCATCAGCCGGAGCCGCAGCACCAGCGCCGCGATCGCCGGGGACAGCACCACCCCCAGCGCCTCGAGCCAGCCCGCCCAGGCGGCCCGCGGGCGCGCCGGCCGGTCCCCAGGACCGGGGCGCAGGCCGGTGCCGGCTGGTCCGGGGCGGTTCGAGACGGTTTCCACGGCGCCCAGTATGGCATCAGGCCCGACGGCAGCCGGAGGAAGCGTGCATGGGGGATCTATGCGGCAGACGGTGCTCCGCCTTCCTATAATGCCGTGGTGCTCAACGGTCACAGGATCGCTGTCGTGATGCCCGCCTACAATGCCGAGGCAACGCTGGCGCGCACGCTTTCTGAGTTCGATCGCAGCGTGGTCGACGAGGTCGTGCTGGTCGACGACGCCAGCACCGACGAGACGGTCGCGCTGGCCCGCCAGCTTGGCCTCGAGCCCATCAGCCACGAGCGCAACCTCGGCTACGGGGGCAACCAGAAGACCTGTTACCGGCGCGCGCTCGAGCTTGGCGCGGACATCGTGGTGATGGTGCACCCGGACTACCAGTACTCGCCGCTGCTCGTCCCCGCGATGGCCTCGATGATCGCTTACGGTGAGTATGACCTGGTGCTCGGCTCGCGCATCCTCGCCCAGAGCCCGGTCGCCCGGGGAATGCCCCGCTACAAGTACGCCGCCAACCGGTTCCTCACCCTGGCCGAGAACATCGTGCTGGCGCAGAAGCTGTCCGAGTATCACACCGGCCTGCGCGCGTTCAGCCGCAGCCTGCTCGCCGCCGTCCCGTTCGAGCGCAACTCCGACGACTTCGTCTTCGACAACCAGATCATCGTGCAGGCCCTGGCGGCAGGCGCCCGCATCGGCGAGCTGTCCTGCCCGACCCGGTACCAGGCCGACTCGTCGTCGATCAACCTGGCCAGAAGCATCCGGTACGGCATTGGCGTGCTGCAAACGTCGGTCCAGTACCGGCTGCACCGGCACCAGCTTCGCCGGTACGGCTACCTCGACATTGATCCCGCCCGCAGGCTCACGCATCCCAACTCGGCCGACGAGCCCAGCAAGCCCGCCGAACCCAGCAAGCCCGCCGAGGACGCCGAGCCCGCTAGCCCTGCTCGATCTGCGAGCAGCTGAGCACCACCTTCCAGTGGTGCACCGATATCGGGGTGATCGGCACCGCTGCGCGGCGCGCGCCGTGGCCGCACCGGCTGCGGGCGCTGCTCAGGGCCGCCGACCAGGTGGGCGCCGACCGGGCGGGGTCCGGTGCCCGGTACGTCGTCACCGCCGAGTAACCCAGGCACACCAGCAGCCCGGCACACAGGATCACCGGGACCGGCCGGTAAGCCTCGGTCCAGCGGGGGTGATCCGGGCGGCGCAGGGCACCGTCGAGCATGACGGTCACGGCGAACACGATCAGCAGCAATGGCCCCACGTAGTACCGGTAGGCGGGCGGCTGCCCGATGGTCATGCCGTCCAGCACCACCGGGACGGCGAAGAAGACCAGAGCGTAGGCCAGCATCACGGCTGCGACCGCGAACGGCCGCAGCCGCCCGGTGACCGCGAGCAGCGCCCACGCCGCGGTGATCGCGATCACGGCGACGGCGCCGAGGGCCGGCCACGGGGCGGAGTACCGGGCTCCGAAGAACCCCTGGCCGACGACACCCGAAATGAACAGGCTGGCCAGCTTGCCCGGAAGCACGGTGGAGTAGGAGCTGCGCCCGGTGGCGCCAACCATGATCAGCGTCTGCATGCCGAACCCGGCCAGGGCGGCGACCGGGATCACCGTGGCGCGGTTGCCGAGAAACACCACTAGGCGCAGGACAGCGAGCGGGACGAGGAGGATCCCGAACGGGCTGCTCATGGTCGCGAACAGCACCGTCACCGCGCCCACGGCGATCGGCACCGGGCGCTGCGGGTTCCACACCAAGACCACGATGGCCGCGAAGAACAGGAACCACTGCAGGTTCGCTATTGACCCGATCACCTCCTGCCCGACCGGGGGCGCGGCGATCAGCAGGGCCGGGACGACCCGCAGCCACGGATTGCGGATGTACGGCGCGGACGCGCGGTAGACGACGGCGGCGAGCAGGCCGAGCGCGATCGCGTCGCCAATGGCGATGGCGGACGCGGCCCAGCTGACCGGGAACAGCGCGGCGAGCGCGGCGACCACCCGCGGCCCGGCATGCATGTACCCGCGGTAGGTGTGGAAGAACACGTCGGGGAGCGCGGCGCGCTTCGCCCCGGCGTAGAACACCTGGCCGTCCTCGGCCCACAGCGTGTTCATGCCCTGCGCGCCCAGGCGCATGCCGGCGGCCAGGGCGGTGGCCAGGCCGACAGCGGCCGCGGCCAGCGTCACGGCACGGGCGGACGAGGCATCGGCCGCGAAGAAGTCCCTTGCCAGCCAGTCCCGCGCCCGCCGGGCGGCGGCGGTGAGCCGGCCGTGCGCGCCCTCGTCGGGTGTCTCCACATCGACGGCCACCCGGCTCACCGGCACAGCGCTGTCCGCACCGTGATGATCGTCAGGCCGGTGACGCCCACCGGCCTGGCCGTCAGCCCTTCGCTGCGCAGCGCCGCGCTCCACGCCGCGTTCTCTGCCGCGGAAACGTGCGTGCGGATCAGCCAGATCGGGCTGCACGAGCGCTGCCGCGACTGCGCCACCGCCTGCGACAGCGCGGCGGCAACGGCCGAGCTGGACCGGTTGAACGCCACCACGATGCGCGGCTGACCGGGGAAGTACGCCTCGTAGTCCTGCGCCACGTAAGGATCTTTCCGGCGGGCCGGCTGGCCGTGCGGCCAGTAATAGGCAAATCCCCAGTTACTGCTCAAGTTCACCAGGATCACGTCGTCGGCCCGGGAGTGATCGGCGACGTACAGCGTCTGGGCCCGCTCGTCCTCGGCCGGGATCGAGTGGATGCGCACGTACGAGGCGTTGTTGAGAGCAAACGCGCCGACTGCCACGACCGAGACCGCCACCGCCACCGCGCCCGTCCACCCCTTGAGCAGCGGCCGCAGCGCCGCGCACACCCCGACCACCCCGATCGCGGACACGACGGCCGTGATGGCGAACAGGAACGTAGAGGTCCGCAGGTCGAGGAACGGGTACTTGTGCACGGCCGAGATCGCGAGCATCTCCGGCCACAGCACGGCCAGGGTGATCGCCGTGGCCGGCCTGCCCAGCCAGAACACGGTGAGGATCCCCGCCACGAACAGCGGCAGCGCAAGCCAAACGGGCCCGAGGCCGAAAATATTGTGCACGGCAGTGAACGACGAGGTGATGAACGTGAGCGAGGCGTTCAGGCCCTGCCGGAGCGGCAGGTAGTAGTAGCGGAAATGAGGGCTGTAGACCAGCCCAGCGTTCACCGCGCTCGCGTAGAACGCCTTGTAGACCACGACCATGAGGACGGCCGTGACAACACCGACGACGGCCGACTCGGCGAGCCGGCGCCAGGCCCGCCGGGCCAGCTGGACCAGGCATACCGCGGCGAACGCCCCCGCGCCGATGAAGGCGACGGCGTCGCTGAACAGCATGCCTCCCCAGACGGTTACCGACAGCGCGACCAGCCGCCGCCGCGACCAGTCGCGCTCCAGCCGCGAGGTCATCGCCACCGCCAGCAGCGACAGGCAGGCGTCAGCGGTGTACTGCTTCAGGTCGTTGCGCACGAGCATCGCCGGGACCAGCAGCACGCCGATCGCGGCCAGCACCCCGGCGGCGACCGCGGCCTCCCACTGCTGCCAGCCGAGCTGCCGGGCGAGCCAGTACGCGATCACCACGGCCGCGCCGGCGAACGCGAGCGGCATGAGCCGGCCCGATTCGGTTCCCGGCACGGTGACCACGCGCAGCAGCGCCGCCCAGCCGATCGGCGTGCTGTCGATGACCGCGCGCAGCTGCGACAGCGGGAACTTGGTGGTGACCGCCACCCAGGACTCGTCGTTCCAGAACGACGTGGTGAGGATGTACGGCACGTCGTGGACCACCAGGACGAGCAGCCCGAGCGCCAGCGCGAGCAGGTGCTCCAGCGTAAGCCGCCGCCGCACGGCCGCCCACAGCGCGGCAGGCCAGCCTCGAGGCGAACTCACAGATTCCGTCTCCGCCGACGCGTCAGGGACGGGCGGAAGCGTGTCCTCTAGGCGCAACTGGTTCCGCCCTCCCTAACCGCGCGGCCTTCGCGCCCCGCATCATGTATCCCCCCTGGACCGGACAATAAGGTCGGCGAGCAGGGCGAGTGACGCGATGATCAGCCCGCTCACGAAGATCAGGACGGTGTTGACGGCGAACAGCAGGGGATGCACGACCATGTCGTAGATGCCCTTGGCGATGCCAAGGCCGATGAGGAACAGCGCGAGCGGCATCAGCACCTTGAGCGGGTTGAAGTACATCACCATCCGCAGCACCTGGAGGATGTAGCGGTAGGCGTCCCTGACGAAGCGGAACTTCGACGTTCCCGACCGCTTCGCGTATTCGATCGGGACATAACGCACGTCGTGCTGGTTGGACAGGAAGGCGATGGTGATCGTGGTGACGCAGGAGAATCCGGGCGGCAGCAGCCTCAGGTAGGGCAGCGAGACCTCGCGCCGGAACGCCCGCAGCCCGGAGTTCAGGTCTGGGATCTGGGAATTGGTCAGCGCCTCCGCGAGCTTGCGGATGAAAAACTTGGCCGGCACCCGCAGGAACTTGTGGGTGCCCTCCTCGCTGGTCCTCGCCCCCACGACCTGATCCAGCGTCGGGTCCTTCTCGAGCATCTGGACGAGCTCGGGGATGCGCTCGTTCGGGTAGGTCATGTCTGCGTCGGTCCAGACCACGATCTCGCCGCGGGCCTGCTGGGTGCCGATGCGGCGCACGGTGCCAGCGCCCCCGTTGCGGTGGAAGTGCACCACCTCCAGATGCGGGAAGCTGGGCGCGGCCTCGTAAAGGCGGGCAAGCGTCTCGTCGGTCGACGAGTCGTCGTAGGCAAGAAGCTCGTAGCTGTAGCCGCTGGTGTCCATGGTGGCGCAGATCCGGGTCACCTCGGTGACGACGTGGTCCTGCTCGTTGTAGCAGGGCAGGATGATCGAGACATAGGGATGATCCTGCTGAGACCCCGACGGAACGTTCACAGCGGCCGAGGTTACTACCGTTTGCGAAGGTTCTGCGCCGAAGCCGTCGAGAGAGGTGGTCATGGCGTGGGCTCCGACATCCAGACGTTGACGTTGAACGGCAGCGTGTGCAGCGGCGGGGCGGTCAGCGCGTTCATGTCCTGAGTGCTGCGCAGCCTCATCACCTGCCGGATCGGGCCCCCGAACCGGACCAGGTGCTTCCGCGCGCCGGACAGGAAGACCGGGCGCCGGCCGGCCCGCTCGATGGCGCGGATGACCTGCTCGGTGCTGGCGAAGTGCGCGCGGTCGATCTCCGCCACCGGGACGCCGCACATGCCGCGGACGACCTCGTCGAGCCGGCTCGCCTCGCCGCCGTTGCCGCTGTCGATGAAGACCACCGATGCGTCACGCGGGATCGCCGCGCACATCGCGTTCACCGCTGGGATCTCGCCGCCGTACGTGGTCTTGAACGCCAGGCCCACCGCGGCGATCCGGATCCCGACCGGCCCGCCCGACCTGGCCCGCAGGCCGAACGTGGTGATCGCGGCGGGCAGCACGAGGATGACCACGCCGCAGGCGGCGAGGCTCACCACCAGCGCCCGTGGGACATCCATCCGCCGGACCCGGTCGAGCAGCCAGTCAGCGGCCCAGACGGCCAGCAGAATGAAGCCGGGCAGCACGGTGGGCACCAGCCGCCGGCTCGCCCACGGATTGTCGGGCGTGATCGCCGGGTCGTACAGCGTGGTGACGATGGCCCACGCGAAGATCATCAGGGGCAGCGTCCACGTCGGTGCCTGCCCGCGCAGGCACCTGCGGGCGAGCAGGGCCGCGCCCAGGGTTCCGAGCGCCACCACGGGGACTCCGATGTACCAGAACACCCAGTGCATGCTGAGCTCGTAGTACAGCCGCTCCGGCTGCACCGGCAGGTGATCCGCGCGCTGGTAACCGGCGATGATGGAGTCGAAGAACGCGCCCGAGTTGGCGCGCACCGTCTGGAAGTACGGGCGGATCGTGAAGCCGATCGCGATCACGAACGCCAGCACCGCCACGCCGTTGGGCAGCCACTTTCCGCGCACCGTGGGCAGGCCCTTGTCCCAGCGCCATGCCATCGCGGCCAGCGTGGCGATCACCACGACGCCGGTGATCAGCGCCAGCGGCACCAGTGAGCTCTTGATGCTGGCCAGATACGGCCTGCTCAGCACCAGCCCGTCCACGGTCCCGTACAGCCCGCCGACGACCAGCCCGCCGATCAGCGGCACCGCCTGCCGCGCGCGCCCGACCAGCAGGATGCCGCAGTACGGGATCACCGGCAGGAAGTCGCTGGCCCCGTCGATGCGCACCAGCAGCGTCAGGCCGAGGGCCAGGCCACCGAGCGCGGCGATCACCTTGGCGCCGGCCTTGTCCTCGCCGAGCGAGTCGATGACCAGGCAGAGCCCGCCGAGGAACAGAATCTGCGCCACCGGCTCGCTGTAAGTCGAGCGGCTGGTGAACTCCTCGGGCAGGGATACGGCGAGGATCAGGGCGGCGAGCGGAGCCCAGCGCGGGCCGACGAGCCGGGCGGCCAGGCCGCCGAACGTCAGCACCGCGCACGCGCCGAGCACCGGGGCCATGGCCACCGCCGACGTCACGCCGCCGATCCAGAACCCGCCGGCCAGGATCATCGGCAGGCCCGCCATGAACTGCGGCACGACCGAGTTGCCCACCTGGTAGAAGGCGAAGCTGGCGAACTCCATGCCGTGATGGGTGCCGCCGAATGCCGCGGCGTCCTGCGGTATCGGCAGCGAGCCGTGCCGGGAGATCCAGTTCGCGAACTGGATGTAGGACGCCGGGTCCCGGGTCACGATGATGAACTGGGAATGGTAGATCATCTGGTCGACGCCGAAGGCGACCGCGATCGCGACCACAGCGGCAACGGTCCACCAGGGCGTGGATGCCTGCCCGGACGCGGCCGCCGCGCCAGCGCCCGGCCACCGGCTGGGCAGCCAGCGCAGGCCGAGCACCAGCAGGATCACCGCCAGCGGCACCGAAAGCACCAGCATCGCCACGGGCGTGAAAACGCCGGCCAGCAGCAGCGGCAGGCCGACCAGCAGCCAGGCCATTACCAGCAGCGCCGGCAGCACAGACAGCCGCCCGAGCAGCCTCCCCGCGGCGTCTGGCGACCCGGCCCGCTCACCGCCGGGGACATTGCCCGCCGCCGAACCGGCGGTCGGCCTCGCCCTGACGCTCATCGCGGCTTCACCTTGAACGGAACGCTGGCCGAGATCCTCGGCGGGCCGCTGCGGTGCAGCACCAGGTACCCGTCCCGCCGGAAAACAACCCGGTAACCGCTGCGTTCAAGCAGCGCGACGCGCTGTTTCTGCTCGCGCACGCTGTGGAAGGTGAACTGCGGCACCCGCACGTTGGCGACGACCCACGGCGCCCCAAGCGGCGGTGTCCCGCCGTCGCCGTCCCAGAGCAGCACCGTGTCCCTGGCCGAGAGCGCCGGGCCGACGAAGTTCGTGGCCGCGACGACGACGCCGCTCGGGACCGCGGCCGCCGCCGCGGCTTCCGCCCTCATGGCCCGCGTCTGCCGGTAGAACGACGGGTGCAGGGCGGGCCCGAAGGCGAAATGCGGGACGAGGAACACCGCGACCGCGCACATCGCGGCCGCGCAGGCCAGCGCGACCGTCCCTGGCGTGGCCCCGC
>JASHOI010000369.1 GCA_030041195.1 Streptosporangiaceae bacterium | reverse complement strand
CGAGGCCGGCGAGCTCCCCGGCGATCCGGGCGATCGTGGCGAGGTCCTTGGACTGCTGGCGGTCGGGCACCTGGACGTACCGCACGTCGAGCCCGGCCCGCTGCAGCGCGGCGGACGCACCGGCCACCGGGCCGCTGTCGTGGCCGGCCGCCAGCAGCACCGCGGTCCTGGCGTGCGGCAGCGGCGGCAGCAGCCGGTCCAGGTCGGGCAGCAGCCGGGCGCCCACGTGCACGTTGTAGGTTCCGCCGGTGCAGGCGACCAGCACCGACGTGGTCCCCGGCGGCGCGGACGGCACCTGGACCAGCCGCTCGATGATGTCCAGGCAGATGGCCTCGGGCCGGCGCCCGTCCGTGACCACGGTCTGCGTCGCCACGGCCTGGTAGGTGGAGAGCCGGCGCTCGAAGATGGCCTGCAGGTCGGGCGCGCGCAGCATCGGCCGGTACTCGTCGTGGGACACCCGCAGCATCGCCTCGGCGTATCCGACCTGCAAATAGATGACCTGGCTGCCCTTGAGCGCCTGCTGGGTGGCCGGATGCTCGACCCCGCCGCCGCCGAGCGCCAGCACGGCGTCCTGGCCGCGCAGCAGCTCGGCCGTGATCTCGTGCTCGAACTGGCGGAAGGCCGGCTCACCGTCCGCCACGAAGATCTCCCTGATGCTGCGGCCGGTGCGGCTCTCGATGATCAGGTCGCTGTCGACGAACGGCAGCCCCAGCTTCTCGGCGAGCATGTGCCCCACCGTGGTCTTGCCCGCCCCCATGAACCCGACCAGGACGATCAAACGGGCCCACCCCCCAGCGCCGATGCGCCTTCAGCCAGCTCGGCGACCGCCTGCAGCGCGAGCCGGTAGGACAGCAGCCCGAACCCGGCGATGGTCCCGTCGGCGACGCCGGACACCACCGACAGATGCCGGAACGTTTCGCGTGCCGCTGGATTCGACATGTGCACCTCGATCAGCGGCGCGGTCCGCATCGCGAGCGCGTCCCTGAGCGCGTACGAGTAGTGGGTGAACGCGGCCGGGTTGAGCACGACGGGCGTCCTGGCGTCGCTGGCCTCGTGGATCCAGCCGATCAGCTCGCCCTCGTCGTCGGTCTGCCGGACCTCGACGGCCAGGCCGAGGTCGCGCCCGGCGGCCGTGGCCATCTCGGCCAGGTCGGCGTGCGTTGCCGTGCCGTAGAGGTCGGGCTCACGGGATCCCAGCCGGCCGAGGTTCGGTCCGTTGATCAGCAGGACGCGCCGCATCAGCCCGCCACCTCGGCGAACGCACGGGAGAGCAGGTCCTCGGGCGGGTCCTCCAGCAGCACCGGGCGGCCCAGATCCTCGAGGATGACCAGCCGCAGCCTGGCCCCGCGGCTCTTCTTGTCGACCGCCATCGCCTTACGCAGCGTCGGCCAGTCCCCCGGCACCCACGTGGTCGGCAGGCCGACGGCCGACAGCACCTTGCGGTGCCGCGCCGCGGCGTCCGGGGCGAGCCGGCCGGCCAGGCGGGCCACCTCGGCCGCGTAGACCATGCCGATCGCGACCGCCTCGCCGTGCCGGATCCGGTAGTTCTCCAGCCGCTCCAGCGCGTGGCCCAGCGTGTGGCCGTAGTTGAGGACCTCGCGGAGCCCGGACTCGCGCAGGTCGGCGGCCACCACCTCGGCCTTGACCCGGACCGTGCGCTCGACAAGCTCCCTCGCGTGCCGGCCGCCCGGTGCCGTGGCGCCCTCCGGGTCGGCCTCGATCAGGTCGAGGATCACCGGGTCGGCGATGAACCCGGTCTTGATCACCTCGGCCAGCCCGCTCACGTACTCGGCCTCGGGCAGCGACCCGAGCACGGCGAGGTCGGCGACCACCCCGGCGGGCGGATGGAACACGCCGACCAGGTTCTTGCCCTCGGCGATGTTCACGGCGGTCTTCCCGCCGACCGCGGCGTCCACGACCGCGAGCAGCGTGGTCGGCAGCAGCACCACGCGCACCCCGCGCAGCCAGGTCGCCGCGACGAATCCGGCCAGGTCCGTTGTTGCGCCGCCGCCGACGCCCACGATCGCGTCGGTGCGGGTCACCCGGTGCGCTGCCAGCCGCGACCACAGCCCCGCAGCGACCGCGATGTCCTTGGCCGCCTCCCCGGCCGGCACCTCCTCGGCGTGCACGACGTGCCCGGCGGCGGCGAGCACCTCGCACGCGGGCCGCGCGATCTCGCCGAGGCCAGCGGGGTAGATGACCACCACGGTGCGGGCGTCGCCGACCAGCCCGGGCAGCTCGCCGAGCACGCCGGTGCCGACGACCACGTCGTACGGACACGCGCCGCCGACCGGGATCCGGGTCGCGCTCACCGGCCCGGCTCCGCGGCGTGGCGGGCGGCGATCGCGGCCGCGATCTCGTCGGCGATCTGCGCTGGCTCGCGGTCGTCGGTGCTCACCGTGAGCCACGCCAGGTCCGCATACAGCGGCCGGCGCTCCTCGAGGAACTGCCGCAGCCGCCCGCGCGGGTTCCCCGGAATCGGCGGGTGCGGGCCGTCAAGGCCGGACCTCCTGGCCACCGCGGGAAACCCGGTCTCCAGGTACACCACCCGCTGGTCGGCCAGCAGGCCCCTGGTGGCCTGGCTGAGGATCGAGCCGCTGCCGAGCGCGAGCACCCCGGGGTGCCCGGCGATGGCTTCGGCAGCGGCCGATCGCTCCAGCTCCCGGAACACATCCTCCCCGTCGTCGATGAAGACGTCGGCGACCGGCTTGCCAGCGCGCGCAGCGATCAGGCCGTCGGTTTCGGCGAACTCCACACCGAGCAGCGCGGCCAGCAGCGGGCCCACGGTGGACTTCCCGGACCCAGGCGGGCCGATGAGAACCACGGCCGGCCCCGGGGCGTCGCGTTCCGGCAAGTACGTTACGAGGTCAGTGATCGCTGGCTCCCCGGGCTGCTGGTTTCCTTATCGCTGGAAGCCTACCCACGGGGTTTGTGAGGTCAGGGCAGGTAGTAGTACTTCGCCTCCTGGCTGACGTTCGCCGAGGTGAGCAGCACGTCGGGCAGGCTCAGGTGGAAGGTGATCGCGCTGGCCTTCCCGGTGAGCTTGTCGTAGGCGTCCTGGGCGGCCATCGCCCCCTCCTCGGCCGCCTGCTGCGCAACCGTCGCGCTCAGCGTGCCCTTCTTCAGCAGCGAGACCTCGGCCGGGCTGGCGTCCCAGCCGACCACGAGGACCTTGCCGGTCAGGCCAGCGGCGGCGATCGCGGAGATCGCGCCCTCGGCGTTCGGCTCGGCCACCCCGAAGATCGCCTTCACCTGCGGGTGCGCGGCCAGAATGGACCGCACGGTGGTCTCGCTCGACGAGGTCGCCTGCTGGGTGTACTGCAGCGTGACCACCTTGATCGCGGGATACGAGGACTTGAGCACGCTGTCCACGGCCTGCAGCCGGTCGACCTGAGTTGTCGCGGTCGGCGACAGGCTGAGCTCGGCGATCTGCCCGCTGCCGTGCAGCTCCTTGCCCAGGTAGGTGCCGGCCAGCTGGCCGCCCTCGGTGTTGTCGGTGGTGATCTCCGCGGTGAGCCGGGAGGTGTTCGCCAGCTGGGTGTCCACGGTGATCACCGGGATGCCGGCGTTCAGGCAGGTGTCGATCGCCGGTGCCATCGCCACCGGGTCGGTCGGCGCGACGATCAGCACGCTCGGGTGCTTGCTGCAGACCCCGTCCACGACCGGCGTCTGCGCGCTCGGGGCGAAGTCCGGCGAGCCCTGGTAGGTCACGGTCATGCCGAGCGCCTTGGCCTTGGCCTGCATGCCGGCCAGCACGGTGTCGTAGAACGAGACGCCGGTCGCGCCGGGCACGAACGCGATCGTGTAGTGCTTCGCCGACGAGGTCTTGCTGCCGGGGCTGCTCGAGCTCGAGCTGCTGCATGCCGCGGCGGTGAGGGTCATCGCGGCCAGCGCCGCGGCCAGCACCAAGCGGCGCGACGATCTGCTGACGGACATGCTTCCTCCTGGGGATGCCAGAACAGGGCGGAGATGGTTGCGGAAAGGTGAGTCAGGCCTGGCCGTTTCGCCGGCCGACCATCGATGGCGGGATAACTGCCGGGACGGCGGGCGCTGGCCCGCCAGGGGATCGCCGCGCCCGGCGGTTGCCCAGGTGCAGCTGATCGATGTAGACGGCGAGGATCAAGATGACGCCGACGGCGACTTCCTGCCAGAACGGCGGGACGTTGATGATGACCAGGCCGGTGACCAGCACCGCGATGATGAACGTGCCGATCACCGAGCCGGCGATCGTGCCCCGGCCGCCGAACAGGCTGGTGCCGCCGATGACCACGGCCGCGATCGCGTTGAGGTTGTCGTCCGAGCCTGACGTGGGATTGCCGGCGCCGAGGCGGGCCATGACCAGGACGCCCGCCACCCCGGCGAGCAGGCCGCAGAGCAGGTAGACCTTGAACAGGTGCCTGCGGTCGTTGATCCCGGCCCTGATCACGGATTCCCGGCTGTCGCCGATGCTCAGCGTGTAGGCGCCGAACCGGGTCTTGGCCAGCGCCACCCCGCACCAGAGGGTGATCACGGCGGCGATCAGCACCGGCACCGGGACCCAGCCGCCCAGGTTCGTGTTGCCGAACGTGGTGACCGAGCCGGGGATGTTCGAGATCTCCTGGCCGTTGTCGAGCAGGTTGCCGAGCCCGGTCGCGATGCCGAGCGTGCCGAGCGTGACGACCAGCGGCGGGATCGGGGTGCGCGACACGAGCCAGCCGTTGCCCGCGCCGAAGGCCGCGCCGGCCAGCACCCCGGCGGCGAAGCCGGCCGACACCGGCAGCAGGTCGGCACCGCTGGTCACCGCGAACCAGTGCGCGATCACCCACGCGCCGGCCATCCCGGAGAACCCGAGCACGGCGCCCACCGACAGGTCGATGCCGCCGGTGCAGATGACGAAGGTCTCGCCGACGGCCAGCAGCAGCACCTCGGTCGCGGTGCTCGTGGTGTTCAGCCAGTTGGCCTGGGTGAGGAAGTACGGCGAGGCAACGCTGAACCCGATGATCAGGGCCAGCAGCACCACGCCGATCCACAGGTCGCGCAGCACCAGGGCCGGTTTCATCGGGCCGCTCCGGTCTTGGCGCCGGTGATGTAGCCGACGAGGTTTTCCGAGGTGAGCTGGTCCTTGCCGAGGGTGGCCGCCAGCTCGCCGAGGCGGAGCACGGCGACCCGGTCGCAGACCTCCAGCACGTCGGGCATCTGGTGGCTGACGAAGATGACCGCGATGCCGTCGTCGCGGATCCGGCGGACCAGCTGCAGCACCTGCTGCTGCTGCTCGACGCCGAGCGCGCTGGTGGGCTCGTCGAGCAGCATCACCTTGCTCGTCCATGCCGCGGCCCTGGCGATCGCGAGCACCTGGCGCTGGCCGCCGGACAGGTTCCGCGCCGACGCGTGAATATCCGGGATGCTGGTGCGCAGCCGGGCCATCTCGCTGGCGGTGTGCGCGGTCATGGCCCTGGTGTTCAGCCATCCGATGCGGCGGCCGAGCCAGCTGGCCGAGACCAGTTCCCTGCCCATGAAGAAGTTGGCCACGACGTCCCGCTGGTCGGCCAGGGCCAGGTCCTGGTACACGGTGGAGATGCCGGCCTCGCGCGCCGCCGCGGGGCTGGCGAAGCGCACCGGTTCCCCGTCGACCAGGATCTGTCCCCCGGTCGGTGCGGCCGCCCCGGCCAGGATCTTCAGCAGCGTGGACTTGCCGGCCCCGTTGTCGCCGACGAGCCCGAGCACCTCGCCGGAGGCCACGTGCAGGCTGACGCCGCGCAGCGCGTGGACGCCGCCGTAGTGCTTGGCGAGGCCGTGCACCGCCAGTCGGGCTGGCATCGCGGTCCTCCCTTCCTCGGATGACCAAAGCGGCCGCTCTGGCCGATCAGCTGGCAACGTGCGGGTTCGGTTCGTCCGGCCCGCCCGGCCCGCGCTGGTCGCGCCAGCGCGCGAGGACCCGGTCGAGCGACCGGCGGGCCCTGGCGGCGAACCGTTCCGGGCTCAGCTCGCGGCGCAGCGACCGGCTCGGCGCCTCGATCGCGACCAGGGTGGCTGGCGGCACGGCGCGGAGCAGGCTGGTGAGCGGGAGCGCGCCGTCTCCCGGCAGCAGCCGGCCGGTGCGCGCCTCGGCGGCGGCGTCGCCCGGGGGCTGATGCAGCGGCGCGTCGCACAGCTGCAGGTAGCTGAGCAGCCCCGGTTCCACGTGCATGATCTGGGACATCTCGGTGCCGCAGCGCTGGACGTGCAGCGCGTCGAGGAGGACCGCGCCGCCGCCGGACCGGGTCACGATCGCCAGCGCGTCGTCCAGCGTGCGGACCGTCTGGTACGCCATGAACTCGATCACCGCGCGGATGCCGTACGGCGCGGCCATCGCGACCAGCCGGCCGAAGCTGTCGGACAGCCGCTCCAGGTCCGGGTCCTCGCCGATCGCGGTGATGTAGCGCGCGTTCAGCCGCGCGGCCGTCTCCAGGACCGGCTCGCTGGCGGCGAGGTCGGCGTCGGGTGTGAGCCGGATCGTCTCGGTGTCCAGGACGGTCACGCCGCTGTCCCGGCAGCGCCGCACGGTTTCCGCCAGCATGCGCGAACCCGGTGACATCGGCCACGGTGACTCGGCCCCGGTCGCGGGGGCGATGCGCAGGCCGACTGCATCGAACCCGGCGCCGGCGGCCAGCGCCACGAAGTCGGGTGGCGCGACGTCGAGCAGCGTGAGGTGATCGATGGCAAGGACCCGGTCCCAGCGCATTGGCGGCCCTGGCGTCATCGTTCCGGCTCCTGATAGTGTACGAACTAGTTCGTACATTATGCCTATGTCAGATACGCCTGTACAGGGCCGGTTCCGCGGCATCTGCCGGCGGCCGGCCGCCCGGCACTGGCAGACGTACGATCAGGGCTTCTGCGAGGCAGAATGGGAAACCCGACGGCCACGCCGGGCGCGGGCCGCGCGCGAAGGGAATGCGATGGTTGCCAGGCCGGACTCCGCCGAGGTGCCCACGCGACGGCGGAATCCCGATCTCACCCGTGAGGAGATCCTCGATGTCGCCGTCCGGGAGTTCGCCCGGCACGGGCTCGCCGGGGCGAGAGTCGACGAAATCGCGGACCAGACGCGCACCACGAAGCGGATGATCTACTACTACTTCGGCGGCAAGGAACAGCTCTACGTCGCGGCCCTGGAGCGGGTCTATTCCCTGTTCCGCGACGTGGAGGCCCGGCTCGACGTCGATCACCTCGACCCGGTCGCAGCGATCAGGCAGCTCGCTGAGCTCACCCTCGACCACCATGAGGCACACCCGGATTTCATCCGGCTGGTCGCGATCGAGAACATTCACCGGGCCGAGCACATAAGCAAGTCCGAGATCCTGCGCCCGATGAACAGCCCGGTGATCACCACGACCGGGCGGATACTCGAGCGCGGTTACGCCACCGGCGTGTTCCGCCGCCGGATCGATCCGGTCGACCTGCACATGATGATCAGCGCGTTCTGCTTCTTCCGGGTGGCCAACCAGCACACGTTCCTGGCCGCGTTCGGGCGCGATCTCGTGGACCCGGCCAGCCACGAGCGGCACCGGGCGATGGTCGGCGACATGGTGGTCGGCTACCTCACCGGATGACCGCGGCCGCGGGCCAGCGCGGCCGCGCGCCCGGCTCATGTCAACTATGAACGGACTCGTTAGTACATCGGAGCGGCAATTCGCCGACGCTCCCGGCCCGAGGGGAGCTGACGTGCCCTACCCCAGGCAAGTGATCCTGATCGGCGCGCGCACCGGCGCCTCGTTCTCGCCCGCGGTCTGGAACCAGGTGTTCGCCGACTTCGGGATCCCGCTGCGGTACCGGAGCCACGACATCGCTCCGGCGGATCTGCCCGGTGCCGTCGGCGCGGTGCGTGACCCGAGCGTCGCCGCGGCCAACGTGACCATGCCGTACAAGGCGCTGGCCGCGGCCCTCGCCGACGTCAGGGACGCGGATGTGGAACGGGCGGGCGCGACGAACTTCCTGGTCAACCGCTCCGGGGTGCTGCACGCCAGCAACACCGACCTCGCGGCGGTGCGCGTGGCGCTGCGCCGCGTCGCGTCGTCGAACGC
>JASHOI010000368.1 GCA_030041195.1 Streptosporangiaceae bacterium | reverse complement strand
CGCGGCCGGCGAGGCGCACGCGCCCGGGCTACGGCTGGTCAGGACGCCAGGGCCAGGGCGGCCCTGGCCGCGTCCAGTGCTGCTGCCCGGTAGCCCGCGCCGAACAGGCAGACGTGCACGAGCAGCGGATACAGCTGATGCAGCGGCACCCGCTCCCGCCATCCGGCCGCCAGCGGCCTGGCCTCCTGGTAGCTGGCGATGACCCGGTCAAGGAACGGGGCGCCGAACAAGGCCAGCATGGCCAGGTCGGTCTCCCGGTGGCCGCCGTGAGCTGCCGGGTCGATCAGCCATCCCCTGCCCCCGGACCACAGGACGTTTCCCGACCAGCAGTCACCGTGGATCCGGGCGGGCGCCTCGGCCGGCCCGGCCAACTCGCCGATGCGGTCGGCAACAGACTCCACCAGGCGGACGTCCGCCGAGTTCAGCGAGCCCGCGTCCCTGGCGCGGCGGGCAAAGGGCAGCAGCCGCCGCGCCGCGAACCATTCGGGCCACGAATGTCCTGCTTCGTTATCGAGCGGCAGCCCCGCGATGACCCCTGGCCACGGGGCGCCGTAGGCGTCGGCCCCGGCGGTGTGCAGGCACGCGAGATCACGCCCGAACCGCTCCGCCGCATTCCGGTCCGGCGCCTGGCTGGGCAGCCAGGAGATGATCAGCGCGCCATCATCCCAGCCAAGCACGTCGGGCACCGGCGCGGCATCCGCCTCGCCAAGCCAGCGCAACCCCCGCGCCTCGGCCCCGAAGCCGGGGTCGCCCGCCCGGCCGCCAGCGATCTTGGCGAACACCACCCGCCCGTCGGCGAGCGTCGCGCGGTAGTGCCGGACGCCGAATTGCCCGCCGATGACCCGGCAGTCGCGCACCTGCGTGCCGAGCAGCCGCTCCAGCCGGACCCCAGGGTCCGTCACCCCGGCGCCGCCGGCCAGCCGGCAAGCAGCTCGGCGAGCTGCGCGGCCAGCCCCCGGGCCGCCGGCTGCACCAGGTCGAAGACCAGCTCGTACTCCTCGGGACCGCCGTTGTACGGATCCGGGACCTCGAGGTCGCTGCCGCTGCGGGCCGGGTCGAAACCCAAAAACAGCACCGTCCGGTCCGCGGCCTGCCGGTCCGGCGCCATCCGCCGCAGCCGCTGCAGGTTCCCCCGGTCCATGGCCGCCACCAGGTCGTAGTTCCCGAACCAGGACGGCTCGAACTGCCGCGCCCGGTGCCCGGTGCCGTCGTGGCCGCGCCGGGACAGCTCCGCCCTGGCCCGCGGGTCCATCGGCTCACCCAGGTGCCAGTCTCCGGTCCCCGCGCTGTCCACCTCGACCCGTTCGGAGAGCCCGGCGCGCTCGAGTTCGTCACGCAGGATCACCTCGGCCATCGGCGACCGGCAGATGTTCCCCAGGCACACCAGGCAGACCCGGTACGGCCCGGACGCGCGCCTCGGCGCGGGCGCCGTCATCACAGCCTCATCACAGCGGTCATGGCACAAGGATGCCCGATGCGATCAACTGGGCCGACGCCTGCCACGATGGTCCGCATGCGCGTAGCTGACAAGTACCGCAAGCTGTCGTTCTGGCACGACACCGTGCCCGGCTCCCTCGAACCCGGCGAACCGCTGCCCGGGGATCTCGACGCGGACGTGGCGATCGCCGGGGCCGGGTACACCGGCATGTGGACCGCGTACTACCTGTCCCGCGCCGACCCCGGCCTGAGGATCGTGATCTGCGAGCGCGACATCGCCGGGTTCGGCGCCTCGGGCCGCAACGGCGGCTGGTGCTCGGCCCTGTTCCCGGCGTCGCTGGGCAAGCTGGAGCGGATGGCGGGCGCCGACGCGGCAATCGCCATGTACCGGGCCATGCAGGCGACGGTCGACGAGGTAGGCCAGGTGACCGCGGCAGAGGGCATCGACTGTCACTTTGCCAAGGGCGGGACCGTGCAGCTCGCCCGTTCAGAAGTCCAGCTTGAACGGGCCGCCGACGAGCTCGCCGAGGCCCGGTCGTTCGGGTTCGGCGAGGAGGATCTGCGGCTGCTGTCTTCGGCAGAAGCCAGCCAGCTGGCTGGCGCGACCGGCGTGCTCGGCGGCACGTTCACGCCCCATTGCGCAGCGATACATCCCGCTCGGCTGGCCCGCGGGCTGGCCGGCGTGGTGCGCGACCGCGGCGTCTCGCTGTTCGAGCGGACCCCGGTGGTCGAGATCGGCCCGGGACGCCTGGTAACGGCCACCGGCACGGTGCGGGCACGGTACGTGATCCGGGCCACCGAGGGCTACACCGCGCTGCTGCCCGGCCAGCGGCGGGCGATCGCGCCGGTGTACTCGCTGATGATCGCGACCGCTCCGCTGCCGGAGGCCGCCTGGGCGCAGATCGGGCTGGCCAGCCGGCCGACGTTCAGCGATCTGCGCAACCTGATCATCTACGGGCAGCGCACGGCTGACGGACGCCTCGCGTTCGGCGGCCGCGGCGCGCCTTACCATCTCGGCTCCGCGGTGCGCCCGTCGTTCGACCGCGTCCCCGCGGTGTTCGCGGCGCTGCGGCGCACTCTCGCCGAGCTGTTCCCGGTGCTGGGCGACGTCGAGGTTACGCACGGCTGGGGCGGCCCGATCGGCGTGCCGAGGGACTGGTGCGCCTCGGTCGGCCTGGACCGCGCCACCGGCCTCGGCTGGGCGGGCGGCTACGTCGGCGACGGCGTGTCCACCACCAACCTGGCCGGGCGCACCCTCGCCGACCTGATCACCGGAACCGACAGCGAGCTCACCCGGCTGCCGTGGGTGGGTCACCGCTCGCCGCAATGGGAACCCGAGCCACTGCGCTGGCTCGGCGTGAACGCCGGACTGCAGGCGATGAGCTGGGCCGACCGGGAGGAGGCGAGGACCGGCCGCCCCTCCCGGGCGGCCCGGGTCGTCGGCCGGTTCCTCCGCGACTGACACCCGAGCTCCGGCAGCGCTTTCTGCTCGGCGAGCGCAAAGCGCGGAGGTATCCGCTGCGCGGCGCGCAAGGGCGGACGGAATTCGCTCCGGGGCTTGCCGGGCTGCTACCATCACTGGGTCTCCAGCGCCGCTAGCTCAATTGGCAGAGCAGCGGACTCTTAATCCGCGGGTTCGGGGTTCAAGTCCCTGGCGGCGCACCCGTCCCGATCTGGTGTTATATCGATTTTGGCTGCCCTCCAGCAGCGCGTTCCTGTCGACAGCGCCGGATCCGGCAGCAGCGGCACCGCGGCCAATTCGCTTGGCGAGCATCGGCGCTAAACGCAGGCGCCTTATAGCGGCTTGGCGCCACAGATCCACGTGCGCCTTGTCTGCTACGGCGAGCGCCTCCCGGTAGTGGGCTTCCGCGTCGCCGAAGCGGAAGTGGTGGGCGAGATCTCCGAGGATCTGGGCGGCGGGCCAGAGGGTCGCGATCATGCTGTCCGCTCCTACTGGGCGGGCGGCGTAGGGCAGGAGGTCCCGGTAAGCGGATTCAGCGCGCTCGCGATCATCGATGGCAATGGCGAGCAGGCCGCGGACACCGGTATTGAACAGCCAGAGGAGGTTGCGGCGGATCGGAAACGGCCGTGCCGCCACCGTGCGGGCCTCGCCGGCGTGGCCGGCGGCGGCCAGCGCGAGCGCGTACGGCCATACCGACCAGGCCGCGGGCATCGCCGATCGCTACCACCTTCCGACCGTCGCCGCCATGGTCTGCATCCAGCGAGCGCTGCGGGCAGCGGTGGACGGCAACATGGCCACCGCAGATCGGCTCTACCGGCAGGCGGCCGCTGAACTGGAGCGGCTCGGGCTCTGGCAGCACGGGGCGGGCGTCAGCATCCTGGGCCGGTTCTCCCTGCTGATCATGCAGGACCGGACGGCGGAGATGGCCGGCGAACTGAAGATGGTCAGCGACATGTCAGCCGAAATCCCGCTGCTGGCAGAGCTTCAGCGACGACGGCCTGGCCGAGCGCCTGAAGCTGGGCGCCGAACTGCTCGCGATGCCAGACAAGCCGGTGACCGCGGAGGCGTTCGCCCATCTGATGCTCGCGGCAGCGAACGGCAGCGCCGCCGATTTCGAAGCGGCCGACCGGTCCGTTGATGGCCACTATCAGCGCGCCGGGGTCGCCGAGGCGCTGGGCCATCTCGACCGCCTCGGCGGAGGCCCGGTAGCCGAGCTCGGACTCGCCGACGTCCAGCTCTACGGCCAGCGTGGTGAGCAGGCGGCAGCGCAGCGGATGGTCGCCGGGCGGCAGCCTGGCGAGCGTCTGCTCAACGGTGGCGACCAGCTCAGCATCGGTTACGCCGTATTCGTGGGAGTAAGGGGTGGCGGGAACGTCGAAGGCGTGATGACCTGGGCGAGCAGCACCGGGTCGTCCAGCGGCAGCGCGACGCGGATCGCATCGCGGCGGTGGGAGCGGGCTCGGGTCAGCTGGCCAGCGCTGGCGAGCGCGCGGACCAGGCCGAGCATCAGCTCCAGCCGGCTCCGGGCCGCCGGGGCGGCGCGGGCCTGGTCGAGGCAGGTGATGGCCCGCTCGTAGAGCCGCGTCGCCTCGTCATAGGCGAACCGCTGCTCGGCCTGCTCGGCGGCGAGGCGCAGGTAGCGGGCCGCTTTGGCGGGGTCGGTGCCCGCCTCGGCGAAGTGGTGGGCTAGGGCCGCGACCTCGCCAGGGCTGCGCCGTTCGATGGCCTGGGCAGCACGGGCATGCAACCGGGACCGGCGCAGCCGGGAGAGGCTGTCGTAGAGAGTGTCACGCACCAGCACGTGGGCAAAGCGGATCCGGCCAGGCCCGGGCTCGGTCACCAGACCGGTGAGCAGCCCCGCGGTTCCAGGCGGTACAGCCGGCGACGCCCGTCCGCCCGGCACCTGACGAGCCCCACCTCGCTCAGCACCCGCAGGTGTTTGGAAACCTGAGGCTGGGACATCGAAAGGTCGTTCACGATCGTCCCGACCGCCTTCTCGCCCGCGATCAGCGCGTCCAGGACCTCGCGACGGTGCGCGTCGGCAATAGCGTTGAAGACGTCCGACGTCGTGGAGGCGCGGGCCATCGGGCCAATATATTCCGCTATCGGCATATGTCAAGCTGCCCGGAATGACAGGACCAGCGGTTGTCCACCCCGGCGGGACTGGCCGTCAGCGGTCAGCGGCCGGTGGGTTCGCGCCACGCCAGGCCGACGCCGAGTGCTCTGGCGAGCCGGGCGATTGTCTCGCGTGTGGCCTGGTCACCGACGCGATCGGGAAGCCAGGTGCAGGCGATGCAGGCGGCTCTCACGTCGGCGGTGGCGCAGACGGCGGCCAGGCAATCCTCGATCTGGGTGACGGAGGGTCCGGGGCCCGAGGGGAAGCGCAGACCGGGCGATTGCGCGCTGTCGATGACGTCGACGTCGAGGTGCAGGTAGACCGGCGGGCGGCCGAGCGTGTCGAGGGCGGAGATGATCGCGCCGGGGTCGGCGGGCACGCGGCGTACCTGGCTGGCGGTCAGCGCATCGCGCTCGGCTGGGTCGAGGTCCCTGGCATCAGCGAGCACGACGTCGGTGTCGGCCACCGGCCGCAGCCGGAGTGCGTCGCAGAAGAGCTCGGGTGCCCGGCCGGTCAGCATCGCGAGCGGCATGCCGCCGAGATAGCCGCTGATCGTTATGGCCGGAGTGTTGAAATCGCCGTGCGCGTCCAGCCATACCACTGCGAGGTCGCGATGGCGACGCTGCAGCCCGGCCACCGCTCCCAGAGCGGTGGGGCAGTCGCCGGATAGCAGCAGCGGCCTGGCGGCCCGTGCCACCGTATCGGCGACCGCCTGGTACAGCAGCGTCATCCGGCCGGGCACGGGGCCAGCCGGAAGGGTCGGCCAGATCGTCTCGGTCGCGTTGGCCGGGATCGGGAAGGCCGGGATGTGCTCGTCGAGGTGCCAGGGTGTCACGATGAGATCCCAGCCGCCGCTACCGTGGTCAGCCACGAGTTGTCTCTCCTTCTTTCCGGTGGGCAAGCAGGTCGAGCAGCCGCTTCATCTCGGCGGCGCCGGCCTCCAGGTGCGCGGTGACCTGCGCCCGGGCTCGCGCCCGGCTGCCGCGCAGCGCGTCGAGCAGCTCGCGGTGGTCGTCTGCGGTGCGGCCGAGTTCACCGCGGGAGCGCTCGGCCAGCGCCAGCGCGAGGCGCTGCTCTTGCTGGAGCTGTTCATGGAAGCGGCGCAGCCGGAGGCTGCCCGTTGCCGCGACCAGGGTGGCGTGAAAGAGCCGGTGCACGTCGAGCACGCCGGCGACGTCACCGCGGTCGAAGGCGCGTTCAATCTCCTCAACCAGGTCGGCCAGGTTCCGGTAGACCGCCGGGTCCCGGTGCCCGGTGAGCGCGTCCGCCGCGGCCAGCTCCACGGCGGCGCGGGCAGCGTAGATGTCTGCGGCATCCGGCCCGGTGATGTCCGCGACGACGATGCCGCGGTTCATCTCGTAGCGGACCAGGCCCTCGCTGGCGAGGATCCGCGCGGCCTCGCGCAGCGTGCTGCGGGAGACCCCGAGCTCGGCGGCGACGGCGGCCTCGCGCAGCGGCATGCCCGGCGGCAGCCGGCCGGACAAGATGCCCTGCCGGACGGCTTCGGCCGCCTGCTCGGTGGTGCTCCGCCGCTGGATGCTCGCGCCCAGGCCGGTGATCGGGCTCGCCACGGTCGCCTCCCTTGAAGCCTGGCCTGCCGGGTACCAGATTGCCATATTGTCCGGCAATCTGGCAAGAAGCCGAAAGCTACCGCAGAGGGTCACCCCAACCCAGAGCACTTACTTCGGTGCGACGCGCGTGCAGTAGCCGAAACTGCCGGAGACCCAGCCCGGGTGTGGGCCCATCGGCCCCGCCTGCCACATAAGCACCAAATTCAATGGGGGCGGAAATCAGCGGTTCGGTTTTATCCGGCCGCAACCGGACAAAGCCGAACCGCTAAATTCGTCGAGCGTTGAGTGCGGTGGGAGATGGTGTGGGGGCGCACCCGTGAGCGCCAGCAGGCCTGTTTTCGCGGGCGTCAGCTGACCGAGATGCGCGCCCACGCCGCCGCGCTCGGCGGAAGCGTCGGGGTGGTTGCCCGGCTCGGCGGCAGAAGCTGGAAGATCGCCTGACCGCCGGCTGCCTGCGCGCCTTGGCTTGGCATACTGGCGCTTGTGGGCGACAGTGCGGGCCAGATCGCGGCCACTCCCGGGCCGCCTTACGTGGCCGTGATCTTCACGTCCCTGCGGACCGAAGGCGACGCCGGCTACGCGGAGACGGCCGAGGCCATGAACGAGCTTGCCGCGAAGCAGCCCGGCTACCTCGGCATCGAGTCGGCCCGCGAGGGCGAGGGACTTGGCATCACGGTCTCTTACTGGCAAGACGAGGACGCCGCGCGCGGCTGGAAGCTGGTCGCCGAGCATCTGCTGGCTCAGCGCCGGGGCAGGGAGACGTGGTATCGCGAGTACCGGGTCCGTGTCGCAGTTGTCAGCCGCGACTATGGATTCGCACGCTAGAGCTGGCAACCGGACAGCGGGGGTCTTGACGCGCTAGCCGTGCCATGTGCGGCTGAATACCCGCAGAAAATTGCCGCCGCGAATGCCGCTGATCTCCGCATCGGAGAACCCCGCCTTGCGAAGAGCCGGATCGATGTTCGGGGTGTCTCCCAGCCAGGTCAGGCCCGTCGGCCAGGTCCACGGAGGCCGCGGGTAGTAACGCTCGTCATAGCCGTAGAATTCGTAATCTTCCTCGGATTCGTCGGCGAAATCCCAGCCCAGGCCGACATGCTGCGGCCCGGTTAGGTCGGCGATGTAGCGAGCATGGCGGGCAAGATCATCAATGGTCGGGCCGGGCCGGCCGGAAACGAATGCCCGGAAGGCGCACAGGCCGATAACTCCGCCGGACGACGCAATAGCCTTAATCACGTCATCTTTCAGGTTCCGCGGAGAGTCGCACACGGCGCGCGCGTTGGCGTGGCTGGCTATGACCGGGGAGCCCGCCTTGTCGATGATGTCCAGGCTGGTGCGGTGGCTCGCATGAGAAACGTCGAGGCTGATGCCGTGCCTGACCGCGGCTTCGACGAGCCTGGCCCCGTATTCACTCAGCCCGCTGTCGACCGGCTCGCAGCATCCGTCCCCGGCCAGCGTGCGGTAGTTGTAGGTGAGCTGCATTACGCGCAGCCCGAGGGCGCCGAAGGCTTCGAGCAGGTCCACCGATCCGTGCAGGGGTTCGGTGCCCTGAAAGTGGAAAACGACGCCGAGCGGCCCGCTGACCGTTCCGGCCAGCTGATCCGGTCTTGTGCACAGGCACGCAGCACCATCTGAGTCGGTGATCACGCGCCGCCATTGTGCGGTGCTGAGCAGTGCCTGAGCCGTGTCTTCCAGGGACGCGACCGTGACCAGCACGGCGTCGATCCCGGCCGCGACCAGCATCGGCAGCTCACGCTTGAGCGACGCCGGCCGGAGGGAGGGGACCGCGGCGATCAGGCAAGGCGATGGCCGGTCGCCTTTCGCGTCCCGGCCACCGGCAATCACGGCGTCTTCAGCATTCCGTCAGCAGACGCTTCCCAGTCCTGCCTCGTCAGCACGTATTCGACCTCGCCGTGCTCCGCACCTGGAATATCGGGCGTGTCGCCGGAATGGAAGGACCGGGCGAAGGTCAGGCCACATTTCTCCATTACCCGCCGGGATGCATGGTTGACTGCCATCGTGTGAGCAACCACGCGTGGTACTCCGAGATTCGTGAAGCATTCGCGAATCAGGGCGCGTGAGCCCTCCGTGGCATAGCCCTTGTTCCATGCTGCCTTGCGGAGGCGGTAGCCGAGGTCGACCGCGTCGCCCGCGGTCGGCCTGAGGTGGAACCAGCCCAGGAAATCCCCGGTTGCCCGCGCTTCGGCCACCCAGTAGCCCAGGCCGTCCGACTGTTCGCAGAGGCTGAGCCAGAAGGGAATTACCCGGTCGCGGATCTCATCACGCGGAGTCGGTTTGCCGCCGTTGAGAAACCACATGACGTCGGGATCGCTGTTGAGGGCATAGAGATCGTCTACGTCGTCCTCGGTGGCGCTGCGCAATGCCAGGCGCTGGGTTTCCAGGAAGATAGACACGCGTTTATTATGCACAGCACCTGAGGCGCTGTCCATTTTTTCGCGCCCACGTCAATATAATGGGCTGCCGCGATTTCTATTCAAGAATAGCACATCGCGAAACGGCTGCCGCGACCGCGTGAGCCACCGGCGCGCTCAGCGCGGCTCGCGGAGCTTGCCGGCGGTTGCCTGGTCGGCTGGCAGCATCACGATGAGGCGCTGCTGCTCGTCGCTGGCAGCGGCGAGCGCGATGATGTCGAGGCTGAGCAGCCCCGCGGCCGGGTGCCGGTATTTCTTGCGGTAGCCGCGGAATCGCGCGGTTGAATGCTCCTGCCAGAGTTCGGCGAACTTGGCGCCGGCCGCGGTGAGGGCGGCGACAAGCTCGCGGCCGCGGAGATCACCGGGGTACTGGCCCAGGCGCGCGCGAAGCTGGCCGACGAGCTGGCGGGCTTCGTCGGGCCAGTTGACGATCAGGGAGCGGGCCGGGTCGTCAGCGAAAAACAGCCACAGCACGTTGCGCTCGGCCGGCGGCCGGGCGTCAAGGCCGCCGTGCAGGAACGAGTAGGCCTCGTTGTACGTGAGCAGGTCCCACCAGGGGTTGACGACGAAGGCGGGATTGGGGTCAAGCGTCTGAACAAGGCGCCGCAGGGTGTCGTCGACTTCCGGCGGGCCGACGCTCCGGGCGGGCAGGGCGAGGCCTGCCACGGTGAACAGGTGCTCTCGCTCGGGCGGGGTCATCCGCAGCACGCGCGCCAGGCTCTCGATCACCTCGCGGCTCACGCTGATGTCGCGGCCCTGCTCCAGCCACGTGTACCAGGTGACGCTGATCCCGGACAGCTGCGCCAGTTCCTCCCTGCGCAGGCCCGGGGTCCGCCGCCGGGAGCCTGGCCGCAGGCCGACGCTGACCGGATCGGTGGCCTCGCGCCGTGACCGCAGGAACGACGCCAGCTCTTCTCGCTGGACCATGTCTGTCATCAGATCACCTCGGCCGATGTTTTGCCTGGTGAGATTGATACCAGTATAAATGCTTGTCTGTACCAGTCTGAAGGACGGGGACAGGCTGGTGGCCATGGAGAACCAGCAGTCGAAGTGGCCGGTGTTCGCCTGCGTCGCGATCGCTCAGTTCATGGTCATCCTGGACCTCACGGTCATCAACGTCGCGCTGCCCGTCATCAAGGTGCAGATGCACTTCGGCAACGCCGCCATCCAGTGGGTGGTCACCGCGTACGTACTGACATTCGGCGGGTTCCTGCTGTTCGGGGGGCGCGCGGCCGACCTGTTCGGGCGGCGCCGGATGCTGCTGGTGGGCATAGCGGCGTTCACCGCCTGCTCGTTCCTCGTCGGGATCAGCCCTGATCCGGCGCTGCTGGTCGTGCTGCGCGCCGCTCAGGGCCTGTCCGCCGCGCTGATGTCGCCGGCCGCGCTGTCGATCGTGCTGGCCACCTTCGGCGAGGGGCCCCAGCGCAACCAGGCCCTCGGTTACTGGTCGACGATCGCCACCGGCGGCGCGGCGGTCGGGCTGCTGCTCGGCGGCGTGCTGACCTCGTACGCGGGCTGGCGGTGGAACTTCTTCATCAACGTGCCGGTCGGCTTCGCGATGAGCGTCGTTATCGCCCGGGTGGTGCCGGCCTATGAGCCCGGGGGAACCCGGGCCAGGCTGGACGTGCCGGGCGCGGTGCTGGTCACGGCCGGGCTGATGGCCGCGGTGTTCTACTTCAGCCAGTCCCCCGGCTGGGGCTGGGCCAATGCCCGGACCCTCCCGGCGCTGGCCGGGGCGCTCGTCCTGCTTGCGTGGTTCGTCGTGAACGAGCTGCGGGCGCGGAACCCGCTCGTACCACTGACCATCTTCCGGAACCGGAACCTGTCCGGGGCCAACGCGGCGATGGCCGCGGTCTTCGGAGGCAACCTCGGCATGTTCTTCCTGATCACGCTCTACCTGCAGCTCGTCGAGCACTACAGCGCGATCGGGACCGGGCTCGCCATCCTCCCGTTCCCCGTGGTCCTGGGCGCGGTGGCCGCCCAGATGCGCCGGCTGATCGCCCGCCACGGGTACCGGCGCTACCTTATCCTCGGCCCGGCCCTGGTCGCGGCCGGCATGGTCTGGGTCTGCTTCCTGCCGGTGCACGGAAGCTACGCCCTCCATCTGCTGCCGGGCTTCCTGGTGATGCCGGTTGGTTTCGGCATGAGCTTCCCGTCGGCGTACGCGGCCGCCACCTCCGGCGTGCCGGCCCACCAGGCCGGCCTGGCCTCCGGGCTGATCACCACCGCGCAGCAGATCGGCGGCGCGGTCGGCCTCGCCGTGATCTCCGCCGTCGCGGCCAGCTACACCGCCGCGCTGACCCACGACTCCGTTCCGCAGGCGCTGACCTCGGGTTATGACCTGGCCATGGCCGTCGCAGCCGGGATTACGTTGCTGGCCTCGGTGGTCGCGGCCGCGGTCATCCGGCCCAGGCGGTTCGCCCCGGTACCCCCCGCCGGACCGTCGGCCGCCGATAATACTGACGTCGAGGCCGAGCGCGCCGACGATCACGTCGCCGCAGCACAGGAACGCGAGGAAGACGCGGGTGACGCCCTCCCCCGAACGAGAGTCTCACCAGGTCCGTGAGATCGCGGAGTCGTTCGGCTCGAATGCCGGCCGGTATAACCGGGCCCGGCCGGCCTACCCCGCCCCGCTGATCCAGGCGATCATCGCGGGCAGCCCCGGCCGCCACGTTCTCGACGTCGGCTGCGGCACCGGCATCGTCGCCCGGCAGTTCCGGTCCGCCGGCTGCTCGGTGCTCGGGGTCGAACCCGACCCGCGGATGGCCGAGGTTGCGCGGGCGGACGGGCTCGAGGTCGAGGTCACGAAGTTCGAGGACTGGGACCTCGCAGGGCGTCAGTTCGACGCGGTCGTCGCCGGGCAGGCGTGGCATTGGGTCGATCCGGTGGCCGGTGCGGTGCAGGCCGCCAGGGCACTGCGCCCGGGCGGGCGGCTGGCGCTGTTCTGGAACTCGTTCCTGCCGCCGCCCGGCCTGGGCGAGGCGATGTCGAAGCTGCCCGGTCCTGAGACGTACGCGGCGCTGTGCGACCGGGCGGCCGACGGCATGCGGCAGGCCGGGCAGGCGGGCCAGGCGGGGCAGGCGGCCCAGGCCGGCCAGGCACCCGCCTTCGGCGACCCGGACCGGTGGCGCTTCGACTGGGACCAGCCATACACCCGCGACGAGTGGCTGGACGTGGTGCCGACCTTCGGCGGGATCAACCGGCTCCCGCCGGAGAGATTGCGGGAAATGCTGGCCCGCATGGGTGCCGCCGTCGACGCGGTGGGCGGCGCCTTCACAATGCGCTACGCGGCGGTGGCCGTCACCGCGGTGCGAACCGGCTAGCCGCTCGCGACGAGGCCCGGCGCGCACCTCGTACCAGTCGTTGACAGGCGGCCGCCGCTCTGCCGACAATCACCCGCGTGACGACTGTCCGTTTCTCCGGCCTGCCCTTCCCGCTCACCGCCGAAGGCGCACCGAGCTGCACCGCCGAATTCGAAGGCGACGCCGCGGTGCTGACCGGCGGTCCCAAGTCTGATCTGTTCCTCGATCCGGCGGGCGACGGCACCGGACCGGACGCCGGCCGTTTCCTCGGCGAACCGCCGGCCGGGGACTTCACCCTGCGGGCGCGCGTTGACGTCGGCTTCAGCAACACGTTCGACGCGGCCGTTCTGCTTGTGTATGCCAGCGCTTCGGTCTGGGCGAAGCTCTGCTTTGAGCTTTCACCGCAGGACCATCCCACCGTGGTCACGGTCGTCACCCGCGGGTTTTCCGATGACTCGAACTCCTTCGAGGTCGACGCCACCTCGGTGTGGCTCCGGATCACGCGGTCGGGTCACGCCTGGGCGTTTCACGCCTCCAGCGACGGTCTCTACTGGCGCCTGGTCCGCTACTTCGCCCTGGGCGAGCACGAGGGCGGCCCAACCGCGCGCGTGGGGTTCCTGGTGCAGTCGCCGCTCGGCGAGGGCTGCCGCGCGATGATCGATGAGATCGCGTTCTCGGCCGGGGCGCCCGCCGATCTGCGCGACGGCAGCTGAGCCTTCACCGGCGGCCATCGCGTCAGCCGCAACGCCGGCCAGCCCGGCACTCTGGCCATTGCGCAGGCCATATCGCCACTCCCGAAGGCCGGGCCGTCAGGCCATTCATTAGCCGTTCATTACTTGCATTTTCGTAAGCCGTTAGTAGGCCGCTCAGTTTACCCGTGGCGGGGTGCGGGAATGGCCGCTGGCACACGATACAGTGCTCCTGGAACTGTATTCATGAGCCGAAGGGAGTTCCCATCTATGGGATCGCCTACCCCTCCTAGCGCCACCCGCAGCCCTGGAGGTTACAGCACAGTTCCCTCGCCGTTCTCAATGGACGACATGACCTTCCGTGACCTGGGCCACCGGCTCGTGGACACGCTGGCCGTCTACCTGGACAAGCTTCCGCAAGAGCCGGTTTACCAGCCGTTGCCGACGGAAGTCCGGCGAGAGCTGCAGAAAATGGAAATCCCCGCTGAGAGTTCAGCAGCCGAGGATGTCATCGAAGACTTTCTCCGGCTGGTGCTGCCGTACGGGCGTGGCCAGAATCATCCGTGTTTCGCCGCGTTCGTTGATCCGGCTGCGTCCAAGCTGAGCATGCTCGCGGCATTTGCCTCTGCGGTCACCAATACCAGCGGCGCCGGAGGTAATTACGCCGCTATTTACGTGGAGCAGGCGGCCGTCCGCTGGCTGATGGAGCTCATTGGTTTCCCCACCGACGGAAGCGACGGCGTTCTGCTCGGCGGCGGATCGGACGCGAACCGGCACTGCCTGGAAGTGGCGCGGTACTGGGGCGCCAGGGCCAACGGCTGGGACGTCAGGGAGGAAGGCCTGCACGGCCACCCGCGGCTCACCATGTACATCTCGGCGGAGGGCCATTCCTGCCTGGAGAAGGCCGCGTTCACGCTCGGGCTCGGCGCCCCGCACAAGGTGGCCGCCGATGCGGACTTCCGCATGGACCTGGCCAGCCTGCGGACCGCGGTAGCGGCCGACCGCCGGGCCGGCCACCGCCCGTTCCTGGTCGCGGCGAACGCCGGAAGCGTGATGACCGGCGCCATCGACCCGCTCGCCGACCTCGCCGACTTCTGCCGCCAGGAGGGCCTGTGGCTGCACGTTGACGGTGCCTACGGCGGCTTCGGGGTGCTCGACCCGCGCCTCGCGCCGTTGTACCAGGGGCTGGAGCGCGCAGACTCGGTCGCCCTCGACCCGCACAAGTGGCTGGCCGTGGCCATCGGCTGCAGCTGCGCGATGGTGCGGCAGGGCTCGCTGCTGCAGGACACCTACAAGCTGATCCCGTCCTACCTCAAGCTCCCGCCGGGGCAGGGGTTCGCCGGCGATGTCTGGTACTCGCACCGCAGCGCGGAGCAGACCAGGGATTCGGGACGCGCGCTCAAGACGCTCTGGAACATCCAGCAGGCCGGCAAGGCCGGGCTGGTGAACCACGTCCGGCGCCACATCGATCTGGCGCGCTACCTGGAGCAGGTCATCGACGCCAGCCCCGACCTGGAGCTGGTCGCGGCCGGGCCGCTGACCGCGGTGTCATTCCGCTACGTGCCGGAAGCCCTGCGCGGCGACGAGGCGGGCCTGGACCGGCTCAACCAGGCGATCATGGACGACGTCCAGGTCGGCGGGCGGGCGTTCCTGGCCGGCGTCAACATTTGCGGCCGGTTCGCGCTGCGGTCGTGCGCCCTGCACTACGCCCTCGACGAGGGGCATGTGCAGGCCATCGTGGACGCCGTCCGCGATGCCGGGCACCGCCGGGTCGAGGCAGACGCGACGCGCGCCGAGGACGACATGACCGCCCCGATGCCGCGGTGCGAGCCGGCGGAGGAGGACGCGACATGCGCATCGTAACCAGCCGTCCTCCGGCCAGGCACGCGGCGGGCAAGGCGTCCGTCCCGCCCTCGGCGCAGGCGCGCTTCACGCTCGCGCTGGCGGGCGGCAAGGCGGCCGGGACCGCGTCGCGGGTGCTGCGAGCCGGCGGGGGCACGAGCTTCCCCGGCATGGTGGCCCGCCGGATCGATCCGCGCGTGCTGCAGAAGACCGCGGCCGTGAGCGACGCCAGCAAGGTGGTCGTCACCGGGAGCAACGGCAAGACAACAACCTGCCGGATGCTCGCGGCGCTGGCCCGGGCGGGCGGCCTGTCCGTCACCCAGAACCGGTCCGGCTCCAACCTGCTGCAGGGGGTGATCTCGGCCGCGGTGCGGGGAACCGACCTGCGCGGCCGGATGGACGCGCAGCTGTTCCTGCTGGAGGTCGACGAGGCAACGGTGCGCCTGGTGGCGCCGGAGCTGCGGCCGGACACGTTCGTGATCACCAACATCTTCCGTGATCAGCTGGACCGCTTCGGCGAGCTGTACACGATGGCGAAGGCGCTCGAAGCCGTGATCGAGACGCTGCCCGCGTCCGCCACCGTGGCGCTCAACGCCGACGATCCGCTGGTGGCCAGCCTCGCGCCCGGAGCACCCGCTCGCCGGCTGTACTACGGCATCGCCGACGACAGCGCCGGCGCGCGGGAGCCGGAGCATTCCGCGGACACCATCCGCTGCGTGCGCTGCCAGCACCAGCTGAGCTACCGCGCCGTGCACCTCTCCCACCTGGGAGACTACGAGTGCCCGGAGTGCGGGAACGCCCGCCCCGGCCTGGACGTCGCGGTGACCGCGATCCGGCCGTCGCCGGAAGCGGGGTCCGAGATCACGGTCGAGACTCCGGCGGGAATCTTCGCGCTGCAGGTGCCGCTGCCGGGCATGCACAACGTCTACAACGCGGCCGCCGCACTGGCCGGCGCGATGGCGCTGTCGTTCCCGCGGCCGCTGGACCCCGCCGAGGCTCGGCACGCCATCGCCGACCTGCGCCCGGCGTTCGGCCGCCTGGAGGAGATCCAGGCGGGCGACCGGAAGATCGTGCTGGCCTTCGTCAAGAACCCCACGGCCTACAACGCCACCCTGCGCGAGGTGCTGCAGCGGCCCGGCCCGAAACACGTCCTGGCCGCGCACAGCAACACCGTGGTCGACGGCGAGGACTTCGCCTGGCTCTGGGACACCGAGCTCGAGCAGCTGGTGCCGCAGCTGGCGAGCCTCACGGTCAGCGGCACCAGGGCCGAGGAGGTCGCGCTGCGGTTCAAGTACGCCGGCGCCAGCCCCGATATCACAACCGTCCTGCCTGGCCGCTCGGCCGCTCTTTCGAGGGCCCTGAACGCGACGCCGCCGGGTGGGTCACTCTACATCTTCGCTGGCTACACCCCCATGCGCGAGCTGCGCAGCGTCATGCAGCGGCGCGGCTGGGTGCGGCCGACCTGGGAGGAATGACGACATGACACCGGCTGGCAAAACGGTCCGCATCTGCCACCTCTATCCGAGGCTGCTCAGCGTGGCCGGCGACCGGGGAAACCTGTTCGCGCTCATGCAGCGCTGCGCCTGGCGCGGCATCCGGTACAGCGTGACCGAGGCAGACGTGGGGGAAGTCCCAGACTTCGCCCAGTCCGACCTGATCCTGGTGCACGGCGGGCAGGACCGCGAGATGACCGCGGCCGCACGCGACCTGGCCGCGAAGGCCGGGCCGCTGCGGGAGGCGATCGAGGGCGACGCCGTTGTGCTCGCCGTGTGCGCCGGCTACCAGCTGCTCGGCCACTACTACGCCCCGTCGGAGGGGCCGCAGATCCAGGGCATCGACGTGCTGGACGTGGTCACCGAGGCCGGCCCGACACGCTTCATCGGGCACGTGGCGGTGGACTGCGACTTCGGCTCCGGCAACCGCGGCCAGATCACCGGGTTCGAGAACCACAGCGGCCGCACCCGCCTGGGCAGCGGCGCCGCACCGCTCGGGCGGGTGGTCGCCGGGGCCGGTAACAACGGGGACGACGGCACCGAGGGCGCCCGGTACCGGGAGGTGTACGCGACCTACCTGCACGGGCCGGTGCTGCCGAAGAACCCGTGGCTGGCCGATCACCTCATCTCGCGGGCGCTGGCGCACCGCTACACCGATTCCGGCCCGCTGGAGCCGCTCACGGATCAGGCGGAGGCGCGGGCGCACGCCGCCGCGCTGCGCCTGGCCCGGCGTCCCGCCCGCCGGTGGCGGGCGGCCTCGGTGGCCACCTCGCGGATGCGGCGGCGGCCATCGCGCGCCCCGGCCAGGACCGGCCCGAAGACCAGGACCGCAGGCTAGGAGACACCGTGGACTTCTCACTGAGCGCAGAGCAGCGTGAGCTGACCGAGGCGGCGGCCGAGTTCGCGCGCCGGGAGCTCAACCACGACCTCGCCAAGCGCGACGACGCGGGCGAGTTCCCGCGGGATGCGTGGCAGGCGTGTGCCAAGTTCGGCATCCTCGGCCTGCCGGTCCCCACCGACCTGGGCGGCACCGACAGCGACGTGCTGACGACGGCCCTGGTCATGGAGGCCCTGGGGTACGGCTGCCAGGACAACGGGCTGCTGTTCTCGCTCAACGCGCAGATGTGGAGCGTCGAGCTGCCGCTGGTGGCCTTCGGCACCGACGCGCAGCAGCGGGCGTACCTGCCGCCGATGGTGTCGGGAGACCTCATCGGCGGGCACGCGATGACCGAGCCGGAGACCGGCTCGGACGCGCTGCACATGCGCGCCCGCGCCGAGCGGCAGGGTGACCACTACGTCCTGAACGGCGCCAAGCAGTACATCACCAACGCGCCGGTCGCCGGCATGTTTCTGGTCTACGCCTCGGTCACCGACCGCCCCGGCCTGGCCGGACTGTCCGCGTTCCTGGTCGACCGGGCGACGCCCGGGGTGATGGTGAGCGGCGGGTTCGAGAAGATGGGGCTGCGGACCTCGCCGATGGGCGAGATAGCGCTGGCCGATGTCCGCGTTCCCGCGGCGAGCCGGCTGGGGCCGGAAGGCGCCGGCATGGCGATCTTCAACTCGTCCATGGAATGGGAGCGCAGCTGCATCTTCGCCAGCGTGGTGGGCGCGATGCGGCGCCAGCTCGACGCGTGCGTCGCGTACGCGCGCACGCGGGAACAGTTCGGCCAGCCGATCGGCAAGTTCCAAGGCGTCTCCAGCAAGCTGGCCGACATGTACGTCCGGCTGGAGGCGGCCCGGCTGCTGATCTACCGGGTGGCCTGGCTCAAGCAGCAGGGCAGGTCCGCGCCGGCCGAGGCGGCCGCCGCCAAGCTGTTCACCAGCGAGGCGTTCGTGCAGTCCAGCCGGGACGCGATCCAGGCCCACGGCGCCCTTGGCTACATGAAGGAAGCGGGGATCGAGCGCGACCTGAGGGACGCGCTCGCCAGCACGATCTACTCCGGCACCTCGGAGATCCAGCGCGTGGTACTCGCCCGGATGCTCGGGCTCTGAACAACCGGACAATGGGGGGAGCACGATGGCGTATCTGCTGCAGCATCTGCTGACCGAGGCTGCGGCGCGCCGGCCGCAGCGGCCGGCGGTTGCGTCGGGGGGCAGCGAGCTCAGCTACCAGGAACTGGACCGGCTGAGCACGAAGGTGGCCCGGGCGCTGCTGCGCCGGGGCGTGGCACCCGGTGACCGGGTGGCGATCCTGGTCAGCAAGTCGGCCACCGCGGTGACCGGGCTGCACGGGGCACTGAAGGCCGGGGCCTGCTACGTGCCGCTGGACACGAAGGCACCCGCCGAGCGGCTCGGCTACGTGGTCCGGGACTGCGCCGCCGCCGTGATCATCGCGGACGACACGACCGCGGCGCGGGCGGCCGTCCTGGCCGACGGCGTTCCCGGGTCGCTCGGCGTGCTGGTGCCGGAGGCTGCCGACGTGGCCGCCGAGCCGGACGAGCCGCTGGAAGACCGCGCGATCGAGACCGACCTGGCGTACATCCTGTACACGTCGGGATCGACCGGCACCCCGAAGGGTGTCATGATCTCGCACCGCAACTCGCTGACGTTCGTCGAGTGGGCCGCGGCCGCGGCGGGGCTCACCGAGCAGGATCGCGTCTGCAGCCCCGCGCCGCTGCACTTCGACCTGTCGGTCTTCGACGTGTTCGCCAGCTGCCGCGCCGGCGCCTGCATGGCCGTGCTCCCGGACGGGACGGCCACGTTCCCGGTGTCGATCGCGCGGTGGATGGAATCCGCGCAGATCTCGGTCTGGTACTCGGTGCCGTCCGTGCTCACGCTGCTCGCCTGTTACGGCGGCCTGGAGAAGTTCGACCTCTCCCAGCTGCACACCGTGATCTTCGCCGGTGAGGTGTTCCCGCCCAAGTATCTCGCCAAGCTGATGGCCGAGCTGCCGAACGCCCGCTACCTCAACTGGTATGGGCCGACCGAAACCAATGTCTGCACCGCGTTCGAGGTACCCGCTGATGAGGCGGACGACGCCACGCCTGCCCCGATCGGGAAGGCCTGCGCCAACACCGAGGTGTTCGCGGTGGCGAGCGACGGCAGCCGGGTGCGCACGCCCGGCGAGGAGGGCGAGCTGTACGCGCGCGGGCCGTCGCTGATGCAGGGGTACTGGGGGCAGCCGGCCAAGACCCGCGAGGTGCTGGTCACGAACCCGTTTCAGGCACAGCGCGACGAGCTCGTGTACCGGACCGGTGACCTGGTGACGCTGGACTCGCAGGGCAACTACATCTACGTCGGCCGCCGGGACAGCATGGTGAAGATCCGCGGTTACCGGGTGGAGCTCGGCGAGGTGGAGACCGCGCTCTACCGGCACCCGGCGATCAAGGAGGCGGCGGTGCTGCCGGTCTCCGACGACCTGCTCGGCAGCCGGCTGCGCGCGGTCATCGTCGCGGCGCAGGGGGATGGCAGCCTCACCCGCGAGAACGTGCTGGACCACTGCCGCCAGTGGCTGCCGAGCTACATGGTGCCGGACGTCATCGATTTCCGCGAGAACCTGCCGCGCACCTCGACCGGCAAGGTCGACCGGGCCGGCCTCGCCCGCGAATAGCCGTAACGCACAACACGGAAAGGAAGAGCTCAAGTGGAAACCGTCATCAACGACTACGTCAGCCGGGAACTGGTCCAGGACCCCGCGCTGCTGCCCCTGGCCGACGACACGTCGCTGCTCGAGACCGGCATCCTCGATTCGCTGGGCCTGCTCAAGCTGGTCGTCTTCCTCGAGGAGCGGTTCGGGATCGCGATGGGCGACACGGATCTGCTCCCGGACAATTTCGCCAGCGTGAACGCGATCTGCGCCTACGTGCGGGCCCGGCAGCCCGCACGCCAGGAGGCCACGCATGGGTAACAGCCGCGCGGAGAGGCTGCTGCGCAGCGTCGAAGGCGTGGTCTACTGGGGGGCGGTCGCGCCGGTGCTGGCCCGCATGCCCGCCGTCATCGGCTACCGCATCGCCTGCTGGCGCGGGGACTGGCTGTACCGGAGCCACACCGCCAAGCGCACCAACCTGGAGCGCCACCTGCGGCAGTTCCTCGGCAGCGAGCTCAACCGGACGGCCGCGCGGCAGGCTGCACGCGACTGGTTCCGCTTCGCCTCGTGCGAGGCGGTCGACGTGATGCGGCTGCGGCACCGGGCAAAGCCGCTGCGGCGGCTGGTCAAGATCGAGGGCCGGGAGCACCTGGAGGGCGCGCTGGCCGGCGGCAAGGGAGCAATCCTCTGCTGCGCCCACTTCGGCTCCTACAACAGCGGCCTGTCGGTGCTGCACACCAGCGGCTTCCCGGTCACCACGATCGGGCGCTGGCAGTACAAGTACACGGCCGGCATGTCGTCCGCCGAGCGGCGGTTCTGGGACCGGGTGCTGGGCCGGCGGGTGCGGCGGCACCGGCAGCGGCCGATGATCGAGCCGTGGCCCGGCCGGGTCGAGGTCGCGGCGCAGGCGGCGTCCGCACTCCGCGCCAACGAGGTGGTGACGATCTCCATCGACGCCCCGCCGCTGGACAGCGACAAGGCCCGCGCGGTCGACGTTCCGTTCCTCGGGAGCCAAGCCAGGCTGATGCCGGGCATCGTGACCCTTGCCCGGCTGACCGGCGCGCCCGTGCTCATGTGCTCGGTGTACCGGTCGTCCGACTACCGCCACCAGGTGCTGGAGATCTCCGCTCCGGTGCCGATGGCCGGGGACACGGCGACGGCCTTCGGGCGCTGCGTGGCCGAAGTGACCGCCGCGATCCGCCGGAGCCCGGCGAGCTGGGTGTACTGGCCGAGCCCACTCGACTTCGACAACCTCGGCATGATCTCGCCGGAGCCGGACATCGCACCCGTCCCCAGACTCGTTCCCGTCGGCGCCTGACCGCCCAGTTCCCGGCTGCCTGCCAAGCGCGCCCCGCCGGCAGCCCCCGGGCCCCGCGGGCGGCAGCCCGGCGGCAAAAGATCTAGGAGGGTGGCGTGCGGTATTTGCACGGGATCCTCCTATTGATCTTGAAACGCAGCCTGCGCAGCACGCGGCCGGGTCAAGGCGTGCCGGATAAGGGTTTTTCGCGCCATTTTGACCCACAAACCGGGGGGTGCGGCTGGTAGCGTCTGCGAGGCAGCGATCACGTCCCGGAAGGCGGGCGCAGTCATGGAACCGCTGACGAGGGACGATCCCGCTCAGGTCGCCGGGTACCGCCTGCGTGCGCGGCTGGGTGCCGGCGGGATGGGCCTGGTTTACCTGGGCTCCACCCCGGGCGGCCGCGCCGTCGCGATCAAGGTCATGCGGCCGGAGTTAGCCGACGACCGCGCGTTCAGGGAGCGTTTCCGGCAGGAGATCGAGGCCGCCCGGCGGGTGCACGGCCTGTACACCGCGGAGGTGGTCGACGCCGGCCCCACGGCGACGCCGCCGTGGCTGGTGACGGCGTATGTGCCCGGACCGTCGCTGCAGCAGGCGGTCGCGGAGCACGGCCCGCTGCCGGCTCAGACCGTGTTCCGGCTCATCGCGGGGGTGGCCGAGGCGTTGCAGGCCATCCATTCGGCGGGCGTGGTACACCGCGATCTCAAGCCGTCCAACGTGCTGCTGGCGCCCGATGGGCCGCGCGTGATCGACTTCGGGATCGCCCGAGCGGCCGAAGCGACCGCGCTGACCCGCAGCGGCACGCGGGTGGGTTCCCCCCAGTTCATGGCGCCGGAGCAGGTTGCGGGGCAGCCGGCGACCCCGGCGGCCGATATCTTCGCGCTCGGTTCACTCGCCGCCTACGCTGCCCTGGGCCGCGCGCCGTTCGGTGAAAGCGGCGGCGGGGAGGCGGTGCTGTACCGAATCCTGCACCAGGACGCTGACCTCACGGGCTGTCCCACGCGGCTGCGCGGCCTGATAGCGCGGTGCCTGGCGAAGGACCCGGCTCAGCGGCCTCGGCCAGCCGAGATCATCTGGTTCTGCCAAGCCGAACTGGGGCGGAGCCAGGGACCGGGTCACGCCGCGGGGACCGGCCCGTCCTGGCTGCCGCCCGTCGTTGCCGCGGACGTGGCTTACCGCGGCACGCTGATTTCGGGCCCGCCCGGCCCGGCCACGCCGGCCTGGGGGCCGGCGCCCGCGGCCCGGATGCCGGGCCCTCATCCGCCATCGTCTGTTGCCGCCGCCGTCCAGCTCATGTACGCCGGGGCGGCGAGCGCCGTGCTCAACGCGATCGTCGGCGCCGTGGCCGTCTACGGCATCGTCCATGGCACGCTCGAAGATCAGCCCAACCTGAACCAGAACACGATCACCGCGGGGACCGCGTTCTACGTAACGCTGACGATCTTCTTCGGATTGGCCGGTACCTTCCTGTGGCTGTGGATGGCGCACGCCAACAGAAACGGCCGGTCGTGGGCGCGGATCCTGTCCACGGTCCTGTTCGCCTGGCTCACTCTCACGCTGCCATTGAGCTTCATCGAGATACCGGGCGCGCCGGTCAGGGCTACCAGCCTCATCCAATGGGCTCTGGGCCTCGCGGCTCTGGTGCTGCTGTGGGTCGGGTCATCCAACGCCTACTTCGCGGCCACACGCCGGCTTGCCGACGTTTAGCTGGCCCAGAGCTGCTGCGAGGCCAGCCGGGCGCCGGCAGACAGATCCTCGAGCTTGGCCCACACGATCTCGGGATGACCGACCCGGCCGCCCAGGCCGCAGTCGGTCCCGGCGATCACGTTCTCCCGGCCCACCAGGCCAGCGAGCCGGGTCAGCCGCTGGGCGACCAGTTCCGGGTGCTCGATGATGTCCGTCGCATGCCCGACCACGCCCGGCATCAGCGAGGTGCCGTCCGGCAGCCGCACGTCCTCCCACACCGTCCACTCGTGCTCGTGCCGGGGGTTGGCGGCCTCGAACGAGTAACAGCCGGCCGGGACCGAAAGCACCAGGTCGATGATGAACTGCAGCGGGATGTCATCGCGGTGCGGCCCATGCTGGCTGCCCCAGCAGAAGTGCAGCCGCACCTGCTCGGCGGGGATGCCGCGCAGGGCGTGGTTCAGCGCCTCGACGCGCAGCGCCGCGTAGCGAAGGTACTCCGGCACGGTCATGTTGGGGAACATCTGCCAGCCGTCCGGCAGGTCCGGGTCGTCGACCTGCAGCAGCAGGCCAGCGTCCGTGATCGCGCGGTACTCCTCGTGCAGCACGTCAGCGATCGCGAACAGGAACGACTCGTCGTCGGGGTAGTGCTCGTTGCGCAGCCAGTGCTCGACCGTTCCCGGCGTGATCGCCGGGAGGAACGCCTCGACGTCGTGCCCGCTGACCGCGGCACGGAGCCTGCGGATGTCGGCCTGCGCGGCGGCGGCGCCCGTGTACCGCAGCGGCGCCGTGCACACGTACGCCACCGGCGACGGCGAGTGCGCCGCGTCCTGCTGCGCCAGCGCGGCCGGCCGGGGACCGAACCCGCCGAGGCCCGCCGCGTAGAAGCCGGGGAAGTCCCTGCGGTCGCGGCCGGTCACGCCCGCGTTGAGCGGCCGCAACTCGCCGGGCGCGAACGTCCGCTCCTCGAACCCGGTCATCCGGTCCCTGATGTACCCGGTGAACAGGCCCCGCTTGGAGATCTCGCCGTCGTTGACCACGTCGGCACCCGCGACGATCTGCTGCCCGACGACCTCAG
>JASHOI010000367.1 GCA_030041195.1 Streptosporangiaceae bacterium | reverse complement strand
ACGTATAGAGACACTCGCCGACGCCAACCGCGACCAACGCCGCGACCAGCCCCCCGTACGCCGCCGGCCTGCTCGCGCCCGCCGCGGCCACCAGCAGGCTGGCGCCGGCGAAAATCGCCGCGGCCAGCGCGATCAGCCCGGTGCGCCGGCGCCCCTCGGCGAGCCTGGCGATCGGAACCTGGGCCACCACAACCGTGGCGGCGTTGGCCAGCAGCAGCAGCCCGATCAGCGGCGTGCCGATGCCGATCTCGTTCCTGGCGTACGGCGGGACCAGCCAGCTGAACACGCCCCAGCCGACCGCGATCATCGCCACGTCGATGGCCGCGAGGCGGACGAAGGCCCGGTCCCTGACGACCAGCCGGTACCCGCCCCTGGGCCGTTGCGGCCGCGGGGCATCGCGCACGACCGCGACAAGGACGCACACGTAGGCCAGGTACGTGACGGCGTTGACCAGGAACAGCGCCACGAACCCGGTCAGGCCGTAGGCCGCGACAAGCCCGCCGAGCGCGCCGCCGATCCCGATCCCGGCGTTCGCGGCGACCCGGGAGACGGCGGTTGCGCGATGGCGCAGGTCGGCCCGAGCGAGCACGGTCATCAGCGTCGACTGGCCCGGGTTCAGCGCGCCGTTTCCGGCGCCGGCGACGGCTGCGGCCGCGAAGGCCTCGGCTGGTGAGTGCGCAAACGCCAGGCCGGCATAGCCGGCGGCGAGTGCCGCTCCGGCGACGGCGGTGGTGACGCGGGCCCCGAACCGGTCGATCACCGGCCCCGCCAGCGGCGAGGTCACGACCGCGGCGCCGGTGATAACGCCGACGACCAGCCCGGCCACGCCCAGGCTGAACCCGCGGCCATCGTGCAGATAGATGATCTCGAACGGCAGCACGGCGCCGTAGCCGAGCATGTTCAGGAAGATCCCGATCTCGACGAGCCACAGCTCGCGCGAGAGGCCCAGGCTCACCGACGCGGTCAGGCGGGCAATTCTGCAGTCGCGTTCGTGCGGCGCACGAGCCCCGGCCCGCCTGGCGGCCAGGCCCTCACGCGCCAGCCGGTGGCGCAGCGCCCGCTCCTGAAACTCGGCCTGCCACTCCCTGGAGAGCCGGCGATGTAGCTCGTCCATCTCAGCTTCCGCAGATTGCCCGCCCACGCCTAAAATTTGTTATAGTACAATTCTATGTTTCATCTAACACAATACATCGAACGGGGCGCGGGCGCCGCGGCGATCGCCGGGGCGATCGAGGCCGCGATAGCCGGCGGCGGGCTCGAGCCTGGCGCGCGGCTGCCGACGGTCCGCGAGCTGGCTGCCGAGCTCGCGGTGAGCCCGGCCACGGTCGCCGCCGCCTACCGCGTGCTCAGGCAGCGCGGGCTGGTGAGCGCCAACAGCCGCCGCGGGACCGTTGTGACGCCGCAGCCGCCGCTGCGCGTGCGTGGCGCACGGCCGCTGCCGCCCGACGTGCGGGACCTGGCCAGCGGCAATCCCGACCCGGCGCTGCTGCCGCCGCTCGGGCCGGCCCTGGCCAGTCTCGATTCCGGGCACAAGCTCTACGGCGGGCCGGTGAAGCTGGCCCGGCTCGTGGAGCTGGCCGAGGCCGGGTTCGCGGCCGATGGGATCACCGGGGACATCGCCGTGGCCGGCGGTGCGCTTGACGGGATCGAGCGGGTCCTGCAGACGCAGCTGCGGCCCGGCGACCGGGTGGCCGTCGAGGACCCGACCTGGCCGCGCATCACCGACCTTGTCCAGGCGCTCGGGCTGCAGCCCGAGCCGGTGCGCGTCGATCAGCGGGGGCCGGTGCCCGCCGAGCTCGCCCGGGCCCTGGAGCGCGGCGCGCGGGCGGTCATCGTCACGCCCCGGGGCCAGAACCCGACCGGGGCGGCTCTCGATGCGGAGCGCGCGGGCCTGCTGCGCGAGCTGCTGGGCCGGCATCCCGATGCCGTGGTCATCGAGGACGACTACGTGGCCGCCGTGGCGGGCGCGCCCTACGTACCGTTGCACGAGGCCAGCGCGCGCTGGGTGGTGATCCGCTCCCTCTCCAAGGTGCTCGGCCCCGACCTGCGTGTCGCGCCCATGGCCGGCGATCCGCTCACGATCAGCCGCGTCGAGGGGCGGCAGCTGCTGGGTGCCGGGTGGGTGAGCCACCTGCTCCAGCAGACCGCCAGCCGTCTGTGGGGGAGCTCCGCGACCGGGAAACTGCTTGCGCGCGCCGAGCGCACTTACGCGCAGCGCCGCAGCGCCCTCGTCGAGGCGCTTGCCGGATACGGCATCACCGCATACGGCGCCAGCGGCCTCGGCGTCTGGGTGCCGGTCGCCGAGGAGGTGCCAACCGTGCAGCAGCTCCTCGACCGAGGCTGGGCGGTGAGCCCGGGCGAGCACTACCGGTTGCGCGCCCCTTCCGGGATCCGCATCACGACTGCGGGTCTGGCCCCGGCCGAGGCAGCAGAACTGGCCGCGGCGATGAACGAGGTCATGAGTGGCGGCACGGCTACCTACGCCGGATAGCCGCGGCGGCCGCGCCGGGCCCGCGATCCTGCGCCGAGCAGCCCGGCCAGCGATAAGCAAGCCGGCCCCACGGTGAGCTAACATGCAGCGAGCCTCGCGCCGGTGTAGCTCAGTTGGCAGAGCAGCCGTCTTGTAAACGGCAGGTCAGCGGTTCGAATCCGCTCACCGGCTCCCAGTCAGCGACGGCGCCCAGCTTTCGCGGCAATTTCTGATGCGTAACCAGATTCGTCTCGGCGCTTCGCCGGGAAAGTCGGCAAACGCGCTTAGCTTTATTTGACAACGTCGCCGAGCTTCTCCCGGACAAGGCTTTTTGCGTCGTCAGCCGCGGCGATCAGGCGATCTAGCGGAAACCGCTGCGCGATCGCGGTGATGCTCACCGCGCCGTCGGGAGAAGAACCGGAGGTCCGGAACAGGGGCAGCGCGAGGCAGTTGATGCCCGGCTCGTTCTCTTCCCGGTCGAGGCCGTAACTGCGGTCGCGGATGCGCTCCAGGTCGCGGTGCAGGTCGACGGCTGTGGTGATGGTGTGCGGGGTGCGCCGCTCCAGCGGCCCGTACTTGCTCACAAACTCGTCGACGGCGTCCCTGGTGGTCAGGGTGTAAGCCAGCAGGGTCTTTCCCAGGCCGGTACAGTGCGCCGGGTTGCGCCCGCCAATGACCGAGGTCATCTGGAAACGTGCCCCGGCTGGCTGGACTTTCGCCAGGTAAACGACCTCGCTCCCGTCGAGCACGGCGTAATGGGCGGTCTCACCGAACGTTGTGGCCAGGCTGGTCAGCACCGGGCGGATCCGGCCGACCTCGTCGAGTTCTTCATAGTAGGAAAACGCGAGCTTCAGGAACCCGTAGCCGAGCCGGTATCTGCCCTCGGGGTCCTGCTCGACAAGCCCGGCCCGGCGCAGCGCCGCCAGCGCCCGGTGGATGCTCGACTTCGGCGAGTTGAGCCGCTTCGCCAGCTCGTTGAGCCCGATCCCGCCGGGGAACGATCCGAGCAGACGCATGGTCGCGAGCACCCGGTCGGCCCCGTTGGCGGCGGCGGGGCCCGCTGCTTTATCACCGTCGGTTATCTGCGTCGGCGTTGCCATCCGACTCTTCTCCGCTTCTGCAGCCGGATGCGCTTCTTCGCGCACTTAAATATAGTCCGACTCAAACCATGGACCGATGTTCCGATAAACAGAACAAGGCATCATGATCGCCGTGGTCTTGGAGCTTCTATCCCCGTGGTCTTGGAGCATCTGCAGCACTGCGGCACCGCCATACATCAGCGGATGGCCCCGCTGAGCATGCCGCGGATGAACACCCGCGCGGTGACGAAGTAGAGGGCCAAAGTCGGTATCGAGCCGAGCAGGAGCCCGGCCATCAGCACCGGGATGTCGGTCGAGAACTTCCCGCTCAGCTGCGCGAGTGTCGGTGTCACCATCTCATTCGTCGGTGAATGGAGCAGGACCAGGCTGATAAACAGGTCGTTCCAGATGTTCAGGAACGTGAGGATCCCGACGGTAAAGATTCCCGGCCGGGCGATCGGCAGGATCACCTTTAGGAAGATCCTCGCCCAGCTCGCCCCGTCGACGCGGGATGCCTCGACGAGGGAATCCGGGATTGCCCTGAAGTTCGACCGCAGCAGGTAGGTGCCGTACGGGATGTTGATCGCGGTGTAGATGAAGATCGCTGGCGTGAAGTTGTTGGCCAGGCCGGCGCGTGCGACCTCCACGTACAGCGGCAGCAGAACCACGATGCCCGGCATGAACATGATCATCAGCATCACCCAGAAAAGAACGTTGCCGAACTTGACCGGGGTCTTGGTGAACACGAACGCCGCGAGCGCCGATGACAGCGTCGCGAGCAGCACCGCGGGAACGACGACGATGAACGAATGCAGGATGCTGGACAGGAACGGAACCTGCGAGAACAGCGTGCTGAAACTGTCCCAGCTGAGGTGGTTCGGCAGGCCGTACGGGTTCACCTCGAACGCCGTCGACGAGCGCATCGTGTTCAGCGCCATGAAGATCAGCGGGTAGACCGTTGAGATCCCGATCAGGCAGAGGCCCAGGAAGACGAGAGAACGGGACAGGCGTGAGGTCACGTCAGGCTCCCTGCTGGACTTCGCGTTGCGGGAACAGCTTGATCTGGGCGATGGTCAGCACCAGAACGATCAGGAAGAGCATGACGGCCAGCGCGGAACCGTACCCGAACTGGCCGTTCTCAAAGGTGGTCAGGTAGGTGTAGTAGTCGACGGTTGTGGTCGCGAAGCCCGGGCCGCCCGCGGTGATCACGTAGACGAAGCTGAACAACGACGTGAACGTGTAGATCACGTTGATCACGCTGAGGAACTGCAGAGAGCCCGAGATCATCGGGATCGTGATCGACCACAGCCGGCGCCACCAGGAGGCTCCGTCGATCGCGGCGGCGTCGTAGAGCGCGGTGTCGATCGTGGTCATCGCGGACAGGATCACCACCATCCCGAACCCGAACGACGTCCACACCAGGGCGAGGATGACCACGATCCGCGCCGTCCACGGATGTGACAGCCAGGCGAACGACCCGAGGCCCAGCGCCCGCAGCGGCTCATCCGCGGCCCCGCCGGGCAGGAAGAACGTGCTGAACAGCGCGCCGACGATCGCCGGCGAGAGCACGTTCGGGATGAAGAACAGGAACCGGAAGACGCGCCAGCCCGGCACCTTCTCGTAGACCAGGACGGCCACGAGCAGGGACGCGATCAGAATGAGCGGAACCGACAGCAGGAAGATCAGCGAGTTGAGGAAGACCTCGGCGATGATCGGGTTGCGGATGATCAGGGTGAAGTTCTGCAGCCCAATGAAGTTGCTCGTCAGCCCGTCCCAGTTGGTGAAGCTGTGCTCGATGGTTTCGCCTATCGGCAGCACCATGAGCAGCACCACGAACAGGGTCGCGGGAATGAGCGCGAGGTAGGGGAACACGCGCCGCTTGCGCCTCCGCCCCAGCCAGTTCGCCCGCTGGTTTGGCGATCTGGCCGGGGCGTTGGCGTTCAGGCCCGTCGTCGTACTGTCGGTGTCCTCCGGCACCATCCTCGCCGCCATGTGCGGTTGCTCACCTCATTCGGTCGGTGTTGCGGCGCGGCGGCTATGACGAGGAGGAGGCCAGGTAGCTCTGCATCTGGGACTGCATGCTCGCTGCGGCGCTGGACGGGCTCAGCGTGCCGGAGAACACGCCGGAGTTGGTCTGGTACCAGTAGGAGCAGATGCTCCCCGGCATCACGTTGTCGAACGCCTCGGAGAGCACGTAGTTCTGCTTGATGTAGCCGTACATGTCGGAGAGCAGCGGCTGCGCGGCGGTGAACGCCGGGGTGGTCACGAACGACGTGTTGTTGGGCAGCTGGCCCAGCTCGTTGACCGACAGCTCCTGCACCTGCAGCGACGTGAGGAACTTGATCAGCTTGATGTCGTCGGCCACGTGAGTGGTGGTCTTGAAGATGACGTAGGAGTTGTTGGGCCCGCCGGACAGCACGTTCGGGTACTTCGAGCCCGGCAGCGTCGGCACCGGGAACAGGCCGACGTTGGTCTTGCCCAGGCCGTTCTCGATCTGCGTGTCGTAGAACTGGCCGGTGATCGTCATCGCCGCGTCGCCGGCGGCGTAGTCCGCGATGGCCGTCGTGTAGCTGAGCGAGGGGGCGTTGGAGTTCGTGATGCCGGAGGCGTACATGTCATGCCAGGCGTTGTACGCGTCCAGCAGCGTCGACGAGTTCAGCGACGCCTTGCCGTTGTACATCGCGAGCACGCCCTGGTCGCCGACCAGCCCTGAGATCAGCGAGTCCTGGGTCCACGCGCCCATGTAGCCCTCTTTTTCGCCGAACTCGAACGGCGTGATGCCCTTGGCCTTGATCTTCTTCCCGAGGGCCAGGAGGCCGGCCCAGGTGGTCGGGAACGGGCCGGTCACGCCCGCCTTCTTGAACAACGACTTGTTGTAGTAGACGGTGTAGTAGTAGCCGGCGCCGTAGGGGACCGCGTAGATCGTTCCGCCCTGCTTGAAGTTGGCCGAGACGAACTGCCATCCGGTGAGCGAGTTGATGTAGGACTTCGACAGGTACTTGTTGAGCGGGAGCAGGTACTTCGCGTTCTGCAGCACCTGGCCGCCGACGTAGAGCTGGCCGATGTCCGGCGTGGTCCCGGCGAGTTCCGCGGACCGGAGCAGGGTCTCGAAGCTGGTCGAGGCGGCGAACGGCTCCGGGATGATCTTGACGTTGATGTTGGGGTTCTGCTTCTCGAACAGCGCGACGCCCTTGGTGAGGAACGACTTTGACTGCGGCACGGTGCTCGACGATGCCGCCAGCGCGTCGTTCCAGATCGTGATCGTGGTCTTTCCGTTCGCGCTGCCGGATGATCCCGAGCTCGAGCCACACGCCGCGGTGGCCAGGGCCACCACCGCAAGCAATGCCCCTGCGCGTGCGAAGCGGCGCTTCTGATTGTTCATGTGTTCCAACCTCGTGTCCGGATCAGGCTCGGTGCCTGGCGTTGTGCTGGGCGACTGACCGGCTCCCCGGTCCGCCAGAACCACGCTCCGGGCGAGTGCGGCGGGGAACGGGACAGCTTTCAGTGCTTGCTGTTCCCTGCTCGCCGCGCGTCGCGGCGGCAGCGTCGGCAAGACGGTTACCGCTGCGCAGGAACCGCAATCGCCGGTCCGCACACGATCGCGGTTATCATTTTTTGTTCCGATAAATGGAACACAGTTCCAACCTAGGGAGATTGAACCCCATGCTGGAAAAAGTGTCAATAGTCGGACCACCAGCCCGGCGGTGAGCCGGCAGGCCCGGCGCGGCACCTGGCCGGACCAGGCGGTATCCGGGCGCGTCCGCGGCTGTGGAGCCTCTTGACAGCGCCCGCCACCAGGTGAAAGTGTCCCGCTCACGGCATGCGCGAACTAAGTTCGTATATACGAACTGGATGGATGAATGGCGTCGCGGACCAACAACAGCGTGGACCGGGCCCTGGGCTTGCTGCGATTGCTGGCCCAGGCGCGCCGGCCTCTCCGGTTCGCCGAGATGCAGGCGCAGAGCAAGATCCCCAAAGGAACCCTGCACACGCTGCTCGCCAGCCTCGAAGCCGCGGACTTCGTCCGGCGCTCCGCGCATGGCTACGAAATCGGCATCTCGGCGTTCGAGGTCGGCACCGCAGTGCGGGCGCCGGTGTCCCTGCGCAGCGCCGCCTCGCCGCTCCTCGACGAACTGCTCTCGCTCGGCGAAGCCTGCCACTTCGGCATGCTCGACGGGGGCGACGTCCTCTATCTCGACCGCCGCGACTACTCTCAGGACGCGCTTCACTACACGGCGCGCATAGGGAGCCGGAAGCCTGCCTATGCGACCGCGCTGGGAAAGGCGATGCTCGCCCTGAAAGCCGACGCCGAGGTCGAGTCGCTCTACCCGAGCCGGCTGGCGGTATTGACCCCCCACACCCTCACCAGCCGAACTGACCTGCTCACGGAGCTGGCCGGGATCAGGGAACGCAGGTACGCCACCGAAAGCGAGGAGTCGACGCCAGGCGTCTGCTGCATCGGGGTGGCCGGCCGGATCTGCGACACCAGCTACGGGCTGAGCATCACCGTTCCGGTGCTGCGGATCCGGGCAGCCGACCTGGCGGCGAAGTTCCTGCCGGCGCTCAGCGCCGTGCTCACGCGCCTGGATGCCACGCTGACCACCGCGGAATGGTTCGAGCCGGGCACGCTCGCCAGCAATATCGGTCTCCCCTCGCGGATGCCTGCCGAGCAGATCGGAGTCTGATTGATGAAGGCACTGGTGTACCTCGCCCCGCGGCACATGGCGATGCAGGATCTCGATCCCCCCGCCCCGGGACCCGACGACGTATCGATCCGCGTCGCGTACTCCGGTATCTGCGGGTCCGAACTCAGCGGCTACCTGGGCATGAACAGCCTGCGCAAGCCGCCGCTGGTCTTCGGCCACGAGCTGTCCGGGCACGTCGCGGCGATCGGCGCTCGAGCGGCCGCGTCGAGCGGGCTGGCGCCGGGCACCGCGGTCACCGCGAACCCCCTGGTGTCCTGCGGCCGGTGCGAGTTCTGCGTCACGGGCCGGCAGCAGCTGTGCCAGAGCCGGCTGCTGCTCGGCGCCTCGCTGCCGGGCAGCAACGCCGAGTACGTGAACGTGCCCGCGGCGAACGTGCTGGAGCTGCCGGACGGCATCGAGCTGCGCGACGCCTCCATGACCGAGCCGGCCGCCTGCGCGGTGCACGCGGTCGAGCTCAGCGGCGCGCGTCCCGGCGCGTCGGCGCTGGTGGTCGGCGCCGGCCCGATCGGGCTGTTCATCCTTCAGGTCCTCGGCGTGTTCGGGGTGGCGCAGCGGTTCGTCAGCGACCGCAACCCGGACCGGCTGGCGATGGCGGCCGCGATGGGCTGCACGGCCGTTCCGGCCGACGAGCAGCGGGCCGTCGAGGCGGTCCGCCAGGCCACCGGCGGGCGCGGCGTCGACCTGGCCTTCGACGCGGTGGGCAGCGCCGAGACGCGGCGGACGTGCGTGGCGAGCACGGTCGTCGGCGGCCAGGTCCTCGCCGTCGGGCTGCACACCGACCTGACCGAACTGCCGCTGAACACGGTGGTCCGCTCCGAGCTGTCGATCCGCGGCGTATTCGCGTACCCGGTGCCGAGTTTCCGCACCGCGCTGCGGTGGCTCGCCGAGCGGCGGATCGGCCTGCGGGACGGGGTGGTCGTGACACCGCTGGCGGACGGGGCGCCCTGGTATCAGCGGCTGATCGACGGCGACGCCGCCGTGAAGGTGCTGCTGGCTCCGGAAGCCACCGATGCACCGGCTGCCCCGGCTGCGTCGGCTTCCGCTGCCTCGGCTGCCTCGGCTTCCGCGGCGCGCGCGACCGTCGGCGCGGCGGGGACCGGTACCTGACCGTGCGCGTCACCGACGAGTGGACGTACCGGGGCCTGCGGGCGCTGGTGCTGAGCACCGACGAGCTGCGCGTGGTCATCCTGCCGGAGCTGGGCGGCAAGATCTGGCAGCTGACCGACACCCGGAGCGACCGCGACTTCCTGTGGCACAACCCGCGCATCAAGCCCCGGCAGGTGCCGTTCGGCGCCGTTTACGATGACGTGTTCTTCGGCGGCTGGGATGAGCTGTTCCCCAACGACATGCCAGAGGAGATCCGTGGCGAGGCGTACCCGGATCACGGGGAGCTGTGGAGCTCGCCGTGGGACTGGTCCGTCGATCGCCCCGGGGATGACGCTGTCGGCGTCGTCCTGACCTGCCGGACACCAATATCTGGCTGCCTGGTGCGCAAGACGGTGGTGCTGCGGTCCGGGCGACGCGCCGTGGAGGTGCGCTGGCAGCTGGTAAACGACTCCCGGCACGCGCTGCCCTACTTGTGGAAGCAGCACGTCGCGGTGCCGCTGGGGCAGCCGGCCCGGCTGGACCTGCCGGCGACGACGGTGCTGGTGGATGGCTTCGGCAAGCCGCGCGGCCGGACGCCGGACGGGCGGTACCGGTGGCCCGAACTCGTGGACGGCGATGGCCAGGCGCACGATATGCGGCTGACGCTCCCGCCCGAATCGGACGTGGCCGAGTTCCAGTACGCCACGGAGCTCGCGTCCGGCTGGTGCGCCGTGACCTATGCCGATGGCGTTGGCCTCGGCCTGGCGTTCGACGCCGAGGCCTTCCCGTCGTGCTGGACGTTCGCGTCATACGGTGGCTGGCGCGGGCTCGAAGTACTCATCCTCGAACCGTGCACCGGCTACCCGGTCAGCCTCGCCGAGGGCGTGGCGGCCGGAACGCACCGCACCCTCCAGGCGGGGCAGACCGTGCAGACCACCGTGACCGCCGTGCCGTACCGCGGGATCAGCGCCGTGACCGCGGTACATCCGGACGGGTCCGTCGAGGGGAGCGCTGGATGAAGATCACCGCGGTCGACGCGTTCTACCTGTCGATGCCCGAGGTGCTCGACATCGGCGACGGCAGCCAGGACATGCTGCTGATCCGGGTGCGCGCCGGTGATCACACTGGCTGGGGCGAGTGCGAGGCCTCACCGCTCACCTCCATCGCCAGCCTGGTGTGCCCGATGTCCCACAGCGCGTGCCATCCGGTGCTGGACTCCGTTATCGGCCAGCGCCTGGACACCCCCGCCGACATCGGGCGGATCGTGCGCGAGGTACGCGCGCGCAGCCTCGACCTGCTGCAGGCCGACCACACACTGTCGGGGATCGAGATCGCCCTGTGGGACCTGCTCGGCAAGGCGATGGGCGAGCCCGTCCATGTCCTGCTCGGCCACCGCACGGCTACGCCGAAAACCCCGTACGCCTCGGCGCTGTTCGGTGACACGCCGGAACAGACCCTCGATAAGGCGCGTGACCTGCGTGCGCGGGACTTCCGCGCGGTGAAGTTCGGCTGGGGCCCGTACGGCCGGTCGACGGTGGCTGCCGACGCTGATCAGATCCATGCCGCCAGGGAAGGGCTCGGCGACGACGCCGTGCTGCTCGTCGACGCCGGAACGGTGTGGGGGGAGAACCTCGATGCTGCCGCGCTTCGGCTGCCCAGCCTGCAGCAGGCAAAGGTGCTGTGGCTTGAGGAACCGTTCGTGTCCGGCGCGCTGGGCGCCTACCAGGCGCTCGCCCGCCTCAGCGGGCCGGTCAGGCTCGCCGCCGGCGAGGGCGCGCACAACCCGCAGCTGGCCGAGCACCTGATCGACTACGGCGGGATCGGATTTGTCCAGATCGACACCGGCCGGGTCGGCGGCATCGGCGACGCGTTCCGGGTCGCCGAGTACGCCCGTGAACGCGGGGTGCGGTTCGTGAACCACACGTTCACCTCTCATCTCGCGCTCAGCGCGTCGCTGCAGCCCTTTGCCGGCTCCGGCGACGACTGGCTGTGCGAATACCCGGTGGAGGCCAAGACGCTCGCCACCGCGCTGACGAGCAACCGGATCACGGTCGACGGCAACGGCCAGATCGCCGCGCCGGCCCTGCCCGGCCTCGGCATGACGCTGGACCTGGACGCGGTCCGCCCCTATCTCCTCGACGTCGACGTGACCGTCGAAGGCCGGACGCTCTACCGCACCCCCGAGCTGGCGCCATGACCGGCGACGCCGGCCGCGGCGCCGGACTGACCGGCCTCGACGGCCGTGCCGCGGTGGTCACGGGCGGCAGCAACGGCATCGGCGCGGCCATCGCACGCCGGCTGCGCGACGGGGGCGCAGGCGTATTGGTCATGGACGTAGAAGACGCGGGCGGGATCGATACGCTGCTGGTGGACCTCGCGGATGCGGGCGCGGTGATCGACGCTGCCGCCCGGGCCGTCGGCCGGCTCGGCCGCGTCGACATCCTCGTCAACTGCGCCGGTGTCGCATCGATGGCGGTCACGACCGAACTGGACTTGGCCGAATACCACCGGACGCTGTCCGTCAACCTGCACGCACCGGTGCTGCTCATGCGAGAGCTCTGCGGCCCGATGCGAGCCTCGGGCTACGGGCGGGTGGTCAACGTGACGAGCATCCACGGCCGCCTCAGCGAAGCCGGCTCGCTCGCCTATGACGTGTCCAAGGCGGGGCTGGAGGCCGCTACCCGAACCGCCGCGATCGAGCTTGCTGCCTCCGGCGTGCTGGTGAACGCCATCGCACCCGGTTTCGTGGCGACGCGGATGTCAATCGTCAACGGGGTCAACGAGCTGGAGACCGACTGGTTCAAGACCGGTTACGTGCGAGACGGCAGGCTGCCGATCGGGCGCGCCGCGGACTCGGACGAGATAGCCGAGGTGGCGGTCTGGCTCGCCAGCGGTTCGAACACGTACACCACCGGCCAGGTGATCACGGTCGACGGCGGGCTCTCCGCCCGGTTCTAGTCCGCAGCGTCGCCGACAGTACCTCTCGAGTTCACCGGGCCAGGACCACCTGGACTCGCGCTCTCGGGCGATGCGATGCCGCTCGATGTAGTCCCAGCAGGTTCTCAGCCGAGGTTCGGCCGCTCGCCCAGCAGCTCCGCCGCGGCCAATCCGCGATCGCATTTAAGAAACCGGATAGTATCTTGTCACAGCCGCCTCGGTCGATATAAGATCCTACTTAGTATCTAGATGGACCGGAGATCGCAGTGACCAAGATGACGGTTGAACGCGCAGATAACGCGGCGAAGCTGGCTCCGGAGGTCCGGAGCGCCTTGCTGGCGCTGATCGTCGGCGGGATCGCGGCGATCCTGGACTCGACGATGGTGACTCTGGCGCTGCACACGCTGGTCGTCAGGCTGCACTCCACGGACGGCACGATCCAGTGGGTCACGACCGGCTACCTGCTGGCAATGGCGGTCGCGATCCCGGTCACTGGATGGGCAGAGACCCGGTGGGGCGGCAAACGTGCCTGGATGGCCGCGCTGGTGATCTTCGTCGTCGGGTCGGTCCTGTGCGCGCTGTCCTGGAGCGCCGCCAGCCTGATCGGGTTTCGCGTGCTGCAGGGCTTCGCCGCCGGCCTGATCTTCCCGCTGATGCAGACCTTGGGCGTCAAGGCCGCGGGCGGGCACGCCAGCAGCAGCCTGATCGCCACGGTCAGCCTGCCGCTGGCGCTCGGGCCGATCCTCGGCCCGGTGATCGGCGGGGTGATCCTGAACTGGCTGAGCTGGCGCTGGCTGTTCCTGGTCAATGTGCCGGTGATCGCGGTCGGATTGGCGCTCGCCTGGCGGCTGTTGCCTTCCGACCGCCCAGATCCCGCCGCCGGGCGGCCTCGCCTGGACGTGACCGGGCTCGGCCTGCTCGCGCCCGCGCTGGCCGGAATCCTGCTCGGCCTTTCGAACCTCTCCGAGGACGGCGGGATCAGCCACGCCGGGGTGCTCGTCCCACTGCTGGCCGGGATCGCGCTGCTCGGCGCGTTCATCGCCTGGGCCTCGCGGCCCGGCGACCGGCATCCGGTCGTGGACGTGCGGCTGCTGCGGCTGCGTTCGCTCGGGACCGCCTCCGCCGTCTTGTTCACTGCCGGCGCGGCCATGTACGCCGGCATGTTCCTGCTGCCGCTCTACTACCAGCAGCTGCGCGGCGAGAGCGTGCTGCACGCCGGGCTGCTGCTTATCCCCCAAGGCGTTGGCTCGCTGGCCGCCCGCTTCGTGGTCGGCAAGCTCGTCGCCCGGCTCGGCGCCCGCCTGGTCACGATCGCCAGCTTCCTGCTGGCAGCCGTCGCGACCGTGCCGTTCGCGTTCGCCGGCCCGCACACCAGCCTGTGGCTGCTCGGCGCCGTGCTCCTGGTCCGCGGCTTCGGGATCGGCACCGTGCTCGTGCCGCCGATGTCGGTCGCCTACCAGGACGTTCCATTGGCAGGCATTCCCCACGCCACCATGAACACCCGGATCACCCAGCAGGTCGGCGCCTCCTTCGGCACCGCGATCGTTGCCGTCGCCCTCCAGTCCCTCCTGGCGCACGGTGCCACCGGCGCCTTCCGGGGTGCGTTCTGGTGGGCGATCGGCATAACCGTCGCGGCACTCGTTCCCGCCCTCGCCCTCCCCGCCGCGCGAGCGGCAGCTCGCGACTGACATGCGGCCGCTCCCAGCGACAGCCGGTTGCAGCCAAGGTCGCCAGGGCGGCGAGAATACGGCAGTGGGCACGATCCCGGGCAACCACAGCGAGCAGGCCGGTGACAAGCACACCCGCCGCCGCGGCGCCGAGCTCGAACGGGCGATCCTCGACGCCGCGTGGGAACAGCTGACCGCCGAGGGCTACGAGCACTTCACCATCGACACCGTCGCCGCCCGCGCCCGGACCAGCAAGCCCGTGCTCTACCGCCGCTGGAAGACCCGCGAAGACCTGCTGCGGGCCACCGTCCGCCACCGGGGGGCCGCCGACCCGCCGCCCAGTCCCGACACCGGCACCCTGCGGGGTGACCTTCTCGCTTTGCTCACCCACGCCAACACCACCCGCAACCCCATGGCTGCCCTCGTGAGCAGCATGCTCGGCAGCTACTACAACCAGACCGGCCCCACCCCGGCCGAGCTACGCGACGAGTTCATGGGCCAGCGCGGCTCCGCGGTCGAGAAGGTGGTCAAGCGCGCCGTCGAGCGTGGGGAGATCGACCAAGCCCGGCTCACCCCCCGGATCATCGATCTCCCCTTTGCCCTGTTCCGCCAGGAAATGATGATGACGCTCAAACCTGTCCCCGACCACGTCCTGCGCCAGATCGTCGACGACATCTTCATCCCGCTCGTGGCCACACAACGGCCAGCCCGCTGACCGCGGCACTTAGTGGGGTAACTCGGTAAGTCCGTCCACGCCTGGCAGCCTCCGTCGAGCACCCTTCATGATCGAATATTAACGGGGTGTTAGCGGTGCGAGCCAAACTAGGCTGCGCAGGCCGCGTGGGGAGAAGGGCGTCCGCACCAGGCCGGCCCGCGCCTGCGGCATGAACCGGTTAGCAATCGGGCTAGGGGCAATCAAATGAAGGATGCACCGGTGAAACTAGCGCGTAAATACCCGATCATCAAGACACACGCGAGCTCTTTTGGCACAACAAAACGAGTGGCAGCGGTAACAGCCGCAGTCGCGCTTTTGCTTTTGACCGGGATTCCTGCAGCGAGCGCCCAGACCGGTTACCTCCTGTGCTATTCTTTGTCAAGTGGCACCGTGTACTGTTTGGAACCTTCCGCGCATGGCTCTCCCGCGTACTTGGGCGCAGGGCAGGCAATACTGTTCATTAACAGGTACGTAACACCTAACGGTAACGCCTGGTGGGAGCTTGAGTCCGAAGAATATGGCCAGTGCCTCAACTGGGCCCCAGCGGACCCGACCGGGAACGATTATCTTTACTGGGATAGCTGCCAGGCAGACGACGCCAATGAACTGTTCTACAACCACGTGGCCGGCCAGTTGATTAACCTAGCGGGTAATGAGATCAATCATGTGGATAGTTACCTTCAGCCGCTTTGTCCGGCCACGATCTCGACCGACCTGTGCAGCCTGACCGTATCGATCCCCGTCTTCTCCCAATGGGAAGAAACGCTAGCCCCTTGAGCTGATCCATCCTCCGAGCGCCGGTCAATGCCGGGGTTTCGCCTCGCTTCGTGCTGCGCCGGGGGTGCGCGGCTCGCGCCCGGGCTGGTCCCGGCGGCGGGTGTAGTGCCGGCGGGCTCGCTCGCGGTTGCCGCAGTCGCTGGAACTGCACCAGCGGCGGGTGTGGCTGCGGGTGCGGTCGAGAAAGAGCCAGCCGCAGCCGGGCCCGCGGCACCGGCCGAGCAGGCGCAGTTCCGGGGATTGCAGCAGGTCCAGCACCTGGAGCGCGAGCAGCCGCGGGATGTCGGGGTGCTGGTCCGGCGTGAGCTGCCAGCGCATCGGCGGCCCGGTCAGCTCGCTATGGGCGAGCGCGTCGAGCAGCAGGGCACGCAAGCCCGGCGGGGTCACGACAACGCGGGCGGGTTCCCCGTCATCCACGAGTTTGGCGAGCAGCGTGTGGCTGTACTCGCGGAGCGTGCGGACATCGTGCATGGTCTGCTGGGTAAGCCGCGGGTGGCCAGGCGCCCCGGCCAGCAGCCGGTGGGCCGTGCCGGGATCGAGCAGGCCGGCGTGCTGGCACCAACCGATCAGCGCGGCGTAGTCAGGCAGGTCGTCGCGCCAGCGGTTCTTGTCCAGGCGCCAGGAGACGGTGTTGACCAGGTCAAGCGCGACGTGACCGCCGACGAGGCCCGGTGCCGGGGTGCTGGTGGTGCTCATCCGCGTCCTCCCGATGCTCCGCGGCCCACCTAATTCTAATAGTCTAACCCGCTGAAGCATGTTAGGTTCACGGCGTGGGGAACCTCGCATTGAGCAGCACACGCACCGGCAGCGGCGCGCTCATCGACGGGATGCGTCTGGGAGCTGGCCCGGGCGCGGCGACGTTCGTGCTGGGGCTGGCCTACGGAGCCGCGGCGAGCGCCGAGGGCTGGGGCGGCGCCGTGCCGCTGGTCTTCTCGATGCTTGCGTGTTCCGGCTCGGCGCAGTTCACGCTGCTGACCACGCTGCCAGCCGGAGGCGCCGTGGCAGCGGTCGCCGCAGCGGTCCTGATCAACGCCCGCTACCTCGTCATGAGCGTGGCGCTCAACGACAGCCTGCGCGGTGGCCGACTGCGGCGGGCCCTGCAAGCCCAAGCGCTGCTGGATGCGTCGTTTGCGGTGGGACACCGCGGAAACGGGCGGTTCGACGTCGCGCGGGTCATCGGTGCCAGCATCCCGCAATGGACGTGCTGGGTCAGCGGAACCGCCGCCGGCCTGCTCGCCGCGCCATCGGCCCAGCTGATGCACGCCCTCGGCGCCGATGTCGTGTTCCCGGCCTTCTTCCTGATGCTCGTTCTGGACGAACTCCGCAAGTCCCAGCGAGCCGTCGTTGCCGCGATCTTGGGGGCCGGCATCGCCGCGGCACTGCTGTTCGTCACCAACCCCGGTAATGCGCTGCTGGGCGCCACCGCGGCGGCCCTTATCGGCGCCGTCCACGGACGCAGTCCGTCAGCGCAGCGCTCAAGAAGGACCTCATGATCCTCTGGCTGCCAGTGCTCGCGGTTACCGCCGCGAACTGGGCGATGAAGGCCGGCGGGCCCCTCGCGCTCGGTGACCGGCAGCTTCCGCCTCGCGCCGTGAAGGTCATCAGCTTGATGGCCTCCGCGCTGCTCGCCGGCCTGATCGTCGTTAATCTCGGCGGGACCGCCTGGAGCGACGTCAACTGGCAGCAAGTGCTCGGTGTCGGCGCAGCGGGCCTGGCGCGCGCGCTCAGGGCACCCATGCTGCTCGCCGTTGGCTGCGGAGTAGCCGTAACCGCACTGCTGCGGTACCTGCTCACCTGACCGGCCAAAGATGCGATGCCCAGGGTCCACACTGGTCAGGCGGTTACTCGCGCGGCTCAGGCCGGCTCCGCCACTACCGTCACTGACAGCATCCGGCGAATTCGTCCGCCCAGATTTGCCGTCCTCGCCCAGCTGTCCGAGCGTGCGCTGGACGTATGCGCATCCCACCACACGCCGGCTGCTCTCACGCCGGGCGACGTTGAGGGCTCCGGGCCCGGGCCGGGCAGCCCGGGCCCAGAAGCCGCATGCATCACCTCTTCATCGGAATCGCCTCCACTAGCGCCACGCCACGGGCCCAATTCGCGCGGTTATGCCGTCGGCGTCTGCGTGACCGTGCCGCTGCCAGCTCCCCCGCTGCTCGCGGTTGAGACCGGTGCGTTCGCGGCCGGCGCGACCTGGATGGGCCCGGTGAGGGTGCCCGACTGGTTGCTGCCGCCTGTGGTGGGCGTCTGGGTGACGCCGCCGGAGCTGCCGCCGTCGGGGGAGACCGGTGCGTTGGCCGCCGGCGCGACCTGGATCGGCCCGGTCAGGGCGGTGCTGCTGCCCTGGCTGGTGCCTCCGCTCGCGGTGGGTGTCTGGGTCACCGTGCCGCTGCTGGACCCCGTGGAGTCGGCGGAGACTGGCGCGTTGGCGGTGGGTGCGACCTGGATGGGCCCGGTGAGGGTGCCCGACTGGTTGCTGCCGCCTGCGGTAGGCGTCTGGCTGACGCTGCCGCTGCCGGAGCTGCCGTTGTCGGCGGAGACCGGTGCGTTGGCGGTGGGTGCGACCTGGATCGGTCCGGTCAGGCCGGTGCTGCTGCCCTGGCTGGTGCCGCCGCCTGTGGTAGGCGTCTGGGTGACGCTGCCGCTGCCCGAACCGCTGCCGTCGGCGGAGACCGGTGCGTTGGCGGCAGGTGCGACCTGGATCGGGCCGGTCAGGGTGCCTGACCCGCTGGTGCCGCTGGTGGTCGGCGTCTGGGTGACGCTGCCGCCAGATGCGGTGGAGTCCGCTGAGACCGGTGCGTTGACCGTCGGTGCGACCTGGACCGGGTCTATCGGGCTGCCGGCCGGCTGGGTGCCGGTCGACGGCGCGCCGGGCGTGCTGCCGGATGACGGCGTGCCCGGGGTGCTGCCGGACCTGCCGGACCTGCCGGGCTTGCTGCCGGACTGCGTTGACACGGACTTGGTGCCCGGCTGAGATGCGCCCTGGTGGCCGGAGCCCACGGAGACGTGGGCGTTCAGGCCGCCTGGCTGCGGGTTGGACCATGGATCGGCGGTGATCGACTCTGCCTGGGTCGCAGACCCTGGGATGAGGTTGTTCTGGTCGGAAGGCTGGGCGACCCGAGCGGTGACGTGGGCACCCGACAGGCAGAGGCTGAACTGGGCGCTGAGCACCGCGGCCGACGCCTTCGCCGACCGGGACCAGCCGCGGCGGCCGTGGCCCTGGCAGTGCGGATGGCGATGGCTCAGGCCGACGTTGGCCGCAGTTTGCCGGTCGGCCGTGTTCGAGTGGGCGCCTGCGTGCGGGGCCGTGCAGGCCAGCGCGCAGACCGCGAGGATCACTGGGATAAACACGCCAGCGGCGGCTGCCGCGGAGCGCGTCAGGACTTTATGCATGACTCGCAACTCCCTTGCTGAGGTTCGGGTTAGCCCGGGCCTGATCTGGCCCTGAGCTGGCTGACTGACGAGATCAGTCGGCTAGCCCGGAACCTCGAGCGCGGAGACGAGTGCCGAAGTGGGAACGCTGTCAGCGCTGCGGACAGCCCACACCAGTCCGTACCGGCTGGCATACGCGGCAAGGAAGGCAGCGACGCCGCCACCGCCGCTGGTGCTGCCCGAGCCAGGGCCGACGCTCGCACCGGCTGTCGAGCCCTCGCCGGGCGCTGGCGTCGGCGTGAAAGACCTGGGAGCCGCTCGCGAACCGACTGGCGCCGCTCCGAGGCCGGTGACAACGGAGCCGAGGCCAGCAACACCCACGGCGGCTATCGCAAGCGCGGCAGCGGATGGCAGTCCGCCGGAAGTAGGTGCGGTACTCGGCGCCACGGAAATCGCAGAGGGTGCCGGCGACCGCGCACCCAAGGACCCAGCCGATGGGAGCACGATCGCGGCATCTGCGGGCGGGACGGCTGCGCGAACGGTGCTGGGTGCGCGAGTGGCGGGGACCGCGCGAGCGGTGATTGCTGCGCGAACACCGGTCAGCGCGCGAGCACCGGTGAGCGCGCGAGCAGGCCCGCTGCTGAGGATCCCGGTTTCCGGGGTGGTGGCCACGAGCCCCGGGGTCGTTGCGTGGACGCCGGTTTCGGCAGAGGTGACTGGGGTGCCGACACCAGTGCCGGCCGAGGTCAGCGCGGTGACGATGCTGGTGCCGGTGGAGGTCACGGGGGTGGTGATGCCGGTGCCGGTGGAGATCACCGGGGCGATGACGCCGCTGACGGGGCCCGTGACCGAGGCGACCGCTGTGCGGCCCGTCGCGAGCACCTGGCTAACTGAGGAGGTCACCGGCGTGGTGACACCGGTGGCAGTGCCGATGACCGAGGTGGCCGCCGCCCGCGCTGTGGCGAGCGTGCGGCTGAGGGCTGAACTGACGGGCGTCGCGGTGCTGGTGAGGGACGTGGCCGCCGAGCGGCCCGCAGCCACCGCGTCCGTGACTGCGGGCATCACCGGGGCGGTGATGCCGCTGACGCTTCTGGTCACCGAGGTTGCTGCTTCCTGGCCGGTGGCGACCGCCTGGGTCAGAGCGGATGACACCGGACTGGTGACGCCGACCGCGGTCTGTGTTGCGGAGGACGTGACCGTCTCGTCGGCCGAGGCTGCCTGGGTCACCGTTGACGACTCCGGGCCGCTGGCGCTGGCTGCCGTTGCACGCGCCGTTGCCGAAGTCACGGCGGCAGTTGCCGAGGTCGTCGCGGAGCCAGCGGACTGCGTCACCGCCGACGTCGCGGCCTGACCGGCCGGAACTGCTTGCGCCACTGTCGAAGAAAGACCCGCGGCAGAGGAAGACGCGCCGCCCGCGGCGGTCGCGGTGGTCACGTCTTGCGTGCCTGGAACGCTCGGACTCGTTGCCGCGGATGCGGACTTGGCGGTGAGGAGAGATACCACAGTGGCTACGCCGATGGCACATATGACCATGCCCGCGGCGTACAGACAGTACCGCAGGACATTAGTGACTTCCCCCCTAGTCACATCTGTCAACTTAATTCGCTCTGGTTGCGCTGTCTAGGTTTGCGGACCGTCTGGCGCCCGGACTTCCCCGGTCATTTCGGTGCAGACCGGCCCGGTAGTGCGGAGCGTTCCTGTGGTTTACTGCCGGAACGCACGGCGCAGGGCGTCGTCGCGGTCGCGGATGAAGCGTTGGGCAAGCCCCGAGCCCGGCGCGAGCAGGTCGAAGCCGTGGATGCCGCCCGGGTAGACGTGTAGCTCGGTTGGCACGTCGGCCTGCTGGAGCCGCTGGGCGTACTCGATGTCCTCATCGATGAACAGGTCCAGGTCGCCCACGGGCAGGTACGCGGGCGGCAGCCCGGTCAGGTCGGTGGCCCGCGTCGGGGCGGCGTACGGCGAGACCTCGTCGGTGCCGGCCGCATCGCCGACGTAGCAGCGCCAGCCGATCAGGTTCGACGCCCGGTTCCATACCCTCGGCTCGGTGCACCCCAGGCTGGCCGGGGTGACGTTGCGGTCGTCGAGCATCGGGTAGACGAGCAACTGGAAGCAGACCGGTATCTCGCCGCGGTCGCGGGCCAGCAGGGCCAGCCCGGCTGCCGACCCGCCTCCGGAGCTGGCGCCGCCGATCGCGATCCGGTCCGGGTCCAGGTCCAGCTCGGCGGCGTTGCGGTGGGTCCACGACAGCCCGGCGTAGCAGTCGTCCATCGGGGCCGGGAACGGGTGCTCCGGCGCGCGCCGCCAGTCCACCGACACCACCCCGCAGCCCACCGTCTCCACGATGTGGTCCATCACCGGGTCGTCCTGCTCGATCTGTCCGAGCACGTGACCACCGCCGTGAATCCAGTACAGGCACGGGACCACACCCGGCTGGCCGGCCGGCCGATAGTGGCGGACTCGCACGTCCGGCGTGCCGTCGAGGCCCGGGACCATGTAGTCGGTGCGGGTCACGGCCGGGCTGGGCTGGACGCCCTCGTTCGCGGCGGCCAGCATGTCCATCATCACCGTGCGGGCGGCGGGGATGTCGGTGAGATCGAGCGCCGGCATCTGCGGGAACACGGCCGCGATCTCCGGGTCCAGGCGCCCCATCAGGTCCATGATCTGTCCCTCCGGTCCGACGTTGCACGGCAGGCTCAACGGTATTACGGACGGTGACCGTCTGCAATAGCCGGGCGGGGCGTATGGGAGGGGCCCATGCGCGGGTCGCGGGCGCGGATGGGCGGAGACAGGGCCAGCGCGGATGGGCGGGCGCGGGGACGCGCCATACGATAAGGGCGGGCGACGGTCACGGAGGTAAAGCATGGGTGCCTCAGTGCGCACCGGTGTTGCCAGCCGCCCCGGCCGGCGCCGGGATCCGAGTCTCGAGCCGCGGGTCGTCGCCGCCGCGCTGGCCGTCTACGCGGAGGCCGGCTGGTCGGGCTTCAGCTTCGATGCCGTGGCGCGCCGGGCCGGCGTGGGCAAGGCACCGCTGTACCTGCGCTGGGCGAGCAAGGAAGACCTGCTGCTTGCCGCGTTCGGCGCCCACACCACGGCCATCGCGATCACCGATTCCGGCAACCTGCGCGACGATCTGGTCGAGTACGCCTGCCGCCTGATCGACAGCAAGGCCGGGCCGGAGGGGTGGGCGTTCCTGCGGCTGCACCTTGAAGCCACCGTGATCCCGGCGCTGCACGCCAGCTTCTCCAGCCAGATCGCCAACCCGCATGTCCAGGGCGCCAGGGCGCTGCTGGACCGGGCGCTGGAACGCGGCGACCTCCGCCCCGGCTCCCCGACCGGACTGCTGCTCGACAGCCTCTACGGCGCAGTGCTCATCAAGATCATCCTGAGCCCACCGCGCGAACGGGCGCAACTCGCACGGAACCCCCGCCGCTACGCCCGCCAGATCGTCGACTTCGTGCTGCGCGGTCTGCTCACGCCCGGCCGACCCGGGGAGAAGGGTGCCGGCCGTCCGGGCGGTGAGAGCGCGCTCGATTGATGGGCTTCCTTCGCTCTCGGGGAGCGGAAATATGGGGTCAAGGGACCCCCGGTGTTCCTGGAAGAACAGCGTGGGTCCCACCACGCTGTTCGCGTCGCGGGAACGCTGGCGGCTGCGGGCAGGGGGTGGCGGCGAACCAGCCCGGTGGGCTGTTCCTGCTCTGCTGCGGCGTGGTCGCGTCCGTGGCTGGGCTGGCGTTAGTCACCAACGTCCGGGGCTTCGCGGACAGCCTTGCGCGGGCCAGGGTCGCGCGGATCACCGGGATTCCGTTCGTGATCGTCGGCCCTGGCATGATCGTCATCGGGATAATCTCGATCAGCCACGGCGGGATCGCCATGCCCGGCGCGTCCGCGCTGCCGAGCCCGTTCCGCTACCTGTTCATCGCCGTCGCGGTGGCGGTTGTCGGGCTGTTGTGGCTCCCGCAGCGCGGGTTCTTCCGCCAGGCTGCGCGGCCCGGCGGATGGCGGCTTGCCATTGCGCTCCTGGCGTCGCTGGGCACGCTGGTCTTCGGCGTCGGCATCGCGTTTGGCCAGGTGACGATCGCGATAGCGGCATGGGCGATCGGAGGGCTTCCCTCGCTGGCTCTCTGGATGGAGGGCAGGCCATCCCCGCCAGGATCGGGCGACGTGTGCTGGCCCGGCTCAGCCGCGGTCGTGGAGGGTCACGTGGTAGCCGTCGGGGTCGGCGAAGGTGAAAGTGCGGCCGAACGGCCCGTCGGCGGGCGCTGAGACGATCGTGGTGCCAGCGGCGGCGAGGGCGTCGTGGATGCCCTGCGCGTCGGGGGCGTGCAGCCACAGCGCCATTCCCTGGCCCGGCTGCGCGATCGCGTCCAGGTTGACGCCTTGGACAACGTCGCGGACGGCGAACGCGATCGGCTTGGTGTCGAACACGACGGCGTGCGGCGGTCCCGCGTCGGAGCGCTTCAGCCCCAGGTACCGCTCGTAGAAAGCGGCGGAACGGTCCAGGTCGCGCACCTGCAGTGAAATGAAGTCGGGTCCGGTGACGGCCACGATTCTTGCCTCCTCATATGTCAGTCTTCTGACACACCCCAATGTATGTCAGACTACTGACATGAGTCAAGGCGACCCCGGAATCGAGCTGGACACATCGCTGGGGTACATGCTGAAGGCGGCCGCGAGCGCCCTGCACTCGGCCATGGAGGCCGTGCTGCGGCCGCTGGGCATGACGATCACCCACTACGCCTGCCTGGAGCTGCTCGCCCAGCGGCCGGGCCTGTCCAACTCCGAGCTTGCCCGCGGCGCCTTCGTCACCCGGCAGTCGATGAATGTGCTCTTGCAGGCCCTCGAACGCCAGGGACTCGTCGTCCGCCCAGAACGGGCACCCGTCGGCCGGGCCCTGCCGACCGAGCTGACCGCCCGCGGGCGCCGCCAGCTCAAGGTGGCCAGTGCTGCGGTTCGCCGTGTCGAGCAAGACATGCTCGCCAATCTGGATATCAGCGAGCAAGATCAGATGCGGCGCCTGCTCACCGCGTGCATCGCCTCGCTGACCGAACCGCCGCATCGGCAACGTGACTCCTCCGGACCGGCCGCTGGATCCGGTGCGGTAACCGGGGACCCGCTCAGGACATAAGGACGCATAGTTCCGGGCTAACCTGTGACTGCCGCTGACAGCGTTACCGGTGGGAGGCCAGGGTGCAGTATCGGATGTCGCGGGCGCTGGCCGGGCCGCTCCTGCACGTGCTGTGGCGGCCCGAGATCACCGGGAGCGAGCACATCCCGGCGTCCGGCGGCGCGATCCTGGCGTCCAACCACCTGTCGATCGTGGACTCGATCTTTCTGCCGCTAATGGTGGACCGGCCCGTCACCTTCGCGGCCAAGTCCGAGTACTTCACCGGAACCCGGCCGATCGACCGGATCACGGGCGCGTACATGCGTGCCACCAAGCAGCTTTCGGTGGACCGGGCCGAGGCCAGGGCCGGCCTGGACATGCTGGAGGCGGCTCTCACCCTGCTGCGCCAGGGCGCGCTGTTCGGCATCTATCCCGAGGGCACCAGGTCACCGGACGGGCGGCTGTACCGGGGCAGGCCCGGCATCGGCTGGCTGGCGCTCAACTCGGGCCTGCCGGTGATCCCCGTTGCGATGTCGGGAACGGACCGGGTGCTGCCGCCCGGGCGGAAGGTGCCGCGGGTGGCCAAGATCAGGATCAAGGTTGGCGAGCCGCTGACCTTCGAGGGCGCGCGGGCCCTGCCCTCGGCCTCCCGGCAGCGGCGCGCGATCACCGACGAGGTGATGAAGGCCATCCAGGCCCTGTCCGGCCAGGAGTACGTGGCGATGTACGCGTCCGCGCGCAAGGAGGAACTTGCGGCCGCCGCGGCACGCAACGGGCGGGCCACGGCACCGTAACCCGTGCGCGACCCGTTCAGTCCGTCGGCTCGGGCGGGGGCTGGTCGGCCTCTTCGGGCTCTGGCTGCTGCGCCTCGGCCGCTTGCCCGCGCGACGGAACAGAGGGGAATGTCTCGAACGTCTCCGTGCTCGCGCCGGGGTTCCAGACGTAGATCGGCCTCATGCCCGGCTCGGCAGCCTCGCTGCCGGCTTCGGCCTTCCCGTTTTCCGCGCCAGGCGGCGCAGCATCGGTCGAGGGCCGGGGCCAGAGCGAGTCGGTCGCGGGCGGTGCCGGCGAGGACGCTGACGCCGGGGCGGGCGCCGGAGCGGGCGCGGGCGCGGGCAGCGGGATCGGCGCGCGCTTGGGCA
>JASHOI010000366.1 GCA_030041195.1 Streptosporangiaceae bacterium | reverse complement strand
CTGTCCGCGCCAGGCGGCCGCCCAGTTCGGCCAGGGTCATGGGGTGATAGCCCGTCACGGTAAGCCCTTCGCTGCATGTCCGTGCCGTGCACGAGCATACGGTGCTGACCCGTCGTCACCCAGGACTGCGGTGTTGGGGGGCCGGTTCCTGCTGCTTTCCAAGATCAAAGTGAGTGGCAGATTGAGTGGCAAAACCGCGCTCGCGAGGGCCTCTCTCGGGCTTGTGAGTGCTCGCGTGGGCTCGCGTTTTGCGAGGTCAGCGCGGTTTACCTGCGGTGACGGAACTTGACGGGGGTTCATGGTAAGGAGAAGGTCTACGGTTCGATTCCATAAGGGGGCTCCGCAAAGTAGCAGGTCAGGCCTGATTTTCTGTCCCGCTCAGGCCACTTCCAAGATCATCTGACCGGCGTCTGACCGTCGGTCTGGGCGTAGATAGTTGGCACTCAGCCACACGGACTGACTATCGATGGCACGCCGGTCTGGCGTGGCGGAGGCATTGTGTTGAACAGTCGAGGGATCTCGCCTGCGGCTGGTCGGGATCCGCTGGGCCGTCGAAGGCCACGAGCGCTGCAAGGCGTTCACCACTACGGCCTTGGCTGCCGCGTTCCTGGGAGCCTGAAGTCCGTCCTCGAACCTACCGGTAGTCGGCCGTGTCTGCCTCGCCGACGATGCGCGGGGGCAAACCGCGACCCGCCACAGGCCGGTTAGGAGGTCACCGGGTTAACAGGTGAGCCCAGTGGGCTTCGGCGTTATCCAGTGCCTGCCGAATTTGCTGGTGTTCTCGGCTGCCGGTGGTCGGTAGCCGCAGCAGTGGCATCTGGTGAGCATTCAGGATCTCGTCTTTGAGCGCGTCTCGTGCTCTCTGGTCCGGGCTGTTCTCGTGGAAGGCGAAGCCGTCGACTTCGATGGCGAGCAGTGGCTGGTTGGTTACCTGGTTGTATACGACGAAGTCAACTGACGCCCGATGTTGTACGTAGGCCCGCTGGGCGGGGGTCAGCCTGCCGAGACCGGGGAGGAGGTTCCGCAGCAGCACTTGGGAACTCACCTTCATGTGCGCGTAGCGCTGCTCAGCGGTGATGTCGTGTAACACGGTCCAGATGATGTCTTCGGACGCGTACTTGAGTTCTCTCCTCAGCCGGGCGGCGAGCGGTAGCAGTCGCCGCGAATACGCGCGGTAGAGCAGGTCGAACACGGAGACCACCGTGCTGTCCACGACATCGTCATCGGGGTTGTGGTATCGGATGTAACCAACCAGGTCCCGGATGTGACGGCTAGTGGGCAGCATGTCGTAGTTGGTCACCAAGATGAACCGCTGAATCGCTCGTGAGACCGCGACGTTGATCATCTGCGGATCGTCCACGAAGGGCAGCCCTGTCCGGCCGCGCCACGTCTGGTCCAGGACCGTGGTCAGGATGACTACCTGCTTCTGCCGGCCCTGGAATTTGTGGACGGTATCGGCCTCGGTCTGATCGAGCACGTCAGCGGCTTTGGCGGCCTGGCGCCAGTACGGCGAGGTGACGCCGATGTCGGTCCCGGCGAAGCCCTGACAGTACTCCGGGATCACTTCCTGTTCGATTACATCCACCTCGCGCTGGTTCGAGCGACTACCTTCGCGGTGCTGGCGCATGTGGTTGCCCTCGACTGTACGCACAACGATCATTGGCCGCTCGGCCCCACTGCGGGTGTAGGGGATGAGTTCGCCGTTGTAGAACTTTTTGTTGCAGAATCCGATGATCACCGGGTTGCACCGGTAGTGCTCGCGGAGCAGCCTTCGCGGGAGGCTCTCGTCGTACAACTCCGACAGCGCGGCCAGGAGATTGTGCTGGCAGTCGTAGGCGGGCACCGGTGATATGAGCCCGTTCGCAGCTTCGATCGGGATCGGCGGCAGTTGCCGCTGGTCGCCGACCACCACTACGTAGCGGGCACACGACATCGCGAGTCCAGCCAGCAGGAGGTTGGCTTGTGAAGCCTCATCGATGATGAGGTAGTCGAGCAGGTACCCGTCAGCGATGCTGGCCCGCAGCGAGTGACAGGTGCTCAACAAGGCCGGGTAGTCCTCGATGAAGTCCTTGAAAATATTGCCTAGTCGGTAGGAGTCCGCGCTGTAGGAGACACGCTGCGACTTCTGGTACCGAGCGGCGAGTTCGGAATGCAGAAACTGAACCGACAGTTGCTGGTGCTGCCGGGAAAGCTGTTCGAAATCCGCTCGCCGCAGCTCATCCTCGACCCGCCCGATTTCCCGTTCAAGCTCGGCGATCCGCTTCTGGTAATACGCCAGCTGCAGCCGGAGCACGACACTGGTGTCAGCAGGGTCAAGCGTCCGCACGGACCCGTACCTGAAGTAGTTGCGTATCCGACGCAGCGGCCCCGGGCGGATACCGGACAGTTCCATCTCGCTCTCGGTCAGATAGTCGAGAACGCGGTCAGCCGAGCGGCGCAGGAGCGGAAGACCCTCTAGATCGGGCAACTCGCCCTGGCGTAGATGATCTTCAAAGTGCCGCAACTCCAACCGGTGGGCGTCGAGTGCCCGCCGCCGGTCGGCGCAGACACCTTCGGCCCTCTGCAACCGGCGGAGGCGCCTGTCCAGATCAGCCAGATGCTTGAGGTCTGGCCGATCCGGCACGCGCGCCAATAACTGAACGACCTGAGCGTTGCGGACCGCTTGCTCCGCAAAGAATTCCTCGCGCTTTTCTTTGCGGCCGAGGTTGCCGATCATATGCCCGAATCCTAGCTCATCTAGTTTGTCGCGGACATTGTCGACGGCGGCGTTGCTGAACGAGACAATGCCAACGGTCATGTGCTGAACTGCGACAATGTTGGCGATCAAATTCAGGATGGTCTCGGTCTTCCCCGTGCCCGGCGGTCCCTCGATAACCGAGACCGAACGGGTCAGAGCGTTCTCCACTGCCGCGCGCTGACTGAGATTGCATCGGAACGGAAAAATGGGCGTGATGTCATGAGGCCGCGAGTCGATAGGCGAGCTCCTCAGGAAAGAGCTGAGCACACTATCGGGATGAACGAAAGTGAGTTTCTCGTACCCAAGCCGCAGGTGATCGTCGCGGGGAAGCCGCGACACGAGTGTGCGCCAGTAGCTCAACACACCGGCCACCGCAGGAGCCTCTGTCGCCGAGGTAATGACACGCACCCGGGAAGCAGGGCAAGTAGAGTATCTTTCCCCCGTCTGCGTTCTGTAGAAAATCCGAGACCACGGATCACCGGCACCGGTGAACATCAAGACTTCAGTCGCGTTTTCCCAGGCGCTCCCGTTAACTTCGACCCGCTCGCCTTCTGCCAGCACGTGCCGCTTTGGATCGCGGAGAATCCTTACGCGGTCCCGTCCGTACAGGTAGGGCCTATTGCCGCCAATAAATAAGATTTCGAACCGCTGCCCTGAGGTCCGGATCTCCGAAACGTCTCGCGTCCTGTCCTCAAACTCATTTGCGGCGCCACCGCGGATCAGGACCGCCATACTCCGAGGGTTGATCACTCCACCACCTTAGCTGCGAACGTACTGCGATTGTACGAAGCCAAGCTACAGCCCACAAGAAAGCGATCCGGACGAGGTCGCCGACACTATCCACGATCGGTCGGTATTGCCACGACCGGTGTCGCGTTCAGTCTTGTGGAACAGATGGCCTCCGCACGCCAGCTAGGCGGTATCGACAAAGCTAGTGCGACACCCGGAACACCCAACCCTGCGCGACGCCAAGCGCAATCCCGGCAGCCAGATTGTCGAGCAAACCGGCAGATATCGCATGCCCACAGCGTCGGAGAGGGCGACGCTGTGTACGCCATCTCGGGGCCTGATGGCTCGGTGAAGGCGAGTGCCGGTCGTGGCAAGCCCAGCTCGCTAAGGTGCCTTCAGGCTAGTAAGATCGTATGTACGATCCTAGTAGGGAGGCGTGTGCCAGATTACCAGCGAAGTGTTCCAGGCAAGCGACCTCGCCGGCGCGAAGCGCCGCGAGTTCCTCGGGGCTGCCCGCGAAGGGGGCGCGCTGCTGCGCGACACCGACGGGTTCGCGCTGACGATGATTCCGCTCGCGCAGCTGGAGGCGATCACCGAAGTCGCGCATACCGCTGTGGCTGCGCTGCTGGCTATGGCCGTCCTGGGCCGCGAAACGGCCCGCCCGGCCGAACTTGGCCCGCTGGCCTGGCTGGCTGTGTTCGACGACGAGGACCAGGCGGAATTCTTCGGCGAGCTGCGCGATGCGCTGGCGCTTGCCGAGGCAACCCGCGACGCGGCACCGGTGGAGACGTGCCTGCGGGAGTGGCGGACGACTGCCCGGGCGCTGGCCGACCCGCAGCGGCGGGCTATCTTGACCGGCCCGGCGGACGATGACTATGCCGAGGTCTCCCGGCCGCAGCAGTGATCCCGCTCCTGGCGCTTACCGGCCGCACGTGGCGGCCCGTCGGCCCGGCGGCCGGCCATCGCAACGGCCAGTGTTCCGGGTCCTGGTGCACCGCCAGTACCTGGGCCTTTGGAATGAGCTGCCCGCTCGGGTGGGCCTGGCAAACGCGCAGCAGTTCTGGGATCACGTGGCGATGACACCCGGCCAGCCGCCGATGGTCGGCACCTCAAGCGTGATGAAGGGCAAGCACGCCGCACCCAAGTGGCCTGGCTACTCCAAGACCATCCACTACGAGATCACCGGCGCCGGGCGGATCGACTACCAGTTCAACCCAGAGGCCACCGACGGGACGCGCGGCGACCAGCACGGCGTTGTCAAGATCCTCACTATCGACCTCGGCAGCCATTGACGGCCACCTCGGGGCCCGTCGCCCGCAGGGTTGCAAACCGCACCGGCTGGATCGGCCGACCAGTGGGCTGCACCATCACTACATTCGGCAGATTCGGATGGGCTGCTTCGGCGCAGGGGTCCTCTGAGTGTCCTGCCGGTGCCCGGTCTGATCCTTTGCTCGGCGACACCGTCGGCTGCCGAATCCGGCTCATACAAGGTCAGATAAGGGCGCTGGTTCAAATCTTCAGCGGCGCAGATAAACCCCCTGCTTACTGCGGTCTTCAGGGCCTGCTTGGGTCAGATGGCTAAGATCGCTTGACCGGCATCTGACCGTCGGCGCAGACGCGACTGACCGGTATGTAGCGCCACGGGGCGGGCCTGAGCGTCAGGCTAGTTACCGCAGATTCCGCCGTTCGCTGGGCATCCACCCGCACCGGATTCTTGCTTCGCGCCTGACGCGACGGCCGGATGATCGCAGATGCCGCTGGCTAGGACGAGGGCTGGGCGGCCACTGCTGCTGCCTTTGGTTTGATAGTCGTCGGCAGGGGTGAACCTGGAGAAGTGTGGATGGTAAGGAGAAGGTCTACGGTTCGATTCCGTAAGGGGGCTCGCAGGTCAGAGGGGGTTTCACTGGCCATGTATCGGCCCGGGAAGCCAGGCGAGTGGCAGATTGAGTGGCAAGATCACTAATTTGACTGCGCGGTGCCGCGGTCAGCTTGCGTGCTCGTCGCCGTTCTGACCGTCGTCATCGAGGTCCTACATGGCATGGCACCTCGCTCAAGTAAGCCGGCGCTGGATGAGCTA
>JASHOI010000365.1 GCA_030041195.1 Streptosporangiaceae bacterium | reverse complement strand
CCCGCCGGCACCCCGACCCGCCAGGCCACCCCCGCCCCGCCGGCACCCCGACCCATCAGACCACCCCCGCCCCGCCGGCACCTCGACCGGTCAAGCGAACCGCGCGCCCCGGCCGTCAAGCGAGCCCCGCCCGCCGCGGCCCCGAACGTTAATTTGCCTGGTCAGGTATGTGAACACGCAGAACCATCGACATCACGAATCCATTACGTTGAGGGGTTCACAAGCTCGCCGATCCGTCGTAGAAAGAAGTGAACGGACAAGCGTCCGGTCACGCCAACCCGGTGTACCCACGCGCGACCAGCCGCGGGAGGCGTGCCGAGCCAGGTTCTGGAGGCCTGTCCCGGCAGAAAAAGGTGCACGCTTGGTAACTCGGGTTTGACGCGACAAGGCGGCGGCGCCCCAGGAACGGGGCGCCGTTCGCGTGCCCGCGTCAGTCCGGCCCTGGTCCCGAACCGCCGCGCATCTGTGCCGCCACGCATCTGCACGCCGCGGCTGCCCGCCCGGCACCGGGGCACCTCCGGCGCCCTCCAGATCACCTCCCGCCCCCGCGGCGGCCGGCCCCACAGCACCCGCGCGCGTTCCAGGGCGTGGCCGGGCGCCCGCGGCCGGCCACGAAACGCACCCGCACCACAACACGCACGGGCCAGACCTGCCACACCTGCCCCGCCTGCCGGCCGGGCGGGACCGTGGGGGCATCAATCCGCGCAGCATGGATGTACCGATGGGCCGCATAGAACGAGCCCATTGGTACATCGACGGGCCGGCTAGGGCGGCCCGGGCCGGACCAGCGCTCTGCCGTTCGCGTCCGTTGCCGTGACGCGCCCGGTATGTCTGCGTCGCTGATGCACTCTGCCTGTATCGCCCGATCGCGGCTGCACGCGTATGCTCTGCACGTTAAGGTCTGCTGCGCTAATCTTTCCCCACTCTCGCCCTATTTATCTCATAAGCGACATCTGCCTCCTGAACCCCGAATGTGTACGTGCACGGCGCGCCAGAGTGGACGCGGTGCGAACGCCGCTATGGGGCATGAGCGAGACTTGTTGAGACAGCCTGAGAAGGGGAGCTACTAATGGCCGAACCCGCAGTCAAGCAAAACGCAGACGGCGCACGCGAACAGTCCATCGGCAGTCTGGTATCCCTGGCCGTCAGCGACGTCTCACAGCTGATCAAGTGCGAGCTCGACCTGGCCAAGCTGGAGCTCAAGGCGGACGTGCGCAGGCTGGGCATTGCCGGGGCGCTGCTGGGCATGGCCGCGTTCGTCGGTTGCCTCGTGCTCGTGCTGCTCTGCTTTGCCTTCGCCTGGGGCCTGGTCGCCCTCGGCATATGGCCGTGGGCCGCATTCCTCATCGTCGCGGGGACCTGCGTGCTGCTGGCCGGGATTGCCGTCCTGATCGGAGCGCTGAAGTTCCGCGGGCTCAGCGGCCTGCGGCAGACCAGGCAGACCGTCCAGGAGGACCTCTCGCTGCTCAAGCGCGAGGACGGGACCACAGCTCAAGTCGAGGCAAAGAAGTCATGACCACAGGGATGACCAGGTGATACCGCGTGGCGACACGCCGATCTTCATCGACGGTCCCTGGTCGCACAGATCGGTCAGCGCCAACGGAACCCGGTTCCATGTCGCCGAGAGCGGGGACGGGCCGCTGGTGCTGCTGCTGCACGGATTTCCCGAGTTCTGGTGGACGTGGCGCACGCAGCTGTCGTCACTGTCCAGCGCGGGCTTCCGCGCGGTCGCGGTCGACCTGCGCGGATACGGGGGCAGCGACAAGCCGCCGCGGGGCTATGACCTGGTTACCGCGGCGTCCGACGCGGCGGGCCTGGTCCGGTCCCTCGGAGAGGCGAACGCCGTCCTGGTCGGCCATGACTGGGGCGGGCTTATCGCCTGGACCGTGGCCGCGTATTTCCCGAAGGTCGTCAGGCGGCTCGCCGTCGTCTCGGTCCCGCATCCGCTCCGGCTGCGCGCTGCGGTCTGGTCCGACCCGTTCGGCCAGGGCAGGCGCAGCGGTTACGCGCTCAGGTTCCAGCTCCCGCTGCTGCCGGAACGGCAGCTGCTCAAGCACGACGCGCTGCGGGTTGGCCGGATGCTCAGCGAGTGGTCGGGACCGGGCTGGCCGGACTACCAGACCGAGCGGAATTACCGCGCCGCGATGTCGATACCGTCCGTTGCGCACTCCGCGCTTGAGTACCATCGCTGGTTCATCAGGTCCAGGTTCCGGCCGGACGGGCTGCGCTACGCGCGCAGCATGCGCGCGCCGATCCAGGCACCAACCCTCCATCTGCACGGCTCCCTGGACAGCTGTGTGCTGCCCAGCGCGGCCAGGGGCTCGGGCAGGCACGTCGAGGCACCGTACCGGTGGCGGCTCATCGATGGCGCCGGGCACTTCCCGCACGAGGAAGTGCCTGAGCGCTTCGACGCCGAGCTGCGCGCGTGGCTCGCCGACCCGGAGCCCGAGCGGTGAGGGCGCCGCAGCCGGACGGGGAGAAAGAGAGGCGGCGGGCCCAGAACGGGGCTCCCACGGCTACCCGGGACCGGGACGCCGCTGGCAGGCCGCGTAACGCCAGGCCGCGCGACGAGCTCGGGAGGCCGCTGCGCCGCGACGCCTCCGGGGAGCCTCCATTGCCCGACGGGCCGGCCCTGGCCCCGAACGCGGCGCTCGATCTGGCCCAGCAGCTGATCGACTCCGGCCGGGCGTTCCGGGCCCACGAGGTTCTCGAGGCGTCGTGGAAGGCGGCGCCGGGCGCCGAGCGCGAGCTGTGGCAGGGGCTCGCTCAGGTCGCGGTCGGCCTGACGCACGCTCAGCGCGGCAACGCCAAGGGCGCGGTGGCCCTGCTGCGCCGGGGCGGCCGGCGGGTGGCCCGGTACGCCATGTCGCCGCCGCATGAGATCGAGGCGGCGGCGATCGCCCGCTTTGCGGCCGAGCTTGCGGATCAGATCGAGCGCGATGGGCTGGCCACGGCCTCGCCGACCAGGCTGCGGGTCAGCCTGCGGGCCGGCGCTCGCTGACGCTGGCTCAGTCGCAGTTCGACGCTGGCTCAGTCGCAGCTCTGAGTGGAGACCGGCACGGTCGCGTTGGCCCCGGCGTTGGCGTCGTTCGAGACCTGGGCCGCGGTCAGCGCGTACCCGGTGTCGGCCACCGAGGTCGCCGCGGCGAACACCACGCCATAGACGTGGCCGTTGTTGGGATTGAGCAGCGGGCCACCCGAGTTGCCCTGCCTGACCACCGCTCTGACCGAGTAGATCTGCCGGGTCACCTGGGCGTTCTCGTAGATGTCCGGGCTGGTGGCCTCCGTGGTGCCGCCGATGCGCGCCGCCACCGTCGTGAACGGGCCGTCCTCTGGGTAGCCGGCCACGATCGCGTTGGCGCCGAACTTGGCCTGGCCTGCCCAGTGCAGCGGAGTCAGGCCACCGAGGCCGGGCACGTAGAGCACGGCGACGTCCACCTTCGGGTCGAACAGCACCACGCGCGCCGGCAGCGCCTGGTCCGACATGGTGTACACGGTCTCCTGCTGGGTGACCCCGGCCACCACGTGGGCATTGGTCAGGACGTGGTCCGGCGCGTACACGAAGCCCGAGCCCTCGATCTCCTCCGAGCAGCTCGGCGCTACGCCCTTGACCTTCACGATGCTCTGCTCGTCGTCGCGCAGCCCGGCGTCATTCAGCACCGCCGGGTTCGGCGGTCCCACCGCAAGCGCGCCCTCGGCGCCGAGCGCGCCGAAGACCTGCGCGTAGGGACCGCTCTCCAGCAGCTGGCGGAAGTCGGAGAACACCAGGCTGGCCTGCGGGGGCATCAGCCGGTCCACGCCGCGCAGCACGATTGAGTCGTTCACCTGGCGGGAGATGACCGGGAACGGTGCGTACGCGACGGCCGAGCCGATCAGCCAGGCGATCAGCAGCACGGCGAGCGCGCTCACCACCGCGCCGCCGACGGAGTCGACGAGCGTGGCCGGCCTCCAGGTCAGGCGGGAGCGCATCGCAACGCCGACACCGGACGCGAGCAGCTGGCCGATCATGGCGGCCAGGAACACCACGATGATGGCCGTCACCGCCTGCCAGCCGGTGTTCGCGGTGATCGCGCGGGCGATCTTCGGCCCGAACACGGCGCCGATCGCGCCGCCGCCGATGAACCCGATGAAGCTCAGCACGCCGATGATGAACCCCTGGCGATACCCGGCCACGGCAAAGGCGACCACGAGCACGATCAGAATGAGGTCAAGCAAGTCACCCGGCACGAGCCCAACCGTATAGCGCGCAACGGAATGCGTGGTGTTTGGCGGGGACCGTACAGGGAAATCCCAGTGCGGATTCAGGCAGCGGGGCCGCGGCCGGCCGCGGCTGAGCGGGGGGGAGGAGGAGGGGGGCGGTGGCCGGCCGCGGCTGAGCAGGGCAGTGGCCGGCCGCGGCTGAGCAGGGGGGTGGCCGGGCGCGGCTGAGCGAGAGCGGCCGCTGTTCGCGCTCAGGGAGCCGGGTCTTGGCCGCCAGCGGCGGCCCGCATGATCTCCGGAGGCAGGTCGTGCTGTGTCGCCACGTCCCAGGGGCGCTCCCAGCCGCCGATCGCGAGCAGCCGGTCGACGAGCATCGCGGTGAAGCCCCAGACCAGCATGTCGCCGACCTGGAACGCGGGCCCGGCTCGCCCGGACGGGTAGCGCATGGTGCGGCGGTTGGCCGGATCGGCCAGCACCGAGATCGGGACCCGTTCGACGGCGCTGATCTCCATCGGGTCGCCGGGCTCCACCGGACCCGGGCGCCGCCACCAGGCGAGCACCGGGATCACCGAGAACCCGCTGCGCGGGATGAACAGTTCCGGCAGCACGGCCAGCACCTGCACGCCCGAGGGATCAACCCGGGCCTCCTCCGCCGCCTCGCGCAGCGCGGCCGGAACCGGGCCGCGGTCGGACTGGTCGATCGCGCCGCCCGGGAACGCGGGCTGGCCCGCGTGCCGGCGCAGCCACGGGGTCTTCTGCACGAGCAGTACGTCCGGCCCGTCCGGGCCGTCACCGAACAGGATCAGCACGGCGGAGGGACGGCCGCCGCCCGGTGGCGGGCGCATCTGTTGCGGCACGTCCATGACCGCCGCCGACCGCGCCAGGCTGGCCAGCCAGCCGGGCACCCCGGACCAGTCGCCGTCGGCGGCCAGCGCTTCGGCCCCGGTCACGAGAACGGTCCGGGCCTGACCAGCTTGAGGGCGACCGCAGGGTCGGTGGGGCCCTCGCCGAACGATGGGCACAGGTGGCCCACCACGCAGGCGCCGCAGGCTGGCCTGCGGGCGTGGCACACCCGCCTGCCGTGCCAGATCAGCAAGTGCGAGAGGTAGGTCCAGTCCTTGCGCGGGAACAGCGCGCCGACCTCCTGCTCGATCTTGTCCGGGTCGGTCGACGTGGTCCAGCCGAAGCGCTTGGCCAGCCGGGAGAAGTGGGTGTCGACCGTGATCCCCGGGATCCCGAACGCGTTGCCGAGCACCACGTTCGCGGTCTTCCTGCCCACCCCTGGCAGCGTCACCAGATCCTTCATCCGGCGCGGCACCTCGCCGCCGAACCGGTCGCACAGCGCCTGGCCGAGGCCGATCAGGCTGGTGGTCTTCGCCCGGAAGAAGCCGGTCGACTTGATGATCTTTTCCATCTCGTCGCGGTCAGCGGCGGCGTAGTCGGCCGCCGTGGGGTAGCGCGCGAACAGGATCGGCGTGACCAGGTTGACGCCCTTGTCAGTGCTCTGGGCGGACAGGATGGTCGCGACCAGCAACTCGAGCGGCGTGCTGAAGTTGAGCTCGGTGTGCGCGTCCGGGTAGGTCGCGGCGAGCTCACGGTAGATGCGGCGTGCCCGCCGTACCAGCGCCGTGTGTGACGGGGGATCCTTGAGCACCACGCCCCAAGCCTATTGAGTGCGGCCGGGTCCGTGCACGGCACAGAGCCGCGAGCGGTACGGCGCGCCCGGCACCGCGGCGTCCAGGTGGCGGCCGAGCACGACCACGGCGACCGACCGCGCTCCGGCCAGCCGGAGCGCCGCCGCCGCGCTGGTGGCGCTGGCACCCGACGTCCACGTGTCGTCCAGGAGCAGGACCGAGGCGCCCGCTACCCGTTCCAGGTGGAATCGCCGGGGATCGGGGTCGAGCGCGGCCGACCCGTCGGCGGCGGACAGGCACAGCCAGGGCAGGGTCAGGTACGGCGCGGCCAGGGCCTGCAGCGGGTGCGTGCCGGGCCGGCCCCGGCAGCTCGGCACGACGGCCACGTGGCTGGGCCCGGGTACCCCGGCGCGCCGCCAGACGCAGCGCCCGTGATCACGCAGGAACACCAGGAGCAGCGCGCGCAACGCCGCGCGCGCCGCCTCGGCGCCGGGCCCGTCCGACTTGTACCGCCACAGGTTCGTGGCGTGATGGCCGCCCTTGGCCGCGTAGGCGACCGGCACGATCACGTCGGGCAGCAGGCCGGGCAGGCACTCCC
>JASHOI010000364.1 GCA_030041195.1 Streptosporangiaceae bacterium | reverse complement strand
CGGACGTCTTCAACGCTATTGCCGACGCGCACCGTCGCGAGGTCCTGGACGCGCTGATGGCGGGCGAGAAGGCGGTCGGGACGATCGTGAACGACCTTTCGATGTCCCAGCCTCAGGTTTCCAAACACCTGCGGGTGCTGAGCGAGGTGGGGCTAGTCAGGTGCCGGGCGGACGGGCGTCGCCGGCTGTACCGCCTGGAAGCGGCGCGCCTTCGGCCGTTGCACGAGTGGCTGGCCAAGTACGAGCGGGCGGTGAATGACCGGCTGGATCGGCTGGATGACTACCTGCAAGAGCTGCAACAACAAGGAGAGCGGCAGTGACACCACATCGGCACGGGTCGGCAGTCATCGAATTCCCGAACGATCTCGACATCGTCACCACTCGAGAGTTCGACGCTCCGATCGGACTCGTCTTCGACGCAATGACGAAGCCGGAACATGTGCGCAAATGGTTCGCTCCATTTGAGGACAAGGTGACAGTCTGTTCGATCGACCTGCGCGTCGGGGGAAACTATCACCAGGTCTTCGTGACCGAAGACGGAACTGAGTGCTCGTTCCGCGGGACCTACTTGGAGGTCGATCCGCCGACCCGGACCGTCGCCACGTGGCAGTTCGAGGGGTGGCCAGGGGTGGAGGCCGTCGAGACGGTAGAACTGCATGAGACGGACGGGGTGACGAAGCTCAGGGTCAGGCTCTCGTTCCGAGACCAGGCCGGCCGTGATCACATGACCAAGTTCGACGGCCAGGAGAGCAGCTTCGACAAGATGGAGGACTACCTGAGGTCACTCCTGGAGCCAAATGGAACTGTCTCCGGTAGTTGAGGCAAGGCGCTATGAAACTTCTCCTCACCTCGGCCGGCATCAAGAACACCAGCATCCGCGATGCGCTCGTCGATCTGCTGGGCAAACCGATTGCCGAGTCCAGCGCCCTGTTCATTCCTACCGCGATATACCCCTTCCGCGGCGGGGCTGGGCGCGCCTGGCAGGCGATCTGCGGGAAGGCCAAGAGCCCCTTGTGCGAATTGGGCTGGAAGTCGCTGGGACTGCTGGAGCTCACCGCGCTGCCCAGCATCGATGAAGAAGTTTGGGTCCCAATGGTTCAGGAGACTGACGCCCTGCTGGTTTGGGGCGGCGATGTCTTGTATCTGTGCAACTGGATGCGGCGGTCTGGGCTCGCAGACCTCTTGCCCTCGCTTCGGCGAGAGGCGGTCTACGTGGGCGTGAGCGCCGGGAGCATGGCGGCGGCCGCCACCTTCGGCGAGACCTACCTTGATCCGCCCCGCGGCAGCGGTGAAGCGCTCACGGCGGAAGACATCGTGTTCACTACACCTCAGGGAGAAATCAGCAGGATCTTGGTCACGGCTCAGGGAGTGGGACTGGTCGATTTTGCGTTGATTCCGCACTTTGAGAACGAGGATCACCCGGACGCTTCCCTGGCCAACGCGGGTAAATGGGCCGGGAATCTACCAGTGCCGACGTACGCGATTGATGATGAGACCGCCATAAAAGTGACCAACGGCACCGTAGAAGTCGTCTCCGAAGGGCGCTGGAAGCTGTTCAGCCCCTAAAACCGAGAGGCTCGATGGAGCCGCTCACTTTGCTCTGCCGGCAGCGCCGCGAGGATGCCGCCACCGCACGCCTCCCCGAACCAGCCGTCCGGAATGCGGCGATGGTCAGCGTCTCCGCGTCCGCCAATTTGACGCTTACATGCTGACACCCGGCCGCGTGCGTCCCTTGTGGTCAGGCTGGCTAGTTCGCCGATCTCGCTCAAGGCGAACGGTCACGTCGGACCCAGAAACCGACGCCCATTCTTCCAGGAGGAAACGACGGCGAGCCGGTTCCGGCCACGGCATACTCGGTCAGCATCAGGACGTAGCGTGTCAGCGTGACAGGGATTGCTGACCTTGACGGCCGCCTGCCCGCGGAGGTGGTGGCCGAGCTCGGGCGGCTTCGGGCGGAGAACGCGCGGCTGCTTCGCCTGCTCAAGCTGAGCCCGGAGCAGGCGGCCCTGCCCCGTCCGGGGCAGGCGGGGCTGTTCGAGGCTCCGCCCGGCCCGGTGCATGGTGGCTCGTCGCCGGCGGACAAGGTGGCGTTCTTCGGCGCCGTGTTCGCCGCGCGCACCGATGTTTACGCGATCCGCTTTGACAACCGCCGCACTGGCAAGGCGGGCTGGGTTCCTGCTGCGCGCGGTGGGTTCCGCAAGGGCGTCCCGCATGCCGAGCGGGACTACCTGCCGTTGACCGCGGAGGTGCTGGCCGCGCACCTGACCGGGAAGACGCACATTGGCTTGTACCCCCTGCTGGACGGCGACCGGTGCTGGTGGCTGGCGGCCGATTTCGACGGACCCGACGCGATGATCGACGCGCTGATGTACCTGAAGGCCGCTAGGGCGATCACGGTGCCTGTGGCGCTGGAGGTGTCGCGGTCGGGCGTGGGCTCCCACGCGTGGATCTTTTTCACCGCGCCTGTCCCGGCTGAGACCGCCCGCCGTCTGGGCTCGGGGCTGCTGCGGGAGGCGATGGCGCTGCGCGGCCGGATGAAGCTGGCCAGCTACGACCGGTTGTTCCCGTCTCAGGATCTGCTGCCGGTCGGCGGTGTCGGCAACCTGATCGCCGCGCCGCTCTTCAAGCCCGCTCGGGACGAGGGCAGGACGGTATTCGTCGACCCGGGGACGCTGGAACCCTACCGGGATCAGTGGGCCTTCTTGTCGAGCCTGGGCCGGATGAGCCCCCGCGAGGCCGACCGCGCGGCTGACAAGACGGGCCGCGTCCTCACGGGCTCCCAGGTCAAGCGAGTGGCCGCGGCGACGTCCTCGCAGACCCGACCATCGGCCGCCCCAGTGATCGGTACCCGGCTCGGCGCCGGGATCCGGCTGGAGCTGGCGGAGCTAACCCCCAGCCTGGCCGCGACCTTGCGGCACGCGGCATCGATCCCCAACCCGCTCTTTTATGAGCGGCAGCGCATGCGGGCCTCCACCTGGAACGTGCCCCGGTTCCTGCATG
>JASHOI010000363.1 GCA_030041195.1 Streptosporangiaceae bacterium | reverse complement strand
GAAGTCCAGGATCTTGTAGCCGCGCTCACCGAGACGGGCCCTGACAGCTTCGGCCTTACCTGGCGCGTCATCATTGAGGGCCAAGACGTGACCACCGAGGTCCTGGCTCTGGGCGCCGCGGAGGCGGTGCTGGACCAGGCCCTCACCGCCCGGGAGGGCGCACGACAGAACGCGCTCAAGGCGCTGGCAGGCGCCGGGCTGTCCCAAGCTGCGATCGGGGATGTGCTGGGGCTTTCCCATCAGCGCGTGCACCAGCTGCTCAAAGCTTCCTGAGGAGCCTCGCTATCCACGGCTCCCTCGCGGCGAATATGTGGTAAGTCTCGGCGGCGGATTGTGAAGTACAGGTGGGTCGCGAAGGGCGACTCGATGACCCTGGTCCGTTCCATTTCGATCGTCTTGTCGCCCAGGTTCTCGAAGAGCCGCCTGCCCGCGCCAAGCAGCACCGGCGCTAGGTGCAGCCGCAGCTCGTCGACAAGCCCGGCGGCCAGGTACTGCTGGATGATGTTGGCGCCGCCGCCGATCCCGACATTCTTGTCCCCGGCCGCCGCCCGGGCCTGGGCGAGGGCGTCGATGCCGCTGGTGACGAACGTGAATGGCGAGCCCGGGCCGGTCCACTGCTGCGGGACCGAGTGGGTGAGCACGAAGTACCGGGCGTCTTTGCCGCCTGGCGGGTTGCCGCCCCAGCCGCCGGTGACGTCGAACATCCGCCTGCCGATGATCCCCGCGCCGATCGAGCCCATCGCCTCCTGCAGCACCGTGCGGTCGGTGTCGAGCGGGGCGAACCGCCTGTCTTCGTCGTCGTAGGCCCTGCACGGCATCGTCTCCCTGCGGGCCAGCCGCCCCAACCATCCCTGGCCGCCGCTCGACGACCTGATCGACGCGGCACTGTCAGGCCAGGCCGGACTGCCGCGCCGCTGACCCGGACTGGCCGGTGCGTAAGCGAAGCTCAACGCTGGCCCTTGTGGTCCATTCGTACACGTGCCGGTCCCGCCCGAGGATTATCAGCCGGACGGACCTGATAACGGTGCCCGTGGACTCCGAGCAGCCCGCGAGGGCCGCGGCGTACGGCTCCGATGGCGCGGTCGTGTGGCTGTAGGCGACGCTCACGTGCGGCATCCAGTCTTCGGTTCCCGGCACCCGGCCGGGCGTCCAGACGTCGCCGATCGCGGCCCGCAGCCCGGCGCGTATCGCCGCGAGGCCGGATACCGGGGCGACGTCCAGCAGGATCGCCTCGGGCGTGACCAGCGCCGGGCCGATCGTCACCCGCGCCGGCGGCAGTGCCCCGACGCGGCGCCGGGCCGCCTCGATGATCGCCGCCACGTCGCCGTCGCTCACCTCGTCGGTGAACCCGACGGCCTGGACCGTGAGGTGCAGCCACTGCGCAGGAATCGGGTCCAGGCCAGGCAGCGCGGCCAGCCTTTCCTGGTACCGGGCGGCGAGGCCGCGGACCGGCGGCTGGTCGTCGAAGGTGAAATGCCACGCGTACTTGCGGCGTCCGGGCCGCCAGCCCCGGCGCCACTGCCAGTGGACAGCCATGAAGTCCGGGGCCATGCCCGTTCCTGCCTCCATGCGGTGAGATGGGAGCGTAGCCATTGTGAGCAGCTTCAGATTCTCGTCCAACGTCTTCGGGCTCAAGTCGCGCGATGAGTTCGCCGCGATGTGCCGCCGCGCCGAGAGCTACGGCTACGACACGATCTTCGCCGCGGATCACCTGGGGCACGCGGCCCCGTTCCAGGCGGTGGTCGCGGCCGCCGCCGTGACCGATCGGCTGCGGGTCGGCACGCTGGTGGTCAACGTGCCGTTCTGGAACCCGGCGTTGCTCGCCCGCGAGATCGCGACCGCGGACATCCTCACCGGCGGCCGGCTCGAGGTCGGCCTGGGGTCCGGGCACATGAAGTGGGAGTTCGACGAGGCCGGCATCCCCTGGCAGTCGCACGGCGGGCGCGCGGACACGCTGTCGGCCACGATCAGCGAGCTGAGCCGCCTGTTCGCCGGTGATGGTTACGAACAGCAGGCGGAACTTAGGCAGCGGCTGGGCTTTCCGCCGCTGCTGCCGGTGCAGCGGCGAGGTTTCGGCGGTTACGGGCCGCCGCTGCTGGTGGGCGGCTCCGGGGACCGCGTGCTGCGAATCGCCGCCGAGACCGCGGACATCGTCGGGATCGGCGGCCTGTTCCAGGCCGCCGGGCAGCCGCCGGGGGTGTTCCGGCTGTGCACAGCCGCCGAGGCCGACGACCGCGTGCGGTTTGCCCGCGACTGCGCCGGTGACCGCGTGGACAGGATCGAATGGCACGCGCTGACCCAGGTGGTGATCGTGACCGACGACCGCCGCACGGCAGCGGCCGGCCTGGCCGAGCAGTACCGCGGCACCGTGACCGCGGCGGAGATCCTGGAAAACCCGTTCCTGTTCGTCGGGACGGTCGAGGAGATGGCCGAGCAGATCGTCCGCAACCGCGACCGGTACGGCTTCACCTACTACACCGTTCACGAGCCGTACCTGGACGCCTTCGCCCCGGTCATCGACCGGGTCCGTGCCCTGACGATGTGATGGCGGCCCGCAGGAACGGGAGGTCGGCGAGGGCGTCGGTGCTGTCGACGAACTGGTCGACCGCGCCCATGCCCGGCAGCCGCCGGATTTGCGGATCGGTGATCGCCTCCCGCAGCGCCGCCGCGAACCTGCCAGCACCGAGGACCTGGTAGGGCCGGTCGTAGTAGGGCCTCGTCTCCGGATCCAGGGGTGGGGTGAGCCCGAGCCGGTTGTGCAGTGTTGCGGCGGCCGCATAGGCGTGGCACAGGTGCTGCTCGCGGGTCCGCCAGTCGGCCGCGGATACCGCATGGGTCAGCGCGGGCGCGACGTCGGTCACGCCGGGAAGCCGGGCGAACGCCGTGCCGAGCCATTTGCTGTACGGCGGGTAGCGGCGGGCCATCAGCAGGCACAGCCGCATCAGGTCGCGGGCCAGCCGCGCGGTGACGACGGCCGATCCCAGCTCGTCACCTGCTTCGCCGCACCGGCCGGGGAACGCCTCCTCCTCGGCGATGCGCTGCCACTGGCAGGCCAGCACGTACAGCCACACGTCACGGGGGTACCAGGCCAGGCGGGCGCGGGCCTGGGTCAGCTCGCCCGGCCCGTCATAAAAGACCGCCCCGGCGGTGACCTCGGCCAGCCGCTGGGCCGGCGTGGCGAGCCAGTCCAGCAGGCCGACCGGTTGGGTGGGGTCAAACCCGAGCTGGCCCTGCAGCCAGGACCTCAGCGGGTGCACGTCCACCCAGTGCCGGGCGGTGCCGCCGGGGTCCTCGGTGCCGGGGAAGACGGTGCGGTGGCCGCGGAAGGTCGCCGGGATCCGCCCGGCGAGCATGGCGGCGATCTCGCCGCTGCCGGGACCGCCGCTCGGACCGCCGCTGGGACCGCTGCTGGCGGCGAGGAAGACCTGCAGCCGCGGGCCCCAGTTGTGGTCGGTGGAGCGCTGGCTGTCGAAGCCGAGCACCTCCGATCCCGAGCCCAGCAGCGCCGCCGAGTACGCCAGGCCGGGGTATGCCCGGTCCAGCAGCGGGCGCACCACCTCGGTGTAGTACTCGGCGGCCAGCCGAAGGCCCGGGATGAACGGTGCGGTCATGCCGACGATCTTGCCGCATGCATGCGTCATATTTCCTCTTTTTCGTGATCGGAACCGCAATAGCCCGTGATATCGAGAGGCGGCGAACAGGAATTAGCGACCAAGTTTTGAGGGTGACTTTGCGGGCACACCCGTAAGGTGCAGATGGCCGGTCAGCCGCTGAACTGGGCGAACCGGCCAGTGCCAGTGCCTCCGGAGGAGGGTCGTTCCCCAGCCATGCCGATAACTGCGGCAATTCACCGGCCGTATGGCATTGTGCTGCGAAAGGAAAGCAGGTAATTCCGGAAAGGGGGGTCGACTGTGCCGTTCTACAGGTCACAGGACGGAACGGAAATCCACTACAGGGATTGGGGCTCGGGAGAACCGATCGTGTTCTCTCATGGCTGGCCGCTCAGCGGTGACGCGTGGGACCCGCAGTTGCTGTTCTTCGGGCAGCGCGGCTACCGCGTCATAGCCCATGACCGCCGCGGGCATGGGCACTCCGGTCAGTCGTGGAACGGCAACGACAACGACACGTGGGCGGACGACCTCGCCGGGCTGCTCGACGGGCTCGACCTGACCAACGTCACCCTCGTGGCCCACTCCATGGGCGGCGGCGAGATCGCACGCTACGTCGGCCGCCATGGCACAAGGCGCCTGGCCCGGATGATGTTCATCGCGGCGGTCCCGCCGCTGATGATCCAGACCGCGAACAACCCGGACGGGCAGCCACTCTCGGTGTTCGACAGCCTCCGCAACGGGATAGCCGGGAACCGCTCCCAGTTCTACAAGGACACGAGCGTTCCGTTCTTCGGCTACAACCGGCCCGGCGCCAAGGTGTCCGAAGGGATCGAGGAGCAGTTCTGGCGGCTCGGCATGCAGTCATCGGTGAAGGCGTCCTATGACTGCGTCAAGCAGTTCTCCGAGACCGACTTCTCCGAGGACCTGCGGAAGATCGACGTGCCCACGCTGTTCCTGCACGGAGACGACGACCAGATCGTCCCGTACGAGGACTCGTCGGCGCTCAGCGTCAAGCTGGTGCCGGATGCACAGCTCAAGGCCATTGCGGGCGCCCCGCACGGCCTAACCGTCACCATGCCCGACCTGATCAACAACGAGCTGCTCGCGTTCGTCCAAAGCTGATCGGGCACGGTCTGCGCGGTACCGCACACAAGGCGGGGTCCGCGGCGCTCCCGGGGAGTGCCGCGGACCCCGCTGCTGGTCAATGGCTGCCATGCGGATCACGCCTGCAGCGAACCGCGGTGCCAGACGGCCAAGCGGAACGGACGGCCTGGCCGCAGCGGGCTGGTGCTGCGGGCTGACCGGCGCGCCATCCGGGACTGCCGGGCCAGGCGCTGGCGCCTGGCGTCATCAAGCATGCTGGTCTGCCGGGCGGCGGCGAGCTGGGTGCTGAGGTAGAAGTTCATCGGGTTATCTCGCTTCCTGGACGTCTGCGGGGCCGTAGCTTGCGGCCTGGTGACGCCAGAGTGCGCCGCGGCAGAGGCGGCGCGGCAGGGGCCGTCTTGCCCCATTCCAGGCGCGGGGCATAGTTACCCACACGCGGGGCGATGGCTGAAGACCACCCACGGCCGCAATTGAACTTCCTAATTGCCGGATTTCCCGGCGATACGATGCGGGGGTGGGGGACCCTGCTACGCGGCCAGCACGTGAATTCCGCGGCTTGTCGCACGCGCTCACGAGTTTCGTCGGCCGTTCGAGCGCTGTAGACAAAGTGGCGGGGCTGCTGTCTCAGTACCGTCTGGTGACCGTGACCGGGCCCGGTGGGGTGGGCAAGACCCGGCTCGCCGACGAGGTGCTGAAGCGGGTGGCTGACCGGTACGCCGACGGCGTCTGGGTCGTGGAGCTGGCGGCCGTCCAGGAACCGTCGCTGGTGCCCGCGATGGTGGCGACCGTGCTGGAACTGCGTCAGCCTGCCGGGGTGTCGGTTGC
>JASHOI010000362.1 GCA_030041195.1 Streptosporangiaceae bacterium | reverse complement strand
TTGGGCGCCGACGCGGTGATCCACTCGTCGGTGATGTCGAACCGGGCGCCCATCCGGGCCAGCGTCGTGATCGCGGTGACCAGCCGGTCCTGCGGGCACCCGTGCACCCGGACCTCTCCCCCGGTGATCAGCCCGGCCACCAGGTAGGAGAACGCCTCCAGCCGGTCACCGGCCAGCCGGGTGGTCGCGCCGCGCAGCCGCTGGACTCCTTCGATCACAATCCGCCGGTCCGGGCTGAGCTCGATGTGCGCCCCCATCCGCTGCAGGAACAGCGCGAGCTCCACCACCTCGGGCTCGGTGGCCGCGTTGCGCAGCACCGTTTTCCCCTCGGCCAGCACGGCGGACAGCAGCACGGTCTCGGTCGCGCCCACGCTCGGGTACGGAAGGTCGATCCGCGCGCCGTACAACTTGCTGGCCCGCGCGGTGATCCCATGCTCGCCGACCTCCACCTCGGCGCCCATCGCCTGCAGCGCTGCCACGTGGAAGTCGACCGGCCGCCGCCCGATCTGGTCGCCCCCCACCAGCGGGACGAACGCCTCGCCGGTCTGGTGCAGCAGCGGCCCGATCATCAGGATCGGAATCCGGTTCAGCCCGGTGAACGCCTCGGGAACGCGGGGCTCGACCCCGTCCCCGGCCACGATCGTGATCTCCGCGTCGGAGCGGACCACGTGATACCCGATCGATTCCAGCATCGCCGCCGTGATATCGACGTCCCCGACCTCGGGGACGTTGCGCATGGTGCTCGGCGCCTCGGCGAGCATCGCGGCGACCATGTGCTTGGACACCGCGTTCTTGGAGCCGCGGACCCGGATATCGCCGCGTAGCGGGCCAGAGGGCTCGACTTGCCAGGTATCGGTCACGCAGATCACTGTACGGGCAAAACTCCCAGGCCTGTGTCAACTAGACGCCGTGGCCGGAACCACGCGGCCGCGGGCAGCCTTGCGCTCGCGGCGAAACCGCCCCTGGCGTGGACCACGTCCCGGATACCGTGGCCTGGCGACGGTTCTTCCGTCCAGGCAGGAAGGGGACGGCGATGCTGAATCCGGCCCTGGCCGAGCCGAGCGGGCGCGGCCGGCATCCCAGGCCGCTGTTGCGCACGATGCTCGGCGACGTGCTGCGCCGGACCAGGCGGGAGCAGGGCCGGACCCTGGCCGACGTGGCCAGGGCCGCGAGGGTCTCGATGCCGTACCTGTCCGAGGTCGAGCGGGGGCGCAAGGAGGCCTCGTCAGAGGTTCTGGCCGCGATCTGCGAATCGCTGGGCATCGACCTGTCCGACCTGCTGGCCGGCGTGTGGCGCGACCTGGCCGAGCTCCGCACCCGCCACGCCCGGTTCGAGCGCGCCGCGCAGGCCCAGCCCGCTCAGCCTGGCCAGCCGGTCCAGCGGGCCGAGCAGGCCGACGGGACCGAGCGGGTCATCCGGCTCGACGCCATCCGCGGCGGCCGCCCGGCCGCGCCGGCACCGCTGCGTAACGGCCCGGACACCACGCCGCGGTGCCTGCTGGCCGCCTGATCGTCAGGCCGGGGCCGGCTCGGCCTGGGCGGCCTTGCGCGTGGTGATGACCTGGTCGGCCAGGCCGTAGGCAACCGCCTCGGGCGCGCTCAGGGTCATGTTCCTGTCGGTGTCGCCGCGGATCTTGGCTACCGGATGGCCGGTGTGCCGGCTCAGGATCTCATCCATCTCGGCCCGGACCCTGGCGACCTCCTTGGCCTGGATGGCCAGGTCGGGCAAGTCACCCTGGGCCTGGCTCGACGGCTGGTGCAACAGCACCTTGGCGTGCTGCAGGACCGATCGCCTGCCGGGCGCGCCCGCGGCCAGCAGCACCGCCGCCGCGGACGACGCCTGCCCCATGCAGATCGTGGCGACGTCGGGCTGGATGAACTGCATGGTGTCGTAGATCGCGGTCAGCGCGCTGTAGGTGCCGCCCGGGGAGTTGATGTACAGCGAGATCTCAAGGTCCGGGCTGGCCGCCTCCAGATGCAGCAGCTGGGCCATCACCACGTTGGCCACGCCGTCATCGATCTCGGTGCCGAGGAAGATGATCCGCTCCGAGAGCAGCCGGGAGTAGATGTCGAAGGCGCGCTCGCCGAGCGAGGTCCGCTCGACCACGGTGGGGATCGTGTACTGGCTCATGATCACAGTCCGGCCGTCTTGCTGAACCCGGGACGCACGTCGTCGAGCCGCTCCACGATGTGGTCGATGATCCCGTAGTCGAGGGCCTCCTCGGCGCTGAACCAGCGGTCCCGCAGGCTGTCGGCCGAGACCCTCTCCTCTGGCTGGCCGGTGTGCTTCGAGATCAGCTTGATCAGCATCTTCCCGGTCCGGTCGAGCTGCTCCGCGTAGATCTCGACGTCGGCCGCTGTGCCGCCGAATCCCGCCGAGCCCTGGTGCATCAGCACCTGGGCGTGCGGCAGGCTGAACCGCTTGCCCGCGGCGCCCGCGCACAGCAGGAACTGGCCCATGCTCCCGGCCAGGCCCATCGCCAGCGTCCGGACGTCGTTGGGGACCAGCTGCATCGTGTCGTAGATCGCCATTCCGGCGCTGACCGAGCCGCCGGGCGAGTTGATGTAGAGGCTGATGTCGCTGCGCGAATCCTCGGCGGACAGCAGCAGCAGCTGGGCGCAGAGCCGGTTGGCGATCTTGTCGTCGACCTGCGAGCCGAGCACGATAATGCGCTGGTAGAGGAGCCGTGTGGCCAGCTGATCATCGATCAGCTCGGCGATCAGCCCGGGTTCGGCAACGGCAGTCTGCATGATCTCCCTTTCCGGTCCGGCGCCGGGAACCCGGGCACCCACAAGCCACAATGGCTCGCGAGGCCGGGACCAGCCAAGACAATCTGCCGAGGGCAGAGGAACGGGCGCAGCGGTTCACGGCGGGAGCGGCAGCCAAAAGGGGCGCATGGCAGGGTGGTGGGCATGGCGAACGACTCAGCGCACCGGGACGTGACCATCGAGCGGATTACGAATGGCGTGTTCGCGGCCGTCAACAGCCGGGGCGGCCGGCTCACGTTTGGCACCGGCGGCGGCACCGACTTCACGCCGACGGAGCTGCTGCTGGCCGCGATCGGCGGCTGCACCGCGATCGACGTCGACATCCTGACGTCGCGCCGCGCCGAGCCGGACAGCTTCGAGGTCCGGGTCGAAGCGAACAAGGTCCGCGACGCGGACGGCAGCCGGCTGACCGACATCGAGGTCACGTTCCGGCTCGCGTTCCCGGCCGGCGAGCAGGGCGATGCGGCCCGGGCGATCCTGCCGGACGCGGTGAAGAAGTCGCACGACCGGCTCTGCACGGTCGGCCGCACGGTCGAGACCGGCACGCCCATCACCGAGCGAGTGGCGTAGCGGCCGGGTCGCAGCGCATGAACCAGATCCGCGGCCCGCCGTCCGGCACGGTTCCCTCGTCGACCACCCGGAACCCCAGCGAGGAGTAGAAGCCGAGGTTGCGCTCCCTGGCGGTCTCCAGGAACGCGGGCAGCCCGGCCGCGGCGGCGCGGTCGAGCCCGAACCGCACCAGCGCCCGGCCCAGGCCCTCCCCCTGGTGCGACGGGTCGACGCCGAGCTGGTCCAGGTACCACAGCGGCTCGGCGGGGGTGTGCCGCTCGATCCAGTCCCACAGCAGGTCGTACCGGGCGCCGCCGTCGTCGGTCAGCCCCACGATCACGGGCCGGGCCAGCCGCTCCGTCTCCAGCCACGATCCGGCCCGGTCCGGAGGCACCCACACCGCGAATCCGGAACCGCCGGCCGCCTCGAAGACCAGACCCTGCTCGATGTTGCCCGCATTCCAGGCGCGGAAGCAGATCCGCAGCGCCGGCTCGAGATCGGGGAGGTCAGGGAACGGCCAGCGGATCATCGGATCCTCGGCAAAGGCGCGCGCCAGAACGCCCGACAGCGCGTCGAGCTGGCCCGGCGTCGCGCGCCGGACGGCCGGGCCGTCGCTGGTCGCGGTCACGCCGCAAACCTAGCATCGGGCGGCGGAGTAGCCGGGGCGGGCACTTGCGCGCGGCGCCGCTGTGGTTGCACGGTGTGAGAACAGCGGGTTCTGGCGGGGCGGGACTTACCGGCCAGGGAGGGCGAATGGATCGAGCGCAGTTGCTGGCCGAGATGGCCGGTGCGAACGTGCGCTCCGACGATCTGGTGTTCGTGGAGCGGCGCGGCGATGACTACCGGTGGCGCCGGCTGGAACCCGGTGCCGTTCCCGACCTTGCGCCGGGCCAGCCCGGCTCCGGCCCGGACGCCTGGATCTTCTACTCCGGCCCGTGGCCCGCCGGCCGGCCGGGCGACGTGCCCGCGTTCGTCGCGGATCTGCTGGCGGAGATGGAGTCCATGTGCGGAACGGCCGACCGCTGCCGGTGGCCGCTCGACCAGCCCTACCCGCTCCGGCACTGACCGAACATGACGTGCGTGATCACCGGGGCCGACAGGGCGTCGTTCAAGCTGTGCCGCCGGCAGTGGGATTTCGGCGCCGGGACCCGGCAGAACCTCGAGCCGGCGCGGCCGCCCGCAGTCCCTGACCTGGACCGGGCGCTGCGCGACGCGCTGGCCGTCTACTACTACCCCGGGATGTGGGACTGGGATCGCGGCGTGCGGCTTCCCCTGGTGGTCCAGGGATTCGAGCGGGCGATGGCGCGGCAGCGGGAGCTGTGCGGCGGCGACGCGGATCCCCGGCCGTGGCAGGAGCAGCTCGAGGCGGGCCGCGGCCTGCTGGCGCGCTATTTCGAGTTTGCGCCCACCGTGGACCGGTTCGCTCCGGTGCTGACCGAGCCGGAGTACGAGGTGACCGTGCTCGACCCGGCGCGGCAGACGGCAGGCCTGGTCACGGCGTCGGGCGAAGCGGTCAGGTACCGCGGCCGGATCGACCTCATGGCGGTGGACGGGCAGGACGCGTACTGGATCGTGCGGCATCGCCTGGTCGACGGGGCCTGGCCGCCCACCGAGGAGCTGGCCGCCGACGAGGAGGCCGTCACGGCGTGCTGGGCCTGGGAGCAGTTCTACATCGGCATGGCCATCACCGGGACGATTTGGAACGAGCTGCGGTGGCCCTCGTGGTCAGCCGGCGAGCCGGAATCATTCTGGCCGCGGCGGGCCCGATGGCGCCGGCCCTTGCTGCGGCGGCGGGCCGGCGTGCAGCCTGCCGTGCGCCAGCACGAGCCCAGCGGCGGAGGCCGGTCGATTCCCCAGCACCGGCGGATGTATGCCCAGGCCAGGCAGGCACGCCGGGCCGCGCCGGTCGAGCAGCAGGTGTCCGGCGGGTTCCGCCGGACCTGGCTGCGGCACAGCCCGGCCGAGGTCGCCGGGGCCGGGCATCGGCTCGGCACCGACGTGGCCGAGATGATCCGGGACGACCTCGCCGTCGACCCGAGCCCCTCGGATCGGCACTGCCCGGCCTGCCCGTTCCTGGGTCCGTGCCAGGCCCAGTTCGCCGGGCAGGACCCCGAGGCCATCCTGTCGTCGCGCTACCGCCAGCGGCCGCCGGACAGCCTCCAGGAAGGCCGCCTCGGTGGCGGCGCCTGGAGCACGGGCCGCGGTGCCGCGCCCCCGAAGTTCCGCCGCGGCGAGGGCCGCTGATCCGGGCCCGGGCTATCGCCGCGATCCCCGGCTGGCGCGCTCGTACTGCTCGACAACACTGGCCGGGATGCGCCCGCGCTCGCTGAGCTCGATACCTTGTTCGAGCGCCCACGTCCGGATGTCGTGGCTGCGCCGGCGGCTGGCCACGGTGCGTACCGGTCGCCGTACTGCTCGCCGCGCCGCGCGTGCGTGCTCGACGAACGGCGCAATCTGCTTACGGAACCGCGTGGCATTCTTCCGGTTTAGGTCGATCTCGTACTCCGAGCCGTCCAGCCCAAACCGCACTGTTTCATCCGCCGGTCCGCCGTCAAGGTCGTCTTCCAGCGTGACAAAGGTTTTCTGTGCCATCCCAACCCCCGTGATCGCGATGGACTATTCGCATTGTTCAGCACACCTCAGGTCACATTTCATGCCCCGGCAGGATGATCTCCATGCCAGTTGGAACGACTCAGCACGAGCGAAATCGGATTCGGCGGACGCCGCCGGCCCGGAACGGAGGCCACGGCCGCCGGGCTAGCGCTTCCGGGCCACGCCGCCCCACATGCCCGAGCGGGTCCCGGCCGCGGTCTCCGGCCCCGGCCGCCACTCATGGACCGCGACCAGGCCCGGCTCGACCAGGTCCAGGCCGTCAAAGAAGCGCGTGACCTCATCGTGGGTGCGGTGCCGCTGCGTCTCTTGCGCGAGCCGGTTGTACCGCCGCGCCGCCTCGGCCATCTGCTCGGCCTCGATATCGGAGGCCACCTGGGACAGCGCCAGGTAGCTCCCGGCCGGGACCGCGGCCATCAGCCGGCCGACGATCCGGTACGGGTCGTCGGCGTCCACGATCAGGTGCATGATCGCGATCAGCATCACCGCCACCGGCTCGGACAGGTCCAGGGTCCTGGCAGCCTCCCGGAGGATCTTCGGCGGATCCCGCAGGTCCGCGTCGATGTAGTCGGTGGCGCCCTCCGGCGTGCTGGCGAGCAGCGCCCGGGCGTGCGTGAGCACGACCGGGTCATGATCCACGTAGACCACGCGGCACTCCGGGGCCACGGACTGCGCCACCTCGTGGGTGTTGTTCGAGGCCGGAATTCCGGTGCCGATGTCGAGGAATTGCCGGATCCCGGCCTCGGCGGCCAGGAACCGCACCGCGCGGGCGAGGAACGCCCGGTTCGCGCGGACCGACATCACGATCCCCGGGTAGGCCTCCATCACCGCGTCGCCCGCCGCGCGGTCGGCGGCGAAATTGTCCTTGCCGCCCAGCCAGTAGTCGTGCACCCGGGCGCTGTGCGCCACTGCGGTGTCTAAGCCGGAGCGTTCGGCGGCCGGGGCCGGTTCTTTATCGCCGGACATATCGGCACGCCTTTCGGGTAACCGGCAATTGCGCGAATAGTAGCGCGAGCCGCACCCATCCAGCGAGGTCCGGCCAACCCGGCGCGGCGCAAGCCTTTTCAGTCCGTGAAGGTGGGGTCGGCGCCGTGCAGAACCCTGGCCCGCCCCTTGGGTTCCTCCCAGTCCTCGGACCGGCCGAACGCGGTCATGTCCAGCAGCGCGTAGGCCGAGATCGTCTGCTCCGAGCCCCTGGCGAAAGTCGAGTAGGTGTGGAAGATCTCGCCGCCGTCGCGCAGGAAGCAGCTGAGCGACGGCACGTCCTCGGCCTCGCCGTCCTCGAGCTTGTCCGACAGGTCGCGGTAGTTGTACTCCACCGAGCCCCTGGCCTTGTCGAGCGTGGCGTGGAAGTCGTAGTTGAAGTCGCTGCCGGCGGAGGAGTACCACGGCACCACCCAGCCGCGGGCTGCCTGGTACGCCTCGAGCTTGGCCAGCGGGGCACGGGACACCGCCACGAACGAGGTGTCGCGGGAGTGCACCTGGTCCAGCAGCTGCTGCGGGATTACGTCGAGGCTCGCGGTGCAGCCCGGGCAGGCCGCATCCCACTCGGGCTGGAACATGACGTGCTGAACGATCAGCTGGCTGCGGTCGCCGAACAGGTCGGCGAGCGTGACCGGCCCGTCGGGGCCCTCGAACACGTACTTCTTCTCGATCCGGACCATCGGCAAGTGGCGGCGCGCCGCGTTAAGGGCGGTAATCCTGGCGGTCTGCTCCTTCTCCAGGGTGAGCAGCCGCCGCCTGGCCTCGAGCCATTCCTCGCGCGAAACGATCTCCGGCAATGCCATCGCAACCTCCCGGGACGTGATGCTCCGCAGTAATAGACCGCGTGACGTCCCCGGAGTAATCGGTCAGGCGGCGAGGAGCTTCTGCTTCTCCTGCTGATACTCCTCGGGGGTGATCGCCCCGCGGTCGCGCAGGTCGGCCAGCTTCGTCAGCTGGTCCGCCGTGCTGGCCGGCGAGCTGGCCGCGGCGTTCTGGACGTAGCGGCGGAACGCCTCGTCCTGCTGGTTGGCCTGCCGCACGGCGCGCTCGTGCATGGAGCCGCCGCGGACGATCAGGTAAACCAGCACGCCGACAAGCGGGATGATCAGGACAAACAGGAACCAGGCGGCCTTGGCCCAGCCGGACAGATCGTGGCTGCGGAAGATGTCGATGAAGATCCAGATCATGATCCAGATCCAGATCAGCCAGAGGAAGAACTCCACGATCGACCAGAAGATATCCAGCACCGGATAGTTCGATGACGCAGCGGCCAGTGACATTCGTGCTCCTTCGCCATACCGGCTGCCGGCCAACGGATCCTGCGCCCGGCATTGAGCCCAGCATTTGCCGGGAAGCTGATCACCGGCATCACCCGTCTCGGGTGATGCGGCAGGCCTCCCGGGGCGTTGCTCAGATGGGATCCCAGGTTGCGGACTCGTAGGCCTCGGTCAGCGTCGTCATCAGCTTCGCGTCGACGGGCAGCACCTGGTCGCCGATCTGCCCGACCGCCGCGATGCCCCTCGCGTTGGTCACGAACGCGCCGGCGAACGAGCCGGTGTCCGGCACGCGCAGCTGAGCACGCCGGGTCGTGACGCCGGTCCCTTGGAGCTGGAGGTTCAGCAGCTGCATGGTGATGCCGGCCAGGGCAGGCGCGGCGGGCCAGGTGATGCTGCTGCCGTCCCAGAACCCGATGTTGGTGATGCTGCCCTCGGCGATGACCGCGCCCGGCCCGGTGAGCAGCGCCTCGTCGAAACCGTTGCGGCGGGCCAGCCGCTGGTAATAGCCCTGCCCGAAGTCGCCGACGTGCTTGACGTGGGCGAGCGCCCGCTGGTACGGGACCGGCTGCAGCTTCCACGGGCCGTGTGGCATGCCGCCGGGCGGGCGGACCGTGACGATGACCGACGGCCGGCTCTCCAGCTCGCAGACGTAGACGCGGACCGATGCGTCACCGGTGCCGGCCAGGGCGTGGCGGATGAGATCGCGCACTGCGGCCGGGTCCAGGGGCGCGTCGAACAGTTCCCGGTTCGCGGCGGCGAGCCGGTCCAGGTGCAGCCCGAGGCCGCGCGCCCGGCAGTTCCTGACCTGCATCGCCGTGAAGTGGCCGTAGCTGTCGAGCATGGCGCGCAGCTGCTGCGGGGTGGCGTCACGCCCGTCGACCTCGATGCGCGGCGTCATGCTAGACGGCCGTCAAGACCACGGCGAGGACGACCAGCAGGGCGAGCCAGACCAGCACCAGCACGGCGACGTCCAGCCGGCGGGTCCGCGGGAAGGGGGGCGTGGCCCGGTGGGCCGGCAGCCTGCCGAACGTGCCGACCGGCAGGTCCGCGGTGATCGTCATCAGCTCGGCGAAGAAGCGCGCGACGAAGGCCTGCCCGGTGCGCTCGTCGAGCTCATCCTTGGTCAGCCTGCCCTCGACGAACGACGCCTTGAGCACCTCGATCGAGCGATCCAGGTCAGCCGTTGACGCCCGTATGTGGGGGTAGCTTCGGGCTGTCATCGCTTACGCCGGGAACGGCTGGCCGCCGATGTCTGCCTGGCCGTTGGCCACCAGCCAGCCCAGGGCCTCATGCAGCGCGTCAAGCGAGCTGTACCGGGGCGCGTAGCCCAGCACCTCCCTGGCCCGGTCGATGCTCGCGGTGATGCCGCGGAAGGTGTGCTCCCTGGTGGTCTCGGCGTGCTCGGGACCGACCCGGCGGCCGAACTCGTCCCAGTCGACGAAATCCAGCACCGGCTCACTGGCGAACCACTGCGCGACGCCGGTGGCCAGGCCGCGCAGGGTCATCGCCTGCTCCGATACCACGTGGAAGCTGGCGCCGATCGCGGCCGGGCGGGTCAGCGCCCGCTCGAAGGCCTGCGCCACGTCGTCGGCGTGCACGTGATGCAGCACGCCGAGCCCGTGATCGGGCAGCGCGAGCGCCTTGCCGGTCGCAAGCTGCGTCCACACGTCCGGGTCCAGGTTGCCCGCCGGGGTGATGACCGGCCACCCGGGCCCGCTGATGTGGCCCGGGTGCAGCACGACCGAGGGAACGCCGCCGGCCAGCGTCTCGCGGTGCAACAGCGCCTCGATCTCCGCCTTGCCGGTGCCGTAGGCGCCGTACGCGGTCCGCGGCTCGTCCTCGGTGACCGGAACCCGCAGCGCCGGACCGTGCACCCAGATCGTCCCGCAGTGCACCAGCAGCGGGCGGGACGGGCGCAGCGCTTCGACGAGCTGGCGCGCCGAGGCGGCCGTGAAGCAGACCAGGTCGATCACCACGTCGGGGTTCAGCGACGCGACGTGTTCGCCAAAGGCGCCCTCGGCGTCCTCCGCGTCGCGGTCGGCGGTGAGCCTGGTGACCGAGCTCCACTCCGGGCTGGCGTGGTAGGGCTCGCGGGTGCCGCGGCTCATCGTCACCACGTCGTGGCCGCCGCGCACCAGCCTCGGCACCAGGTACGTACCGATGTGCCCGGTTGCCCCGATCACGATCACGCGGCTCATCCCTGGGACCCCTTCCGCAGCCGGCAGGTCACACCATCCTCGCACGCGGCCGCCGCTGCCAGGGCCGGCGGCGCGTCGATGTACCAAAGGGCTTGCCAGAGCCGGCCGAACGGTTCATCCATCGGCGCTCGCCGCGGCGGCGACGGCCTGGGCCCAGCGCAGGTCGGCCTTGCCGGACGGGCTGCGCCTGACCTCGGCGACAAAGACGACCCCGCGCGGCTTCTTGTAGTCGGCGAGCCTCCCGGCGACGTGCGCGACCAGCGCGTCCTCGGTCAGCTCGCCGTCGCCCGCCGGTGCCACGACCGCGGTCACGCGGTGCCCCCAGCGCGGGTCGGGCAGCCCCACTACCAGCGCGTCGCGGACGCCGGGGTGCTCGATGAGCACCTGCTCGACCTCCTCGGCGAACACCTTCTCGCCCCCGGTGTTGATGACCCGGCTGCCGCGGCCGTGGAAGGTGATCGAGCCGTCGGCCGCGATCGACGCGAGGTCGCCCGGCACGACCCAGCGCCTGCCGCCGAGGGTGCGGAACGTCTCCGCGGTTTTCGCGGCGTCGCCGAGGTAGCCGATCTCGTCATCGGCCGGCGCGGCGAGCACGCCGACCTGGCCCGAGCCGGGGACCACGTCGCGGCCGGACTCGTCGATCACCCGGGCGCCGGGTATCAGCGTGAACCGCGAGGTGATGGCGTTGTCACCGCGCCGGGTCTCGCTCACAGCGAACGGGCCGCCCTCGGACGCGGCGACCAGGTCGCGGCAGACGAAGTCGCCGTGCGCCAGCAGCCGGCGCTTCACGTCCGCGCTCCAGGTCACGCCGACGCTCAGGATCCGGCGCAGGCTGGAGATGTCGTATGGATGGCCGTCCAGCGCCGCCCGGTCCAGCGCGTCAGCGAGCGGCAGGGCGAACACGTCGCCCACGATCGAGACCGTGTCCACGTGCTGGGCGGCAACGGTGCGGGCGAGCTCGTCGGCGTCGTACGAGCGTTCGGTCAGGTAGACCACGCGGCCGCTGGCCAGCAGCGCGCCAAGCGAGGTGTACATGCCGGTCGCGTGCATCAGCGGCGGCGCTGGCAGGCAGACGATCGCGTCACCGCGCTGGCTCAGCCGCTCGGTCGTCGCCCGCAGCGCGTCCAAGGAGTCCGGCACCGGCTCGCCGATCAGCGTGAAACCATTCGCGGAGGTGACCGGGTACAGCCAGGCGTGGCTGACCAGCACGCCCTTGGGCTTGCCGGTGGTGCCGCCGGTGTACATCAGCCAGTGATCCACGCCGCGTGCGGCGCGGGGCAGCGGCGCGGTGCCGCCGATGACCTGCTCGTAGGCGCTCACCGTGGTTCCCGGCGGCGCGGCCGCGTCGCCGACCTGAACCAGGGTGTGCACCCCGGGTGCCCCGGCTCGGCCCCCGCTCTGCGCGGCGGCCACCCGGGCCGCCAGCGACACGTCGAAGACAACGGCGGTGACTCGCGCGTCGTCGAAGAGGTGGCGCATCTCGCCGGGCTGGTAGCGGTAGTTCACGTTCACCGGGATGGCCCGCAGCTTGAGGATCGCGAAGACGCTCTCCAGGTACTCGATGCCGTTGTACAGCGCGACCGCCACCCGGTCCTCGGCGCCGACCCCGCGGCCGGCCAGGAACCCGGCCAGCCGCGCCGCCCGCTCGTCCAGCTGCTGCCAGGTGACGCTGCGTTCGCCGTGCGTGATCGCGGTGCGATCGGCACGTACGTCGGCCACGGTCTCCAGCACCGTCGCAAAGTTCTGCCGCACGAGCACCACCATCGCGGCCCGACGCGGCCGGCGCAAGCGGCACGCGACGACCGCGCTTGACCCAAGCCGCTTGTGATCACATGGAGCCGCGCGTAGCCTTCGGCGAGTACGGATATATAGGAAACTCCGGGTATGTCATGATGTGTTCTTGCGGGGCGACAACCCGGACTCGTACCGGGGAAACTTCATGTCATCAGCAGCATCTGCTTTTCTCACCCGTCCGGTCGTCGAGTTGCTTGGCCGCCATCAGGGCTACGGTTTCGCCGGAATCGGGGTCAGCACCGCGATCGGCAACTTCACGCAGACGACGCTGGATCTCGCCTTCCCGGCGGGCCTGTTAGGGCTGCTGGACTGGCAGCGAACCTATAACTCGCACAGCGGCGCGATCGGTGCACTGGGCCCGGGCTGGACCACCTCGTTCAGCGCCCGCCTGGTCGCGCCGGGGCCTCAGGGACTGCTGCACCACACGGCCAGCCCGGTGACGTTCTACGACGAGGACGGCCGGGTGCTCACGTTCACCCCGGCCGCCGACGGCGGCTTCACCAGGCCACAGGACCTGGCCGCCAACCTGACCCGCAACGCGGATGGATCGTTCACGCTTACCTACAACCGCGGCGAGGTGTGGTCGTTCGACGACACCGGGCGGCTGACCGGCCGGTCGCTCGAGGGGCAGCAGGTGAGCCTGGATTACGACAGCAACGACCTGCTGGTGCGCGCGGCGCACTCCTCCGGAAGCGGCCTGACCTTCTCCTATGACGCCAACCGCCGGCTGACCAGCGTCCAGGCCAGCGACGGGCGGGTGGTGTCGTTCGGCTACGGCGCGGGAACGGTCACCGACTCGCTGCTCGAATCGGTGACGGTGCCCGGCGGCGGGATCTTCAGGTTCGAGTCCTCCGGCTCGGGCCAGGCCGCCCAGGTCTCGAAGATCACCGATCCGGACGGCACCCTGGTCGTGGCCAACGTCTACGACGCCGCCACTACCGAGGTGACCAGCCAGCAGTACGGCGGCGGCGGCTCGGCTGCGTTCAGCTACAACGCGACGGGCGGCACCACCGTCACCTCGGAGCCGGGGGGTGCCCAGGTCGTCTTCCAGGCCGACGCCAACGGCCGGGTGGTCAAGGTCACCGACGCCGGCGGGAACACGGCCACGTTCAGTTACGACGACAACGGCTACCTGGCCCAGGCGGCCACCCCCGGCGGAACCACGCTCACGCAGACCCGCGACGCCCAGGGCAACCTGCTGACCAGCACGTTCGACGGGTACACCACGACCTGGACCTACGACAGCGCCGACCGGGTCACCTCGGTCACCGGCCCGGCCGGCGGCCGCACCAGCTTCGCCTACACCGGCAGCAGCCGCATCCCGTCGCAAGTCACCGACGCCAACGGCGGCCTGATCCAGGCCGTGGTCAGCAACGGCCTTGTCACCAGCCGGACCAACGCGGATGGCGACACCACCAGCTACGGGTATGACGCCGCGCTCAACCTGGTCTCGGTCACCAGCCCGCTCGGCGAGCAGGTCCAATTCGGCTACGACGCGGCCGGCTACCTCGCCCAGGCCGTCGCGCCCTCCGGCGGCACCCGCCAGTGGGTCCGCGACGGCGCCGGCCGGGTGACGTCCTACACCGGCCAGGACGGGGCGGTCATCGAGTTCCGCTACTCGGCGGCCGGGCGGCTGGTGCAGCGGATCCTCCCGGGCGGGGCGGTCACCCAGTACGGCTACGACGCGGCGGGCAACCGCACCAGCATCACCGACCCCCTGGGCAACCAGACCACGTTCGGCTACGACGGCCTGGGCAACCTGACCACCAGCACCAACGCGGCCGGCGACGTCGTGACGTACGCGTACAACGCCCTCGGCCAGCTGATCACGATCACCGACCCGGTGGATGCGGTCGCCGAGTTCCGCTACGACGCGGACGGCAACAACGTCACCACCGTGACCCCGGCCGGCACGTTCACCGCCGGCTATGACGGACGCGGCAACAACATCTCGCTGACCGACCCCGGCGACTCCACATTCCGCTTCGGCTACGACGGCGCCAGCCGGCTGACCTCGCTGACCGACCCCCTGGACGGCACCTGGCAGATCGGCTACGACGGTCTCGGCAACATGACCAGCGTCACCGACGCGGACGGCGCGACGGCGCGACTGGCCTGGACCGGGACCGGGCGGCTGGCGAGCACGATCGACCCGCTCGGCCGGAAGGTCAGCTGCGCCTACGACGCGGGCGGGCACCTGACCCAGGTCACCAACGCCGGGGGCGGCACCATCCAGTACGGCTACGACGCGGACGGCCGCCGGATCTCGGCGACCAGCCCGGCCGGGCTGCGGACCGAGTACGGCTACGACGCGGCCGAACGCGTGGTCACCACCACCAACCCGCGCGGCTGGATCACCCGCACCGTGTACAACGCGCGGCACCAGCGCGTCGCGGTGATCAGCCCCAGCGGGCTGGTCACCAAGTTCGGCTACGACGCGGCCGGGCAGCTGACCGAGGTCACCGACGGCAATGGCGCCACGACCCAGTACGGCTACGACACCGCCGGGCGCGTGATCTCGATCACCGACCCGAAGGGCGCGGTCTCCAGCTACGGCTATGACAAGGCGGGCCGCCTCATCGCGGAGACCGATCCGCTGGGCCGCACCACGACCCGGACGTATGACAAGGCCGGGAACCTGATCACGATCACCGACCCGTCCGGCAACGCCCAGCACATGACCTACGACGCCGACGGGCGGCTGCTGCAGTGGACGGCCGACGGCACGCCAACGGTCAGCTTCAGCTACGACAAGGCCGGCCGGCGGACCAGCATGACCGACGCCACCGGGACCACGCACTACGCCTACGACGCCAACGGGCACCTGCTGACCATCACCGGGCCGGACGGCCAGGTGATCAAGGCCGCGTACGACGCGGCCGGGCAGCGCACCTCGCTGGCCTACCCCGGCGGCCTGACCGTCGACTACAGCTACAACGCCAACGGCAGGCTGATCGCGATGCGGGACTCGCGGGCCGGCGACGCGGCCTTCGCCCTGGACGCGGACGGGCGGCTGATCACCGAGCAGCTTCCCGGGCGGCTGGCCCGCCGCTACCACTACGACGGCGGCCTGCTGCACAGGTTCGCCGTGATCGAGGATGACCGGCCGGTGGCCGAGACCACGCTCGCCCGCGACCCCGACGGCCGGATCGTGTCCCAGGCCGATCACGACGCGGTCCGCGAGTTCCGCTACGACCGGGCCGGGCAGCTCGTCTTCTCCGGGCTGCGCGGCGCCCCGCGCGACGACCTGCACCTGGCCTATGACGCGTCCGGCAACCGGGTCAGCCTGCGCCGCGGCGACGTCGAAACCCACTACGCCTACGACGACGCCGACCAGCTCACCGGCCTGGAGACCCGCGGCCGCCGGGTTCAGTTCCGTTACGACTCGTCGGGACGGCTGGTCGAGGAGGTCGACGGCGAGCGCCGGCGCGTGGTCAGTTACAACGGGTTCGGCTGGCCGGTCAGCGTCACCGGCACCGAACGTGACCTGAGCGAGGTCGTCCAGGCCACGTATGACGGCGATGGGCAGGTCGTCGAACTGGTCCTGACCCGCACGGACCAGGCTCGCGACGAGGCGCGCGCCGCGAGCGTCCGGTACCGGTGGAGCAGCGGCGACCAGATACCGCAGATCCTGACCCAGCGCGCGCGGCCGGACCTCGACGACACCGAGCATGATCAGCCGGGACGGCTGGACGCCGACTTCAGCTACGGTTACGCCCGGACGTTCGCCAGCTCCGGGCACACGGCCGCCGCCTTCCACCACGACGCGTACGGGTCACAGATCCGCACCGGGGACACCGAGGACTGGGTGCAGGCCCGGCACTACGACGCCTTCGGCGTGCCGGCCGGCCGCGAGCCCGGCGAGGCAGAACGCGAGGACCGCGGCCGTCAGCCCGGGCCGCGCGTCCCGCGGCTGCCCCGCTTCGGCTACCGCGGCGAGCTGGCCCTCGGGCGGCTGCTGGACCTGCGGGCCCGCGTCTACGACGCCGAGATCGGCCGGTTCACCACCCGGGATCCGCTGCTCAGCGGCGCCCCGCGGCCCGGCCAGCCCGCCAATCCCTACCTGTACGCGAACAACGACCCGGTCAACTTCACCGACCCGATGGGCACGCTGGCCATCGCGCCCATCGGCGCCGGGCAGGTCAGCAGCCTGGCCCGGGTTGGCCAGGTCAGCCGGCCGGCCAGCGCGACCGCCCACCTCACCAACACCGTGTCCATGCTCGCGGCCGGCGCGACCGGAGACCTCACCACGCAGCACACCGCGGCCACGTACGTCGCGTCGTTCGAGCTCGCGGCCCAGCTCGAACCGCTGCACGGCCTTCCAGACCGGGTCGAATACGAGGAGCAGATCCCCGGGGCGCCCAAGAGCAGGCTGCGGCGCGGCCAGGACCCGGGAGGTTCCAGCTACGGTAAGGCCGACATCCTGTTCACGTACTTGCCCCTCGGCGGCGGCGAGGACGTCTATGTATGGGAGGTGAAGTCCGCGATCAGCACGACCATACCGGCGGCCACGAGGCTGGCCGAGACCGAGGCCGAGTGGTACGTGGACGCCTACAACCAGAACTTCCTTGCGGCCGGGTCCCTGTTCTCCCTCGCCGAGGAAGGGGAGCCGATGGACAGCGACGTGTACGTGGACGTCCTCGGGTTCGACACCCTCAGGGTGTTCTCGCCGCCGGATTCGCTGGGCGCGGTCATCTACGACGTCACGGACAGGATCCCGCTGGATCCCGTTCCGGTCTTCGAATACCAGCCGCAGGAGAGGCTGCTGACGCTCAAGCGCGACCCGCGGCTATCGGCCGTGGGGCTGAACGCGGGCCGGATAGCCTTGCAGGCCGCGGGCATTACCACGGCCGGGGTACTCGGCGCGGCCGCGGTGGTCGGGGCCGCTGACGCGATTGGGGGCTTGTTTGAGACGCTCGGCGAGCTTCTTCTCTTCGCGGCGTGACGGCGTCGGCTCGCCGCCACTTCCGGCGCAGAGGCTAGAGGTATATGGGCTGGCTGCAGGCTGACATCGTCGCGCGCGCCGGGTCCCGCGAGGAGTTCGCCGCGCTCGCGGCCGGGTGGCTGACCGCCACGCGCGAGGAACTGCTGCCGGAGTTCGACCGGGGGCTGAGGGCGGGCCCGTCGCTGGCGTTCGACCACCGGGCGGATCCGGCCGCGCCGATGGGCCCGGCGGGCGGCGCCGCTGGCGAGCTGAACGTGATCACCAAGCCGACCACGCTCGGCGGCAGCACCACGCGGTATTCCGGCCGCGCCTGGGAGCAGGTGCTGGCCAGACTGGGGCGGACCTATCCGTTCCATATAACGCTGACCGCGAGCGCCCTGGACGAGCGAGGTCAGTACGCCAGCCCGCAGAGCAGCCTGCGGATCAGCGTGCACCGGCTGCACGAGCATCCGGAATGGATCACGCTGCAGGTCCACCACGCCCTCGGCGGCGCGGGGGAGGCAGCGGCCCGCGAGGCGTACCCGCACGAGGCCCAGCTCCGGTGGGCGGTGTTCACCAGGGACTGGGCGGCCCGCGCGGATGCGTGCTACGCGCACGTCACCGACGACGCCGGCATCGACGGCCGGACCGCCCTGGAACGGGCGACGGCCCGGACGCCGGATCCGTCGGGCAGGCCGCGTACCCCGGAGACCACCATCCCGCGCTGCCACGAGGTGCTGCGTGGCTATTCCTGGGTCACCGTGTGCGCCGCGGAACTGGGCGCTCGCCTCGGCGGAGCTGCGGCGCTGGCCGCTTCCGGCGCATTCGCCGAGGTCGCCGAGATGCCGGGCGGGCAGGTGTTCCTGCAGGCCACTCCGTTCATCGAGGAATACCACGGCGAGGCGGTGCGGAGGGTATTCGAGACCCTCGCGCCGGTCCTGCTGACCGGGCGGTCCCGGCGTCCGAGCCGGGGAGGGCGGCTGGTCGAGGACGCCGACGCCGCCGACTACCGCTGAGGGCGGGCCGAGCGAGTTCCGGCCGGCCGCGCACAGTACCGTTTCTTCGGAAACGTGGTGATTGTCGTGCGCTTAGCTGACGTAGCGATGGTGGCCGCCACGCGGGCCAGCGGGGAGGTGGTCCCCGCTCGCGCGCAGATGGCGGCAACCCTGGGTTTCCACATCATCCTGGCCTGCCTGGGGATCGCGCTGCCGACGATCGTGCTGATCGCGGAGTTCGTCGGGATCCGGCGGCGAAACCAGGTGGCCATCGTGCTGGCGCGGCGCTGGTCGCAGGCGATGGGCGTGCTGGTCGCCGTCGGCGCGGTCACCGGGACGGTGCTGTCGTTCGAGATGGGCCTGCTGTGGCCCGGGCTGATGCGCAAGTACGGGGCGGTGCTGGGGCTGCCGTTCGGCTTTGAGGGCCTGTTCTTCTTCCTCGAGGCCATCTTCACCGCGATCTACCTGTACGGCTGGCGGCGGCTGGGCGGATGGGCGCACTGGTGGACCGGGGTGCCGATCGCGGTGAGCGGCATCTTCGGGGCCATGTCGGTGATCGCGGTCAACGCGTGGATGAACCAGCCCGGCGGGTTCACCGTGTCGCACGGCCGGATCGTATCGGTCGACGCGTGGCAGGTGTTCTTCAACCGCGCCGCGATCTACGAGATGCCGCACATGATCCTGGCGGCGTACATGGTCGCCGGGTTCACCGTCGCCGGGGTGTACGCGGCGGGCATCCTGCGCGGCCGGCGGGACCGGTATCACTACACCGGGTTCGCGCTGGGGTTCGTGCCCGCCGCGATCATCACCCCGTTCCAGATCTTCGTCGGCGACACCGCCGCCCGGGATATCGCGCACGACCAGCCGGTCAAGTTCGCTTCGATGGAGTACGTCGCGCGCACGTCGTCGCACGTCCCGGAGTGGCTCGGCGGGGTCTATGCGAACGGGCACATCTACGCTGGCCTGCGGATTCCGGACGTGGACTCGCTGCTGGTCGGGTTCAGTCCCGGCACCAGGGTCATCGGCTGGGACACGGTGCCGGCCGCTGACCGGCCGCCGGTGGTCTGGTTGATCCACCTGTGCTTCGACGCCATGGTCGGCATCGGGTTCCTGCTGCTGCTGGCTGGGCTGTGGGCCCTGTGGGCCTGGTGGCGGCGCCGCGCGCTGCCGCGCCAGCGGCTGTTCTGGCTGCTCGGCGCCGTCAGCGGGCTGGCCGCGATCGTCGCCATGGAGGCGGGCTGGGTGGTCACCGAGGTCGGCAGGCAGCCGTGGGTGGTGTACCGGCTGCAGACCACCACCCAGGCGGCCACCACGAACGGCGGCGTCATCGCCAGCCTCAGCATCGTGATCGTCCTGTACGCCGCGCTCGGGACCGCGACGATCCTGATCTTGCGGGCGCTGGCCCGCCGCTGGCGCCGCGGCGGCGTCCCCGAAACCGGTGTCCCTTACGGCCCGCGGCCGGAAGCCCAGGATGCGCCGGGCGCGGGGGGCACGCGGGACACGCGGGGCACGCGGGCCGGCCGGGGCGGGACGTGATCGCGGCGGCGGCCGTGGGCGGCATCCTGCTGGCCTCGGTCACCCTGTACGGGATACTGGGCGGCGCCGACTTTGGCGGCGGCCTGTGGGACCTGCTGGCCGGCGGCGACCGGCGCGGGCACGCGCCGCGGCGGCTGATCGACGAGTCGATCACCCCGGTGTGGGAGGCCAACCACGTCTGGCTGGTCTTCGCGCTGGTCATCTTCTGGACCGCATTCCCGGTCGCGTTCGCCGCGGTGATGACCGCGGCCGCGCTGCCGCTCTGGCTCGCGGTGGGCGGGATCGTGCTGCGCGGCGCCGGGTTCGCGTTCCGCAAGGAGGTCTCCGGGATTGCGCTGCAGCGCGTCTTCGGCGCGGTGTTCGCGTTTTCCTCGCTGCTGACCCCGTTCTTCATGGGCACCGTGATCGGGGCCGTGGCGGCCGGCCACATACCAGCCGACGCCAGCCGCGCCAGCCTGGCCGCCTGGACGAACCCAACGTCGCTGCTGATCGGCTTCTTGTTCGTCGGCGCCTGCGGCTACCTGGCCGCCGTCTACCTCGTCGGCGAGGCGGCACGCCGCGGCGACCGCCGCATGCAGCGTTACTTCACCCGCCGGGCGCAGGCCGCCGGGGTGATGACCGGGGCCCTGTCCCTGGCCACCCTGCTCGAACTGCACGGCGCCGCGCCAGCGCTGCAGCGTCAGCTGACCGGGCGCGCGCTGCCGCTGGTGATCCTCGCCGCGGTGACCGGACTCGCCGTGCTGGCCATGCTGGCGGCGGGCCTGCCGCGCGGCGTCCGGGTGCTTGCGGCGCTCGGCGTGGCCGCCGTGGTGTGGGGATGGGGCGTGGCCCAGTACCCGGCGCTGCTGCCAGGCACGGCGGTGACGCTGAGCAACGCGGGCGCACCGCATTCGACCCTGGTCGCCCTCGTCGCGCTGTTCGTCGTCGTGGTGCTGGTGATCGGGCCCTCGTTCGCGCTGCTGTTCTCCCTGCATGGGCGGCAGCTGCTGCAGGCGGGCGAGGGGCTCGCGGCGCCGGCGGGCGGCCCGGCCGACGCCGAATCCCCGGTGGCGCGGCGCGGATCACCCGGGCGGCCGGGCTGGGTCAGCCGGGTCGTGGCCATCTGCCTGATCGCCGCCGGCGCCGTGGCGCGCGCCCGTGCCCGGCGTGACCGGGATCGCTGAAGCGCGCAGGCCACGATCGGCGCGCGGGTCCTCAGGTGACCTTCCTGAGCGTGGCCACGGACACGTGCGGCCAGCTGAGGTCGGCGAAGTTCAGCAGCACGGTCTGGGTGTACTGCAGTTGCAGATACTCCCGGTCGCCGTAACGCACTTTTTCGATCCAGAAGATGGCGCTGAACTCCGCTACCGTCGCGTTCGGGCCCAGGAACGGTATGTCCTCCGCGCCCGGACCGAAGGCGGTGACGCCCGTGGGCGGTACCGACGTGACGGCGAGCACGATCGTCTGGGTGATGGTCTGGCCGGCGATGTCGTCGACCAGCAGCGAGTTCGGGTCCGTCACCAGGCGCTGCGTCACCCCGGCCGGGGTGGGAGTGGTGCGGAAGACGCTGTTGCTCGAGAGGTCGTACTCCGGGAACGGGTTGGGCGTGCCCGGCGCCGGCGGCGCGCCGCCGACCGGGAACGGCACGGTGTTGGCCGGCTGGATCTTGGGCCCACCTTCCTGTTCAAACGCGGTGCCTTGCCCGAGGACCGCGGTGCCATGCGGGATCGTGGCCAGGCGCGCCACCGTGGCTCCCTGCTCCGGGTCGGTCGTCGCCGGGATATTCAGCCACAGGCCAGGCTCGATGTGGATCGCGCCGCCGGTGGAGTGATCACTGATCTGCTGCAGGTAGTGGATGCCGAAGAGCTCGATGTCATTCTGAACCGAGCCGCGGTTGGGAATGGCGCCGCCTATCGCGCTCAGGCTCAGATGCTCGTCGGTCGGGTTGAGTTCCAGGAAGATGTCGTTGCCGCCCTGGTGGTCCGGGCGGGCGATCAGGTTGAAGCCGTGCCCGGCCCACGTCCCCGGCAGCTCACCCAGCGGCCCGAGCTGCTGGAAGCGGGTCAGCGTGGGTGACGCGGCACGGAAATCAGGGGGAGCGGGGGCAGCTGGCGGTTGCATGGCTCTTCGTCCTTTCGCTGAGCGCCGGCACCCGCGGGCAGGCGAACGAGCAAGGCATGATGCGCCCGATGGGCTGAGACGTCGTTTCCCCCGGCCCCCCGTCCGCCTTCCGCGGCCTGCTCAACCCTTGCTCCGGCATTGCCGGCCGGCAAGGGGCCGGGCAACGGCCGGGCGTTCAAGTTCCTGAGCGCCCGATGACCCGGCCGATCCGGGGTCGTTCAGGTTCCCGAGTGCTTGAACAGCTCGATGACCGCGGCCCGGTCGGCGGCCCGGAGCTTGCGCACGATCGAGGAGATGTGCACCCGCACCGCGCTGGGCGAGATCACCAGCCTCTGGGCGATCTCCGCGGTCGACCGTTCCCGGGTGAGCAGCTCGAGTACTTCCCATTCGCGGCTGGTCAGCCGACCGCCGGCCGGCTCGCAGCTGATGATCTGCCGCCACCGCGGCTCCTGCCCGCGGAAACGTTCCAGCACCCGGGCGACCAGCGTTCGCTGCATGGCTGCCTCACCGGAGCAGACACCGGCCAGCGCATCGGGCAGCCGGGTGAAGTTCATGGTCTTCAGCAGGTACCCGTCGGCCCCGGCCCGCAGCGCGGCGAACAGATCGGTGTCGTCGTCGGAAACGGTCAGCATCACGATCTTGATCTCCGGCAGCCTCGCCGA
>JASHOI010000361.1 GCA_030041195.1 Streptosporangiaceae bacterium | reverse complement strand
GGCCGCCGCGGGAAGCCTGGACCACGCCGAGGTGGTCGAGCTGGCGCGATCGGCGTTCGGCCCGGCGCTGACCGGGAACTCCGGCCCGCTGCCCCCGCGCCTGCCCCGGCCGGGGGAGGCCGTGGACGTCCCGGCCGGCACCGGCGTGCGGCTGGTTCCACGGGGCATCGAGCAGGCGAACCTGGTCCTGGGCTGCGGCGGGCTGCCGCGGACCGACGACCGCAGGTTCGCGCTCGGCGTGCTGAACGCCGCGCTGGGCGGCGGCATGTCGTCCCGGCTGTTCCAGGAGGTGCGCGAGAAGCGCGGCCTGGCTTACTCGGTGTACAGCTTCAGCTCGCAGCACGCCGACTCCGGGATCTGGGGCGTCTACGCGGGCTGCCTTCCGGCCAAGGCCGACGAGGTGCTGTCGATATGCCGGGACGAGATCGCCAAGGTGATCTCCGGCGGGCTGACCGACGACGAGCTGGACCGAGGCAAGGGCCAGCTGCGCGGGTCGATCGTGCTCGGCCTGGAGGATCCGTCGTCGCGCATGAGCCGGCTGGGCAAGGCCGAGCTCGTGTACCCGCGGCTGGAGCCGGTCGATGAGATCCTGGCGTCGATCGACGCGGTCACCCACGATGACGTGCGCGAGGTTGCGGCCACCGTGCTGGCCCAGCCCAAGGCGCTCGCGGTCGTCGGGCCGTTCGACGACGTGGACGCGTTTGCCGCGTCGCTCGGCTGATCAGGGCGCGGTTCCCAGTGCCGCGCTGGCCAGGCCGCACTGGGCCCGTGCCTGCTCGGGCTTATCACCGCACTGGATCGCGAGGGCCAGCGCGGCGGCGTGCCGGGCGCTGGCCTGGCCGGCCTGGCGCGCGGCGAGGAACGCTTCACCAAGGCCGTTGAGCGCCTCGGCCTGACCAGAGCAATTGCCGGCCTGGCTGTGCAGGGCCAGCGACTGCCGGAGATGGCCGATGGCCTGTCGGCAGCGGCCCTGCCGCAGCTCGGAAACGCCCAGCCAGGCCAGCGCCCGGGCCTGGCACAACCGGCTGCCGATCTCGCGGCCCAGCCCCAGCGACCGGCGGAGATGGCCGGTGGCCTGCACGTAATGGCCCTGGCGCAGTTCGAGCTCGCCGAGGTTGCCCAGCACGTGGGCCTCGCCCGACCGGAGGCCGACGTCGCGGAAGAGCGTCAGCGACCGCCGCAGGTGTGCGGCGGCCTGCTCATAACTGCCCTGCCGCAGGTCAACGACTCCGAGATGGTGCAGCTCACGCGCCTCACCGGCGTGATCGCCGATCTCCAGGTAGATGGCCAGCGCCTTTCGGTGGCACCCACCCGATCGCCGGTAACGGCCCTGGCAATAATCGGCCATGCCGAGATAGCCGAGCGCGCGGGCCTCGCCGATCCTGTCACCGTTCTGACGGCACAGGGCCAGGGCCTGCTGAAGGTGTCCGGTGGCCTGGCGGAGACGGCCCTGAGCAGCGTCGGCAGCACCGAGCATCGTGAGCGCCGCCGCTTCGGCGGTCCGGTCGCCCGCCTGTGCGGCGGCGCGGCGGGCATGACCGTGCATGGCGGCGGCATCGGTGAGGTGGCCGACATCCGGGTAGCGGAAGATGGTGGCGGACAGGCCGATGGCGTGACCGGGCCATCCGTGGTCGGCGGCGTGCGCGGCGACCGCGACGAGGGCAGACCGCTGTGCGTCCAGCCAGGCCAGCGCTGCGGCAGGGCTGGTGACCGGCGGCACAGGGCCGGCCGGCTGGGGTGGCGCTGGCTGGTCAGGGTCGGCGGGGAACAAAGTGCCGGCCGCGACGGCGGCGGTGGCCAGGTAGTGGTCGAACAGGCGTGTCAGCGCCGCCCGCCGTTCCCGCTCGCTGTGGTGGTCGGCAGCATGATCGGCGGCGTAGGCGCGGAGCAGGTCGTGCATGCCGTAACGGCCCGTCCCGGCGGGCTCGATCAGGTGGGCGCGGGCCAGCCGGTCCAGCAGTCGGCGAGCCTGGCGGAGCGTGGTGTCGGTAAGCGCGGCGGCGGCGTAGACGTCAAAGTCGGCGACGGGGTGCAGCCCAAGCAGCCGGAAGGCGCGCGCGGCCTGGCCATCCAGGTGCCGGACCGACCAGGAGAACACGGCCCGGAGCGCCGTCAGCCGGTCCCCGGCGGCGTCCAGCAGGTCCAGCCGCTCCTGCTGATCAGCGAGCTCCGACGTGACATCCGCCAGGGAGACGCCGGGTGAGGCCGCGGCGCGCTCGGCGGCCACCCGCAGCGCCAGCGGCAGCCGGGCACAGTACCCGGCCAGCGTCGCGGCCGCTTCAGGCTCGGCATCCACCCGCTCGCCGATGACCGCCCGCAGCAACCCGACGGCCTCGGCCGGCGGCAGCAGGCCCAGATCCAGCCGGTGGGCACCGTCCCTGGCCACCAGCCCGGCCAGTGCATCGCGGCTGGTCACCACCGCCGCGCACGATGGGCTGCCTGGCAGCAGCGGCCGGACCTGCTCCACATCCCAGGCGTTATCGATCATGATCAGCATCCGCCTGCCCGCCAGCAAACTCCGGTACCGTGCCGCGCGCTCCCCGGTCTGGGCCGGGATATCCTGCTCGGCCACGCCCAGGCTGCGCAGGAACCCGGCCAGGGCGTCAGCCGCCGACATGGGCTGGCCGGGGTCATAGCCACGCAGGTTCACATGCAGCTGCCCGTCCGGGAAGCGGTCCGCCACCTGATGCGCCCAGTGCGCCGCCAGCGCCGTCTTACCCACCCCGGCCGTCCCGGCGATCGCCGAGATCACCAGGGTCTTCGGCCTGTGCGCGCTGGCCCGTTCCAGCATCCCGGTCAGGTCCGCCAGCTCTGCTGCCCGCCCTACGAACTGCGGCACCGGGCCCGGCAGCTCCCGTGGCACCACACCTGCCGGCCCGGCACCCGACGGCCCGGCCCCACCCGGCGGCAGTTGCCCGGACTCGGGACCCGCCAGGACCGGCCCGGCGGTGAGGATTTGCCGGTGCAGCTCGCGCAGTTCGGCTCCCGGCTCGGCGCCCAGCTCATCCACGAGCAGCCGCCGGGCGCGCTGATAGGCGGCCAGCGCTTCGGCCCGGCGGCCGTCGCGGTACAGGGCGAGCATCAGCAGGGCGTGCAGGTGCTCCCGCAGCGGATAAGCGGCGGCCATGCGCTCGAGCTCGGCGATGACCACGCCGTGGCGGCCCAGGCGCAGCTCAGCGTCGATCCGCAGCTCCGCCGCCTGCAGTTGCAGCTCCGCCAGCCGCGGAACCTCGCGCAGCGCCAGCGCCTCCGACTCCACGTCGGCCAGCGGCTCGCCGCGCCACAGCGCCATTGCCTCCCGTGCCTGATCGGCCGCAGCCTCCCAGGAACCGCCTCGCGCAGCGTTGCGCGCGCCGTCGAGCAAGGCCTCGAACCGTGCCACGTCCAGTTCCCCGGGATCAACCCGGATCACGTACCCCGGGGACCGGGTGACGATCCGGGCCTGGCCTGGATCGCCCAGCACACGACGCAGCCTCTTCACGTAGTTCCGCACGGTCGCCGGGGCCGACGGCGGCGGCGCGGGCCCCCACAGCGTCTCGGCGATCTCGCCGACCGACACCACCCGGCCTCGATTCAGCAACAGCACCGCGAGCACCGCCCGCTGGTTGCCCCGCGGCATCGGCAAGACTGCCCCGCCGCGACGCACCAGTAACGGCCCGAGCAGGCAGAACTCCAGCTTCGTCATGCGACCTCCGCCCGCTTCGGCGCCGTTGCCTAGTGCTACAGGTTCGCTACCAGATTGCTACCACCACACGGAAGACTAACCGCCCATGGCACGCAAACGTGGCATGGCGGCTGACAGCCCGCACGGGCCGGTGATGCCGGATCCGGGCCGCGGGTGTCGCCGTCCGAGCCGGGCCGGAAGGCGAGGTTCCCGATGTCGCTCAGAACGCCGCATCGACTGTTGCTGATCGCAGGCGTCGCGTCGGCGCTGGCACTGGCGCCGGCCGCTGCGTCCGCAGCGGCTGCGCCCGGGCGGTATGCCACGATCGATGTGCCTGGCGCCGCGGGCACCGTCGCCGTTGGCGTCAACGACGAGGGAGTGGTGTCCGGGTTCTACTTCGACAGCAGCGGCAGCGAGCACGGGTTCATCGACCGGGATGGCACGTTCACCGCGATCAACGTGCCCGGCGCCGCCGACACGTTCCTGACCGTCGTCAACGACCTGGGGGTAGCGGTCGGCTACTACCTTGACAGCAGCGGCAACGCTCACGGGTTCGCCGACCGGGACGGCAGTTTCACCACGATCAACGATCCGAATGCTGGGACGGCGTCCGGGCAAGGCACGTTTGTCGCGAACATGAACAACCTCGGTGTGATCGCCGGGTTCTACGTCGACTCCAGCGGCGTTCAGCACGGGTTCGTCGACCGGGACGGCAATTTCACCACGATCAACGACCCGAACGCTGGAACCGCATCCGGGCAGGGCACCAGCGTGGGGTACATCAACGACTTCGGGCAGGTCACCGGGAGCTACACCGAGAGCAACGGCGATACCGTCGCCTTTGCCGGACCCCCCGGCACGTTCACCACGGTCAGCGACCCGGTCGCGCCGGCGTTCAGCACGCTCACCGCGGCGATCAACGATGCCGGGGTGGTCGTCGGGGAATGGGTGGACGCCAGCGGCGAATTTCACGGGTTCACCGAGGTACACGGCGTGTTCACCCCGGTCGAGGACCCGGCCGGCACCGAAGGCACGAACGTCGCGGGAATCAGCAACCTCGGTGTGATCGTCGGCTTCTACGTCGACAGCAGCGGCAACTTCCACGGGTTCGAACTGAGCCCTGCCCACTAGACATCCGACCCGGGGCACCATCCGCGCAGCACCTATCCGCGAGGCGAACGGGGACCGGGCGCAGCAAAACGCGTCCGGCCCACCGGCCCCGGCGCGGGGCACCTGACCTGCCTGACCGCTTCTGGCGACCTTCGAGCCCGACAACTCGATGCGGCCGGCCCGAAACCCGGTGCTGATAGCGAGCGGCGCGTAACAAGCGGGATGAGGGGACGCAGAGGCGGGTGGGGGTAGGGTCGGGGCGCGACAATCGCGGGGTGGCGCGGCGAGCGGAGGCGCACGATGATCAAGGTCGGGGTTCTCGGCGCCAAGGGGCGCATGGGGTCGGAGGTATCCCGGACGGTCGACGCCGCCGGCGACCTGGAACTGGCCGCCGGGGTGGACGTCGGCGATGCGCGCGACCCGCTGGCCGACTGCGACGTGGTCGTTGACTTCACCCATCCCGGTGCGGTCATGGACAACCTGCGGTGGTGCCTGGCGCACGGCCGGAACGTCGTCGTGGGGACCTCCGGGTTCGACGAGGCCAGGCTGGACGAGGTGCGGAACTGGCTCGGGGAGCCGCCGTCGGCACGGGCGCTGATCGTGCCGAACTTCTCCATCGGCGCCGTGCTGATGATGTACTTCGCCGGAAAGGCGGCGCGGTTCTTCGAGTCGGCCGAGATCATCGAGCTGCATCACGCCGCCAAGGTCGATGCGCCGTCGGGGACGGCAACCCGGACCGCGTCCCTGATCGCCGAGGCGCGAGCCAGCGCCGAGCTCGGGCCGCCGCCGGACGCGACGGTGTCCGAAGTGGCTGGTGCGCGGGGGGCGACCCTCGACGGCGTGCGGGTGCACTCGGTGCGGCTGGCCGGTCTGCTCGCCCACCAGGAGGTGCTGCTTGGCGGGCACGGCGAGATCCTGACGATCAGGCATGACTCCATGGACCGGTCATCGTTCATGCCCGGGGTGCTGCTGGCGGTGCGGGAGGTCGGGTCGCTGCCGCCGGGGCTGACGGTCGGCCTCGAGGGCCTGCTGGGCCTGGCCTGAGAAGCTCGGCCCGGCCCGAGAAGGGGTAGGCCAGCCTGAGGCGGGGGAAGCTGGCTCAAGAAGGGGGCAAACCGGGCGATGAAGGCGATTCTCAACGTGATCTGGCTCGTGCTCTGCGGGCTGTGGATGGCGATCGGCTACGTGATCGCCGGGCTGATCTGCTTCGTCCTGATCATCACGATTCCGTTCGGCATCGCGTCATTCAGGATCGCGAACTACGTTCTCTGGCCGTTCGGCCGGACGATCGAGCCGCGCCGGGACGCCGGCGTCGGCTCCATGATCGGCAACATCATCTGGATCGTGCTGTTCGGCTGGTGGCTGGCGCTCGGCCACCTGGTGACGGGCGTGGCTCTGTGCCTGACGATCATCGGCATCCCGCTCGGGCTGGCCAGCTTCAAGATCATCCCGGTCACGCTGCTCCCGCTCGGCGTCCAGATCGTCCCGACCGAGCGGCAGTATTCCACCCTGGCCTGACGACAAGGGCTCGGTTCGGCGCGCATCTGTCTGGACGGGACGCGACCGCGGCCGGCGGCGTACCGTCATGCCTGGAGCGGCAGCGGCTGACGGGCGGAGGAGGTGCGGCGTTGAGCAAAAGCCGGGAACCGAGCCTCGGGCAACGGGCGGAGCGCGATCGGAGAGCCGAACGGCAGAGCACGGCCCCCGACCTAGTCGTTATCGAGCCGATCAAAGAGTTCAGGTGCACCGGCTGCGGTGACACCGGCCCGTACCTGATCATGGAGGATCCCGGGCCTCAATGCCTGACCTGCGCGGACATGGATCACCTGGTGTTCCTCCCAGCAGGCAACGCGGCGCTGTCGCGCCGCGCGAAGGCCGGCAGCACGCTCGCGGCCGTGGTCGTCCGATGGAGCCGGTCCAGGAAGCGGTACGAGCGCCAGGGAATCCTGGTCGAGGAGGCGGCCCTGGAGCGGGCCGAGGAGCAGTGCCTGGCCGACGCCGAGATGCGGCAGCGGCGCAGGGAACGGGACGCCGAGCGACGCGCGGATCAGGACCTCGAGTTTCAGGGCAGGCTGGCCAAGGAGATCACGCGGCTGTATCCAGGGTGCTCGCCGGCCCGGGCCCAGGCGATCGCCGCGCACGCGGCGGTGCGCGGAAGCGGGCGGGTGGGCCGCTCGGCCGCTGCCCGCGCGCTCGACCCCGACGCGATCAAGCTCGCCGTCGTCGCGTCGATCCGGCACGAGGACACCGGCTACGACGAGCTCCTGATGTCGGGCACGCCGCGGGACGTGGCCAGGGACCGCGTTCGCGCCAAAATCGACGAGATCCTCGACACATGGCAGGCTGGCGGGGGAGCAGGCGGCCGCCCGGCGGCATCGCGCGTGGCGGAGGGTCCCTCTCTTGGCATAGCGTCGCGGTATGTGCCGGAGCATCAAGACCCTGCGTGAGCCCTACACCGAGAACGTCACCGAAGAGGACGTGCGGGCAGCCGCCCTGCAGTACGTCAGGAAGGTGAGCGGTTTCCGGCGCCCGGCCAGACACAACGCCGAGGCCTTCGACCGTGCCGTTGACGCGGTCACCGGAGCCACGCTCGCCCTCCTCGACCAGCTGGAGCTGCGCCCGGCCGGCGCGTCCCACGCGGCCGGCGGCTGACCGCGCCCCCCGCGCCCCGCGCGGCCTTAGGGCATGTTTCAGAAGTCGATGTTGATCTCGAGGCCGCGAGAGGGCGGTTCACAGTGGCCGGTCCGCTCGGGCCATGCTCGTGAGAGCATGTGGGCGTGGTGTTCCTGGAGCAGCCGTCGAGAGGTCGATCCGGCAGCGTGGTTCCGCGTCGGGGCCAGCTGGCTGCCGGCACGGTGCGGGGGACAGCGAACGGGCTGAGGCAAACACCCGCTGCGCGGGCTAATCCGTCCGCGGTAGCCGCGCTCGTCTGCGGAGTCCTGGCGTTGTGCGGCCTGGCTCCGGTTGGCGTCGCTGCGGTCATCTTTGGGCACAAGGCGCTGAGCCAGATCCGGCGAACCGGCGGGGATGGCTACGGGCTGGCCAAGGCTGGGCTGGCTCTGGGCTATCTGGCCTTGGCCTTGGCGGTGCTCGGGTTGCTGGTCATGCTGGCGTTCAGCCATACGGTGGCGGGTGCCCCGCCAGCGCCGCAGCCGTAACAGCCGATTGTGCCTGGCGGTGTGTCATGAGCGGGGCAGCCACTCGTTGATGGCGGCGATGTGGACGGCGGCTTCGTAGCGGACGGCGAGCTTGTCGTAGCGGGTGGCGATGGCGCGGTTGCGCTTGAGCCGGCCGATGCCGCACTCGACGGCGTGGCGTTGCTTGTACAGCTCGGGGTCGAAGGCGGGCGGGCGGCCGCCAGCCCTGCCCTTGTTCTTGCGGTTGCGGACCTGGTCGGCTTTTTCCGGGATGGTGCACCGGATGCCGCGCCGCCGCAGGTACGCGCGGTTGGCAGCCGAGCCGTAGGCCTTGTCGCCCAGGACGCGATCTGGCCGGGTGCGGGGCCGACCCGGGCCTGGCCGGGGCACCCGGATGGCCGTCAGCACGGCCTGGAACTGCGGGCTGTCGCCGCGCTGCCCAGCGGTGATCACGACCGACAGCGGTTTCTGGCCCTGCTCGCAAGCCAGATGCGTCTTGGTGGTCAACCCGCCGCGGGACCGGCCCAGCGCGTGATCGGCGGGCTCGGCCGCCATCATCCCGCCGGGCGGCTCGGCCTGCAGATCCCCCTTTTCCGCGCCCCGGCCGCGTGCTGGCGCGCCCGCGCCACCGTGGAGTCCACGCTGACATCCCAGCAGATCAGCCCGGCCGCATCCGCCCGGGCCTGCAGCCCGGTCAGGATCTGGCGCCAGGTCCCGTCCCGCTGCCACCGCCGGAACAGGCCGTACACCGTCTGCCACGGGCCGTACTCCGGCGGCACATCCCGCCACGGCGCACCCGCCCGCACCCGCCACCGGATCCCGTCGATCAGCTGCCGCCTGGCCCACTTCGGCGGGCGCCCGCGGATCCCGCCAGCCGGCAGCAGCGGCTCCAGCACCGCCCACTGCGCGTCCGTCAGATCCGCGCGCCTGCTCACCGCTAAAGTGGCCACGAGGTCTCCGTGCAGATGGTCTTCTTGGTCGTTGACTCATCTACCGGAGACCTCGCTCATTCTCCGTGAACGACACGCGGGTATCTGAAGATCACATCCAGTTACCCAGCCACTTTTGAAACACGCCTTTAGGGCGCTCAGGAGCGGCGGAGCAGCCGCATCGGCAGCCCGCGGCCCGGCCGCAGCGTGACATTGGCGATTGGCGCCGGGATCCCCCGCACGGTCAGTTCCAGCCGGTACCTGCGGGCGATGGCGGCCAGCACCAGCACGGTCTCAAGCTCGGCAAAGGACGCGCCGACGCAGGCTCTGCGCCCGCCGCCGAACGGTATGTAGGCGTACCGGTGCAGCACGGCGCCGTCGGCCAGGAACCGCCGCGGGTCGAACCCGGCAGGGTCGGGCCAGAATTCCGGATGCCGGTGGATCAGGTAAGGCGGAATCGCCACCAGGCTGCCGGCCGGGACCACCGTGCCGGCCACCTCATCGTCAGCCAGCGCATTTCGCTCGATGGTCCAGGCGGGCGGGTAGAGCCGCATCGCCTCGGCCACGACCGCGCGGGTCCAGGGCAGCTTGTCGGCATCGCCGGCCTCCGGCTCGCGATCACCGAGCACCGAGTCAACCTCGGCTTCGAGCTGCTGCCTGGCCGACGGATACGCCGACAGCAACGCCAGCGCCCAGCACATCGCGTTCGCGGTCGTCTCGTGGCCGGCCAGCAGGAACGTGGCCACCTCGTCGCAGATCTCGGTGTCGGTGAGCGGCGAGCCGTCGGGGGCGCGCGCCGCCAGCAGCACGCCGAGCAGGTCACTGGCCGGAGCGTCGTCTGCGTCGCGGCCAGGCCCCCGCACCGTGGCGCGGCGCTCGGACACGATGCGGCCCACCACGCCCTCGATCCCCTCGGGCGTCCGGCCTGCCCGGCGGGCGACCGCCTTCAGCGCACGGGTCGACCTCGGGCCCCACGACAGCGGGACGAACGTGGCCAGCGTCGCGACCCGCTGCCCGGCTGCCATCGCCCGGCGCATCGGGCCGGCGTCACCGCTCAGGTCCGACCCGAACAGCGCCCGGCCCACGATGTCCAGCGTCACGGCGCTCATCTGCCCGGCGACGCTGATCACCGTCCCGTCACCGAACGCGTCCCAGCGGTCGGTCAGCCGCCGCGCGGCGTCGGCGATCGCCGGGCCGAAGGAGGTCACGTGCTGTCGCGAGAACAGCGGCTGGACCAGCCGCCTGTGCCGCCGCCAGTGGTCTCCCTCGCTGGTCAGCAGCCCGTCTCCGATCAGCGCCCGCAGCGGCCGGTAGGTGAACGCCTTGACGTAGTTGTCCTGGTTCGCGGCCAGAACGTGCTCGGCGTGCTCCGGCCTGCTCAGCAGGTAGAAGCCGCTCCCGGGCGAATAGGGGAACCTGATCGTGTCCCCGTACCTGGCAGTCAGCCGCACGTAGCCGTCGAGCGGGTCCCGGGCCAGGGATGCGAGCACGGCAGCCACCTGGGCGCCGTGCGGGCCCGGCACCGCATGCCGGGATGGTCGAGCCTTCACGATCCCATACTGCGCGCCGGCGCCGCTGATCACCACGGCCAGGTATCGCGGCGGGGCCGGCCGTGCCCGGTGAGCGTTATCGGTATGGTTGCGGTGTGGTTTCGGCTGGGCAGCTTGCGGGGTTTGCGGTCGCTGCGTTCGTGCTGATCGTCATCCCCGGGCCCGGCGTCCTGTTCGTGATCGGCCGGGCCCTGGCGCACGGCCGCAACACGGCGCTGGCGTCGGTGGCGGGGCATTCCGCCGGGAACCTTGTGCTGGCCGTGTGCGTGGCCTTCGGCATCGGAGCGATCGTCGAGCGCTCGGCGACCTGGTTCACCGCGATCCGGCTGGCCGGCGCCGCTTACCTGATCTGGCTCGGCATCGTCGCGTTCCGGCGGCGCGGGAAACTGGCCCTGGTGCTCACCGAGGCCGCCGCGCCCCGTGGCAGCGTCCGGTCGGTGCGCGAGGGCTTCCTGGTGGGGGTCACGAACCCGAAGGGCGTGATCTTGTTCGCCGCCGTGCTGCCGCAGTTCGTGGACCGGGCGGCCGGGCACGTCACGGCGCAGATGCTGATCCTGAGCGCGATGTCCGTGCTGATGGGCCTGGCCTCGGACAGCTGCTACGGGCTGGCCGCGAGCACCGTGCGGTCGTGGTTCGCCAAGTCCCCGAGGCGCCTGGGGCTGGTCGGCGGCGCCGGCGGGCTTGCGATGATCGGGCTCGGTGTCACGCTCGCCCTGACCGGCCGCAAAAACTGACTCCCCCGCGGCGCTCCCCGGCCGCCAATGTGGTCGTGGGTCCCGCCATGTTCCTGTAGCAGCAGCGTGGGACCCACCACCCTGTTCAGCCGGGGTGGGCCGGGGGTGGGGGCGGGGTGGTTAGGCGGTGCGGGTCTGGTCGGCCGCCTCCAGGCCCAGCTCGGCGACCGATGTCTCGCGCATCTTGAACTTCTGCACCTTGCCGGTCACGGTCATCGGGAAGTCCCCGGTGAACCGCACGTACCGCGGCACCTTGTAGTGCGCGATCTTGCCCACGCAGAACGCCCGGACGTCCTCCTCGGTCAGATCGGCACCGGAGCGCAGCTTCACCCAGGCGCACAGCTCCTCGCCGTACCGCTCGTCCGGCACCCCTACCACCTGGACGTCCTCGATCGCCGGGTGCGTGTAGAGGAACTCCTCGACCTCGCGCGGGTAGACGTTCTCGCCGCCGCGGATCACCATGTCCTTGATCCGGCCGACGATGTTCAGGTAGCCGGCCGCGTCCATGACGGCAAGGTCCCCGGTGTGCATCCAGCGGCCGGCGTCGATAGCCTCCGCGGTCTTCTCCGGCTCGTTCCAGTAGCCGAGCATCACCGAGTAGCCCCTGGTGCACATCTCGCCGGGCTCGCCGCGGGGCAGCACAAGCCCGTTGTCCGGGTTGATGATCTTGACCTCGACGTGCGGGTGCACCCGGCCGACCGTGGACACCCGGCGCTCGGTGTCGTCGTCGGGCCTGGTCTGGCAGGAAACCGGCGAGGTCTCGGTCATCCCGTAGGCGATCGTGACCTCGCTCATGTGCATCTCGCTCATCACCCGCTTCATCACCTCGACCGGGCAGGGCGAGCCCGCCATGATCCCGGTGCGCAGCGAAGTCAAGTCATAAATCCCAAAGTCGGGCAGGGCGAGCTCGGCGATGAACATGGTCGGCACCCCGTACAGCGACGTGCACCGCTCGTCCGCCGTCGCGCGCAGCGTGGCGGCCGGCTCGAACCCCGGTGCCGGTATCACGATGCAGGCGCCGTGCGTGACCGCGGCCAGGTTGCCGAGGACCATGCCGAAGCAGTGGTAGAACGGCACCGGGATGCAGATTCGGTCTCGCTCGGTGTACCGGCACATCTCGCCGATGAAGAAGCCGTTGTTGAGGATGTTGTGGTGCGACAGCGTCGCGCCCTTGGGGAAACCGGTCGTCCCGCTGGTGTACTGAATGTTGATCGGGTCGTCGAACGCCAGCTCGGCCTCCCGCCTGGCCAGCGCTCCGGCATCACCGCTTTGCCCACTTGTGAATAGTTCGTCCCATTCCGGCGTGCCAAGGAAGATCACCTGCTCGAGGTCTTCCATGCCGTCGTTGACCTCGCCGATCATCGCGCGGTAGTTGCTTGTCTTGAAGCTCTCCGCGCTGACCAGCAGCCGGACCCCCGACTGGCGCAGCACGAACTCGAGTTCGTGGCTCCGGTACGCCGGGTTGATGTTGACCAGGATCGCGCCGATCTTGGCCGTGGCGAACTGCAGCAGCACCCACTCGGCACAGTTCGGCGACCAGATGCCGACCCGGTCGCGAGCCTCGATCCCGGCAGCGAGCAGCCCCCGGGCGAGCGCGTCGGTGTCGGCGTCCAGCTGCCGGTAGGTCCAGCGGTGGCCGGTCAGCGCGTCCACCACGGCCTCACTCCCGCCGAACTGGCCGGCGATCCGCCGCAGGTTGGCCCCGATCGTCTCGCCGAGGAGCGGCGTGGCCGAGGTGCCGTGGCTGTAGGAAAGCTCGGTTGCAGTGGGCATGGCATGATCCTTCGGGTCCGGGTCACTCCATGCTGCCTGCTCAGCAGCCCGGTGTGAAGGCTGGCGCCACTCTGCCGTCGCGCCGTGATGCGCCGGTTACCACCCTGGGGTTACTGTCTGAGTAACTGCTCGTTCACCTCCCCGGAGCGGCGATGGGGACCTGGATCGTCTGGCTGATCGTGGCGGCGGTGCTCGGTGTGGCCGAGGTCATGACCGCGACGCTGGCGTTCGGCCTTGTGGCTGCCGCCGCGCTGGTTGGCGCCGGTGTCGGCTTCGCCGGGGGAAACGTGGCGCTCCAGTTCGGCGCGTTCGCCGTCGCGTCAGCGGCCGGCCTGGGGATTGCCCGGCCGTTCGCCATGCGCCACATCAGGCAGCCGCCGCTGCTGCGCACCGGAACGGCGGCGCTGGTCGGCCGGTCGGCCTACGTCCTCGATGAAGTCACCGCGCTGGGCGGGAGGGTCCGGATCGGCGGCGAGGAGTGGTCGGCGCGGCCCTACGACGAAACCCTGACGATTCCCAAGGGCACCACCGTCGACGTTCTGCAGATCGAGGGCGCTACCGCGCTCGTCTACCCCCGGGAGTAGCCATGGAACTGGCTGTCCTTATCGCCGGCGTGGTATTTGTCCTGCTGGTGGCCCTGTTCACGGTGAAGACGGTGCGGATCGTGCCGCAGGCGCGGGCGCGCAACGTGGAGCGGCTCGGCAGGTACCGCAAGACGCTGGAACCCGGGATGAACGTGATCATCCCGTTCGTCGACCGGGTGAAGCCGCTGATCGATCTGCGAGAGCAGGTGGTCTCGTTCCAGGGCCAGCGGGTGATCACCGAGGACAACCTGGTGGTCACCATCGACACGGTGCTGTTTTTCCAGGTCACCGACCCACGGGCGGCCGACTACGAGATCGTCAACTACATCCAGGCGGTCGAGCAGCTCACCGCGACGATGCTGCGCAGCGTGATCGGCTCGATGGACCTGGAGCAGGCGCTGACCTCCCGCGACAAGATCAACACGATGCTGCGCGGCGTGCTCGACGACGCTTCGGGCAAGTGGGGGATCCGGGTGACCCGGGTGGAGATCAAGGCGATCGACCCGCCGCAGAGCGTCAAGGACGCGATGGAGAAGCAGATGCGCGCCGAACGGGAGAAGCGGGCGGCGATCCTCAATGCCGAGGGTGTCCGCCAGTCGCAGATCCTCACCGCCGACGGCGACAAGCAGGGCAACATCCTGCGCGCCGAGGGCGAGAAGCAGAGCGCGATCCTGCGCGCCGAGGGCCAGGCCCAGGCCATCGAGGCCGTTTTCCAGTCGATTCATGACAACGACCCCGACCCCAAGCTGCTCGCCTACCAGTACCTGCAGACCCTGCCGCAGCTCGCGCAGGGCCCGGGCAACACGGTCTGGATGGTCCCCAGCGAGCTCACCAGCGCGCTGAAGATGCTGTCCTCGGCGTTCGAGGGCGCCGGCGGCGGCCGGGACGGCGCCTCCGAGAACGGCCAGGGCCCAGCGGGGCCGCTGGCCAGGGCCCGTCGCACCGAGGTGCCGCGACCGGCCGGGCCCGCTCAGGTGGAGGCC
>JASHOI010000360.1 GCA_030041195.1 Streptosporangiaceae bacterium | reverse complement strand
GCGGCAGCGGGGCGAGTGCCTGGTGAGCCCGCCCGCCAGGCGACGTAGCCGTCGGGGCGAACTAGTACCGCGCCGTCTTCGCCGAGTTCGTAGCGGGCCGGCCAGTTGCTCTCGACATCGGCGAGTTGCCCGCCAGTGCAGGATGGGCCGATGCGGTAGGCCCGCAGCGGGATGGGGGTGTGGGTGGCGATTTGCTCCGAGTTGCGGCCATACCAGCGCCCGGACCCGGGATCACCGGCCGTAACGGGCAGCGGCCTGCCTGGCCGGTTCGCGGCACGCGCTTGGTGCAGTTGCTCCTGCCTAACCGCGGGTGCTGGCGGCGCCGCACAGTCGCAGCGAGCTGTCCAGGGCCAGGGCGGCCGCCTTGCTGGTGGTGAGGCGCCCGGCGGCTACTTGTTCAGCGCCGGTGCGAACGAGCCCGATGATCGCGGCGGCGAGCCAGGCGGCGGGGAGCGTGCGGTCGAAGTCGCCGGCACACTGGCCTCGCCTGATGATCTGCTCGAGCTGGGCGGTGCCGGCGTTGTGGGTGGGGGCATGTCCGGGATGCGGGTTTTGGGCGAGGGCGGGCTCGAGCAGGAAGGCGTTCCCGCCAATGAGCTGCCAGCCGATGTCGAGGTACCGGCGCAGCGCTTCGGCGGGCGGGGCGGTGTCAAGGCCGGCGGCGTCCATGGCCGCGACGGTTTCGGTTCCCACCACGCGAAGGAGGGCGCCGATCAGGGCATCGCGTGAGGGGAAGTGGGCGTAGACGGTCTGGCGGGTGACGCCGGCAGCTGCGGCGATGTCTTCCATGCTGGCGTCGGGCCGCTCGCCGAGCACGGTGCGGGCCGCGCTGACGATGGCGTCGATGCTGCGCCGGGCGTCGGCCCGGCGGCGGCGGGCCGGCTTCGCGGTGCCGGGCGTGTCAGCCATCAGGGCAAAGATACCTGCGCGGCCATAACCTTGACAAGTCGTAAGAGTTCAGATAACACTTACAGCATGTCAAAGAAAAGCGTGGCGGACGACTGCCCCGCGATCGAGGCGCGGGGCCTGGTCAAGGTCTACGGCGAGACCCGGGCACTGGATGGGATCGACCTCACGGTCCGGCGCGGCCAGGTGTTCGGGTTCCTGGGTCCCAACGGGGCGGGCAAGACCACCACGATCCGGATCCTGGCAACGTTGGCCCGGCCGGACGGCGGCACCGCCCGTGTTCTGGGGTTCGACGTGGTGAGCGGGCGGAATGCGATCCGGGCCCGGGTGGCCGTGACCGGCCAGTTCGCCTCGCTCGACGACGACCTGACCGGGCGCGAGAACCTGGTGATGTTCGGCCGCCTGCGCGGGCTGTCCCGTGCCGCCAGCAAACGGCGAGCCGATGAGCTGCTGGCCGCCTTCGATCTGGCCGGTGCGGCGGGCCGTCGGGTGGGTGGCTACTCGGGCGGGATGCGCCGCCGGCTGGACATCGGGGCCAGCTTGATCGTGACGCCTGATCTGCTGTTCCTCGATGAGCCCAGCACGGGCATGGACCCGCGCAGCCAGATGCAGGTGTGGGATCTGGTCCGCGAGATCGCCGCGGCCGGGACCACGGTGCTGCTCACCACCCAGTACCTGGAGGAAGCCGACCAGCTTGCCGACCAGATCGCGGTCATCGACCGCGGCCAGATCGTGGCCCAGGGGACCAGTGCCCAGCTCAAGGCCCGGGTCGGTTCGGGGACCCTGCACGTGCGGCTGCTCGATGGCGAGCAGCGATCCGCCGCCCGGGCGGTCCTGGCCGGCACCCTGGCGGGCCCGGTTCACCTCGGCGCCGACCCGCTCACGCTGTCCGTGCCGCTGACCAGCCCGGCCGGCGCGGCCGACGTGGGCCACCTGGTCGGGCACGCCATGACCCAGCTCGCCGAGGCCCGGGTGGCGGTCGCCGAAGTCACTGTCGGCCAGCCCAGCCTGCACGAGGCGTTCCTCGCCCTCACCGGCCAGCCGGCCGGCCCAGCCGCCACCGACCACGAGGAGCCGATTTCATGACCATTCCAGCCACCACCAGCCGGGCGGTTTACCGCCCCGGCGTCCTGCTCGCCCCCGGCGGGCCGCCGCGCCGGGCCGGAGCGCTCGCCGCCTCGGCGACCTTCGGGTGGCGCGCCCTGCTCAAGATCAAGCACGAGCCCAAGCAGCTCACCGACGTGATCGCGATCCCGGTCCTGATCACCGTCGTGTTCACCTACATCTTCGGCGGCGCCATCAGCGGCTCGCCGGGCAACTACCTCAAGATCCTGCTGCCCGGCACGCTGTGCATAAGCATTGCCCTCGTCACCATGTACGGCGGCGCGCGCCTCGCCCAGGACGTGACCACCGGCGTGTTCGACCGCTTCCGCTCCCTGTCGATCTGGCGCGGCGCCTTCGTCCTCGGTGGCCTGTTCAGCGACGCCGGCCGCTACCTGTTCGCTTCGGCCATTGTGGTGGTCCTCGGACTGATCATGGGTTACCGGCCCGATGGTGGCGCACCCGGTGTGCTGGCCGCGGTGGCCCTAGTGGCGGCCTTCGGGCTCTCCCTGTCCTGGCTGTGGGCCGCGGTCGCCCTGCTCGTCCGCGACCCCGCCGTCGTCATCAGCATCGCCAACGTCGCGCTCATGCCGCTCTCGTTCGCCAGCAACGTGTTCGTCCAGCCCCGCACCATGCCCGGCTGGCTCCAGGCCGTCGTCAACGCCAATCCCATTAGCCACGTCGCCGACGCGGCCCGGGACCTGATGAACAACACCGGCAGCTCCGGCGGCCCTGTCGCCTGGACGCTCATCGCGGCCACTGGCATCACCCTGGTGTTCGCGCCGCTCACCCTCTACCTCTACAGCAAGCAAGGCTGACACACAGGCAGTCCTCCGAGGCAGTGCGGCGGGCGGCCGGGTCGGCCCGCTCGGTCGGCTGCTGGTTGTGCGCGCCAATTTCATGCTGCTATGACCACAGACGTATGGCGGACAGGGCCGGGTATTCGCATGGCTATAGTGACCGTTCAGCTCGCCTGCCGCCAGGCGGTAGCGTCCGCGGAAGGATCTTCGACATGGCTGACGAGTACGAGGGGCCAGGTTTTGCCGGGCGGACGGTCCTGATCACCGGAGCCGGCCGTGGCATCGGAAGGGCCACCGCCCTGGCGTTTGCCGCCGCCGGGGCCGACGTCGTGGCTGGCGACATCAATGACGCGCTGATCAAGGAGACGGCCGCCCTTGCCGCGGAGGGGGACCGCGGCACCGTGACCGCGCAACGTTGCGATGTCACCAAGACCGATGACGTCCAGCAGCTCGTCGACACTGCGCTGAGCCGGTCCGGCCGACTGGACTTCGCCTTCAACAACGCCGGGGTGTCGACGGCCGGGCCGCTCATCGGCGACACGCGGATCGACGATGTGGAGCGCGCGCTTGCCGTCAACGTGGTCGGCGTCTGGAAGTGCATGATTGCCGAGCTGGCGCCGATGGTCGAGGCCGGGCACGGCGTGATCATCAATACCGCGTCGGCGACCGCGCTGCGCAGCGCGCCGCGGCTGGCCGCCTATGCCTCGACCAAGGCCGCCGTCGTGCAGATCTCCCGGACCGCCGCACTGGAGTACGGAGAGCACGGCATTCGCGTCCACCCGTTGTGCCCAGGGCCGATCGACACCCCAATGCTCGAGGACATGCCTGCCGCGCGCCGGGCGCAGCTCGCCGCGGCGGTACCGCTCCGGCGTCTGGGCACCTCCGATGAGGTCGCGCAGGTCGTCTTGTGGCTCTGCGCCCCCGGCGCCGCCTACGTCAACGGCATGCCGCTCTATGTCGACGGCGGCGAAACCGCGTGACCGGCAGCATCGCCTGGCCCGCGGGATTCGACCCTCGACCCGCGTTTCAGGTGCCGGTGCCGACGCCGTGGTGGACGAAGAACAGCCCTCCCGGGTCGTAGCGTTCTTTCACCTGCAGGAGGCGGGCGTAGTGGTCGCCCCAGAACGCGGTCTGCCAGTCGGGTTCGAAGTAGTCGGTTTCGTTGAGGTAGCAGGCGGGTTGCTCGCGCAAAGCCTTGAGCGGCGCCATGGCTGCGGTAACGAGGGTGGCCTGCTGCTGTCCTTGCGCGAGATCGGGCTCGTGGCCGGGGACGCCGGGATAGACGTACTGCTGGCAATCGGAGGTGATCGCCAGCGCGAACGCGTCCAGGACCGCCGGGTTCATCGCGGTATCCGCCGTCCAAGCTATGGCGTCCGCGGCCCCGCCGGCGAGTCCTTTGTTGCAATGCAGTTCTATCGTCCCGAACTGGCTGCCTTGCACGAGCGCGTCGACCAGGGCCGGCTGGTTCCCGGGGTCGAGAAGGTCCTGTGACAGCCAGGTCGACTGGTAACTCGACCAGAACGCAGCGACCTCGCCGGAGTTGACCGCGTTGTAGTAGTAGTCCGCCGGTGCCCCCGGGAGAGGGTCCGGCACGATCACGTCGGGGATCGCTTCGGGGAGGAATTGTTTGTACCACGCCAGATTCCAGTAGTCCTGTGCCGCGATCGCGCCCACTTCCAGCCCGGTAAGGGTGTAGTCGGCCGGCCGGGCCATGACCCAGTCGAAGAACGGGGCCCAGGTCTGCTCGGCCTGGGACTGATCGAGGCCCTGGAAGCTCATGGCGATGGAGATCTGGTTCCCTTGCCCGAAATGGATCTGCTCTCCCCAGTTCGGGTTGAACAGGCTGTCGCCGTAGAAGGAGATCACCTGCGCGGCCAGCGCGCGGTAAGCGGCGTCCGACGCGGCGGTGACCGTGGCGTACACCGCGCCGAGATAGTCCGGCAGATCGTGGGTGCGCAGGGTGAACCGGGTGACCACGCCGAAGGTCCCGCCTCCGCCGCCCTTCAGCGCCCAGAACAGGTCCGGGTCCTGGAACGCGTTGACGACGCGCACGGCCCCGTCCGCGGTGACGACCTCCGCCTCCAGCAGGTTCGCCGCGGCGGTCCCGAAGCCCTTGGAGAAGCTGCCGAAACCGCCGCCCTGTGTCAGGCCGCCCACGCCGACGGTCGTGCAGCCCCCGCCCTGCACGTAGCGGCCCGCGACGGTGGTGACGGCGTTGTAGGCGTCTATCCAGATCGCGCCGGCGCCCACGCTCACGGCCGGCTGAGGCTCGGCCAGGCCCGCGCCGCCCTGCGGCACGAAACTGTCGCTGACCTCGATGGCCTGCATGTTGGGCCTGGTCCAGATCAGCAGCGAATCCGCCGCGTTCGAGGTCCCGACGTAGCTGTGACCACCCCCTTTCACCACGAGCCGGACCTTGTGCTCGCGGGCGAAGTTCACCGCGGCCGCGACGTCGGCGCTGCTGGCGGCCAGGACCGCGTACGCGCTGGGCTCGGAGGTGAAGGCGTCCAGCCAGCCGAGAGTCTGGGTCAGGCTGACACTTTGATCGATGTAGAAGGGATCGGCCAGGTTCTGGAACAGGTCCGCGCACGCGGAGCTGCCGGCATCAGGCTCGCACACGGCGAAGGCCGGCTGCACCTGCACCAGGCGCCCGCCAACGCTGTCACCGAGGGCCGCCCACTGCGCCGGGCTGGGCCAGCCCGGCTCGCCGGGCCCGACCCACCGGGCCGGCCGTGCCCGACGGGCCGGCCGCACAGCGATGCCACCCGCGGAGGCAGCGAAACGAGAAAACAGCGGCAACCCGGCCAGCGCCTTCACAAACGTGCGTCGTTGCATTCCCGAACCTCCGAATCGTCAAGTCCGTCCGCGGCCGGCAATTGCCCGACGATGCGCACGGTGCTGGCGCTGGCGCTGGGCACCATGAAGGTGGCCTAGCTTTCCGCGCTGGTCTGCGCGCGCGGCCTGACCTGGGCGGCGGGCAGCCGCAGCGCACGCACCCGCAGTGTGACGGTGCGGGCGATGACCTCGGCCAGTGCCATCATGACCAGGGCGGCTACCCAGGCGGCCGAGCTCGTGATGTCGTGGGCGACGGAAAACCGCACGATGGCCGGGCCGCCGCCGTGGCTGGAGTACAGCGCGAAACCCATCCGCGACCCGATGCCGACGATCCACAAGATCGCCGCCACAACACCGGCCCGGGCCAGCGCCACGCCGTCCGCTCCGCGCCACATGCGGGTGGTCAGCGCGCAGGCGACGCCCAAGATCGTGCCGGTCGCCGCCAGGGTCAGGTCGAGCACGATGTCGTTGCCGGCCGTCGGCACCGAGTGCAGGTAGTAGGCAGCGGCCGCGCCGACCAGCACGACCGGCAGCACGAGGCTGACCAGGTCCAGCCGGCGCTCCTGGATCTGCCGCAGCACAAGCAGCACGAGGATCGCGTTGATGATGTAGTCCGTGAGACTCACGAGGGCTCCTTCAGCGGTCCGCGGTCCCGGGCGGGACCCGCACCTCAGACGCCATGCACGCAGGCCCGCCCGGCCATCGGGCCGCGAGTTGAGGCTCGCGCGGCCGGGTTTCCCACCCCCGGGTTGAACTCATTCGCGGAAGCGGTCAGGCAGAACGTATCCGTGCATAGCAGGCCGCAACCAGGAGCTTTCACTGGCAGTTTCCCGGCAGGTTTTTGCTAGGGTTTGGGTAAGAGGCTCACATCGATCATGGTTGGCTGCCCTGCACGGGTTGCTGGCGGCACGTTTCAACGTGCCTGGCGCACCCGGGAAACTGCGGGATGCGTAATGACTGAGCACGTCGCACTGTTCGGTGCCCTGTTGTGTACCTGCCGCCGGTCAGCCGGGCTATCGCAGGAGGAGCTGGCGAAGCGGTCGGGCCTGAGCGTGCGGACGGTCGGCGATATCGAGCGTGGCCGGGTCAGATTACCCCACCCCGCTACCGTGTACCGGCTCGCCGATGCGCTGGGGCTGCACGGCGACGGACGGGCAGCATTCCTCGCGGCCGCGGCGCGGCGCCTGGCCGGAGGCGCAGCTGACCGGGCCGCCCACGGCCCGCACCACCAGGCACAGGACGGCAGGGATGACGGCACTTGGCCCGGGCCACAGCCCGCGGAGTGGGCGGAGCAGGGACCGGGCACCATCGCGCCGCCGGTGCCGCGTCAGCTGCCCGCGGCCGTCGGCTGTTTCAGCGGTCGCGACGCTGAGCTGGCAGCGCTGACCGGGCTGCTTGACGGCCCGCCGGGTGCGCGGGCGCGTGCGGTCGTGATCTCGGCCATCGGCGGGACGGCCGGGGTTGGCAAGACCGCGCTGGCGGTGCAGTGGGCGCACCTGGTCGCGGAGCGGTTCCCTGACGGTCAGCTGTATGTGAACCTGCGCGGCTACGACACAGGAGAGCCGGTGGCGGCAGCCGATGCGCTGGCTGGTCTGCTGCGCGCGCTGGGCGTGCCGGGCACCGACATCCCCGACGAGATTGAGGACCGGGCCGGGCTGTACCGCAGCAGGCTGTCTGGCCGGCAGGTGCTGGTAGTGCTGGACAACGCGCGCGACGCCGGCCAGGTCCGGCCGCTGCTGCCCGGCGACCCGGGCTGTGTGGCGGTGGTGACCAGCCGGGACACACTGGCCGGGCTGGTGGCCGCCGACGGGGCCCGGCGGCTGGACCTGGACGTGCTGCCGCCAGCTGACGCCATTGCGCTGCTGCGCTCGCTGATCGGGCCGCGGGCCGGCCAGGACCCGCAGGCAGTAGCCGAGCTGGCCGGACTGTGCGCCCGGCTGCCGCTCGCTTTGCGGATCGCGGCCGAGCTGGCCGCCGCCCGGCGCACTACTCCGCTGGCCGAGCTGGTGGCCGAGCTGTCCGCCGGCCGGCTGGATGGCCTGGACGCCGGGGAGGAACGCGCCGATGTCCGGGCGGTGTTCTCCTGGTCCTGCCGGCAACTGCCCGGCGATGTGGCTGCGGCGTTCGCGCTGGCTGGCCTGCATCCCGGCGAAGACCTGGACGTGCACGCCGCCGCCGCGCTGACCGGCACCAGCACCGCCCAGGCCCGCCGGGTGCTCAGCCGGCTGCACCGGGCCAGCCTGCTGCAGGAATCCGGTCCTGGCCGGTACGGCATGCACGACCTGCTGTGCGCCTACGCCCGCGAGCAGGCCGCCGCGCGCGACACCGGCGGCCAGTCCCGGCAGGCGCTGACCCGGCTGTTCGACTACTACCGGGCCGCGGCCGCCGCCGCCATGGACCTGTTGTTCCCGGCCGAAGCTCACCATCGGCCGCGCGTTCCGCCAGCCGCCGCGCTCCCGGCCATGCCTGGCGAGGCGGGCGCGCGGGCATGGCTCGACCGCGAGCGGGCAAACCTGGTCGCCGTGGTCGTGCATTGCGCCGGGCACGGCTGGCCAGATCACGCCGCCGGGCTGGCCGGCACGCTGTTCCGGTACCTGATGAACGGCAGTCACCTGCCCGAGGCGCACACGATCTACAGCCACGCGCTGCAAGCCGCGCGCCTGTCCGGCGGCCCTGCCACAGAAGCCGCGGCGCTGACCGGCCTGGGCGGCATCGGCATCATGAACGGCCACTACCGCGACGCGGCCGGCCATTACCAGGCCGCGCTCGAGCGGTACCGGCAATGCGGCGACCGCATCGGCCAGGCTCGGGCCCTGATCAATCTCGGCGTCGCCGAGTTCCGGTTGCACAACCCCCGGTCTGCGGCCAGCTACTACCACCAGGCCATCGCCGCGCACCAGGACGCCGGGGACAGCCTCGGCGCCGCACGCGCGCTCGCTGACCTCGCCGGCGCCGAGACCGAGCTGGGCTCGTACGACCAGGCGGCCGAGCACCTGCAGCGTGCTCTGCCGGTGCTCCGCGACGTCAAAGACCAGCGCGGCGAAGCCGGCGCGCTGACGTGGATCGGCGAGCTCAGCCTCCGACGCGGACAGCTGGCCCAGGCGGCCGACTTCTATGAGCAATCCCTGACTATCTTCCGCCGCATCGCTCACCCGGACGGCGTGGCGAGCGGACTGCTGTGTCTCGGCCAGGTCAGCCTGCGGCAGGGTTTGTATTCGCAGGCCATCAGCTACCTCCGGCAGGCGCTCAGCTTGCACCGGCAAGCCGGTAACCAGCACGGTGAGACGCTGACGCTGCGCAGCCTCGCCGAGGGCCTGCACGCCACCGGCCAGCCCGCCGCCGCTCGCGCCGAACTCGGCACAGCGCTCCGGCTTGCCGCCGAGACCGGCAACACCTACCAGCGGGCCAGCGTGCACCGCGACCTCGCCGAAAGCCACCACGCCGCCTTGCAGGACGAGCAAGCCCGCCACCACTGGCAGCTCGCACTCACCCTGTACACCCAGCTGGGCGCGCCGGAGGCAGACCGAGTCCGCCGCCAGCTCGCCGTGGTGTCCCCTGCCTGACGTCAGCGCAGGGATGCCGCGTGCCATGTTCGCGTGTCACTACTTGTACGGAACGAGATCGCACGGGCAACGGAAGGGGCGTGACCCGAAGGAATGCACAGGGTTGCCATCATCGGCTGTGGGGTACCCGGCGAACGACTATATCGAGGTGACCGGGAGCAACGGCGTGCTGTGGGTGACGCGCGGGCACGGCCATCTGACTGACCTGCCTCCAGTGATCGTGGCGAAAGGCCGCGCCATGGACTATCACCGTGACGTCGAGGCTGACTGGGCGGTCAGTTTCCGGCGCGCCAGCCAGCACTTCCTGGACGCGATCGAGGCATCGGGGCCGGCGGTTCTGTCAGCGCCAGGCGCCTACGAAATCCTGCGCGTGGCACTTGCGGCCGGGCAGTCAGCGCAGACCGGCAGCCCGGTCGACGTCACGCCCGGCGCCTGGCGAGGATTCACCATCGGAGCCGGCGAGCACATCTAGAGCCTTCGGAGGACGGAGGAGAGCATTCATGGAGCCAGATCCCGATAACGTTGGCGAATATCTGATCAGCGCGCGCTCGTACGACGAATACCGGGCGATGTTCACGCTGACCGGCGAGGACATGGCCGGTTCGATCCTCGACTGTCCGGGCGGCGGTTCGAGCTTTACCGCAAAGGCGAATGCCAACGGAGCTGTCGCGATCGCGGCCGACCCGGTGTACGCGATGTCCCGCGAATCCCTTGCCGCGCACGTCGTCGCCGAAACCACCCGAGGCAGCGCACATACCGCGGCCGGATCGGATCGCTACGTCTGGGATTTCTACGGCGACCTGGCCGGGCACGCGCGAACTCGCCGTGAATCGGCCGAGCTGTTCGCCCGCGATCTGGTCGCCAACCCGGATCGATACGTAACGTCGTCGCTGCCGAAACTGCCGTTTTCCGGCATGCAATTCGACCTCGTCCTCAGCTCGCATTTCCTCTTCACCTATGCTGATCGGCTCGATGCGGAATTCCATCGAAATGCATTGCGCGAGCTGTATCGGGTGTGCCGCGGCGAGGTCCGCGTATTTCCGCTGCTGGAGCAGGGCGGCCGGACGGTGCCGACATTGCTCGAGGATTTGCGGCTGAATCTCGGAATTCGGTATTCTATTCGACGGGTTGACTACGAATTCCAGCGCGGCGGCAACGAAATGCTCGTGCTTGCCCGATAGCCAGCGGCGAATCCACCGCGCCTCGATCACCACCTCGAGGTGCGGCGACGGCAGCTGCGATTATGGTCTCATCGATCACGCTGTGCCCGCGGCCGTGGCGGGCACAGCCCAGGCAGGAGTCGTTGCCGATGCGTGGGCTGAACATGGGCCGGCAGCTCGCCCTGGGCATGGCCGCGGCATCGGCCGTGGCCCTGGCCGGATGCGGCTCGTCGCCGCGGCAACAGATGACACCTGCGAGCCTGCCGGCGTCGGCGCAGGCGGTCGTCTCCGCCCCGGTCCGGATCGCTCATACCAGGCTGGGCGTTGTCGGCTACCGGGTCGTGGGGACCGGCCCGCCGCTGGTCCTGATCACGGGCTACACCGCCACGATGAACAGCTGGGACCCCCGGTTCGTCGGCGCGCTGGCCGGGCACTACCGCCTGGTGATCTTCGACAATGCCGGGGTGGGCCGCACCCAGGCATTGCCGGCGCCGCTCACCGTCGACGCCATGGCCAACCAGACCAGTGCGCTCATCGGCGCGCTCGGCCTGGTCAGGCCGGATGTGCTGGGCTGGTCGATGGGCGGCGCCATCGCCCAGGCCCTGGCGGTCCTGCACCCGGCCCAGGTCCGCCGCCTGGTGCTGTGCGCCACGTTCCCGGGCACCGGCAAGATGGTGCCGCCCTCGCAGGCCGCGGTGCAGGCGCTCACCAGCGGCAACGTGCAGGAAGTGATGGCTGATCTTTTCCCGGCCAGCCAAGCCGCGGCGCAGCAGGCGTACCAGACGGCGATCGCGGCCTATCCGCCGCACGCCCCGGCCCCGGCCGCCACGATCGCCGCGCAGGGACACGCTGTGAACGTGTGGTCTGGGGGCACCGACCCGGCCGGCCAGCAGACCGCCACGATCTCCGCGCCCACGCTCATCGCCGACGGAACCACCGACCGCCTCGACCCGGTCGCCAACGACTACGCGCTCGCCCAGCTGATCCGGGGCGCGAGGCTCAAGCTCTACCCCGACGCTGGCCATGCGTTCTTGTTCCAGGACCAGAAGGCCTTCGTCCCCCTGATCGAGTCATTTCTCAGCTGACAGCCCGCGCGGACGGCAAGGTCTGGAACGTCAGGTCACCGGTCATCTCGCCCCGGCGCCAGGAGCCAGCTGGCGGCCAGCGCCAGCGCCTCTTCCCGGGTGCGTGCGCCGTGATCGGCGGCCATGAAGTGGCAGCCGATCATCAGGGAGAAGGCGAGCGTGCTACGGGCCTCGGCCACGGCCTCGTCGTCGCCGAGGGCGCCGAACAGCAAACGCAGGTACTCCATGCGCCGGTTATCGACGCGCCGCAGCCGCTCGGCGACCGCGTGGTCACGCCGGGCCCAGTCTCGGATAGCCAGCTCGATCGGCAGCAGCTCGCGGGAGAAGGTGAGCGCACCCGCCCGCCGCAGCCTGGTCCTGAGGTCGCCTCCCTTGCGCTGGACCCGCTCGAGCGCATCGTCGGTGGCCTTCCGTTCCCAGCTGTCGAGCATCTCTTTCAGCAGTGCGTTCCGGTCGGCGAAATGCCCGTAGAAGCCGCCCTTGGTCACCCCGAGCGCCTGTGCTAGGGCCTCGACGCGAACCGCGTCCGGGCCGCCGGCCGCGAGGGCTCGCAGGCCCTCCTCTATCCATCTGTTGCGGGGTGTCCGGGTGATGGCAGCCATGGCCTCTCACTGTTCATGACCGGAATTTGACGATGCCGCTGGACGCGCTACCGTAATTATACGGGACCGAATACATGGGCATCCGTGTGCTGAGGACGCCCCCTGGAGGACCACCGGCATGCCGCAGTTGACCCGGAGCCCAGACCGCCATGACCGCCTTGTTCCGTGAAGAGGGGTCCGCAGTCCTGCACCCGCAGGCCCCGGCGGCCGGCCCCCATGACCCCGGCATCATCGCCGGCGGGGCGATCGTCGGGGCTGCGCTTTCGGTCCTCGAACGCCAAGCGGAACCGGCCGGGCGCCTCGCACGGGTGACGGCGGACTTCATCCGCCCAGCCCCGATGGAACCGCTGACCGTCGAGACCCGCGGCCTGCGCCAAGGCCGCCGGGTGCGGCTCGACCAGGCCCGCGTCACCGGCCATGGAGCCGAACTCGCCATCATCTCCGTGCTGTGGCTCGCCACCAGCCCAGCCGAACCGCTCGCAGCGCGCTGGCCAGATACCGATGGCCTGCCCGACCCCTCCACCCTCACCCCCATCCGCGCCTGGAACGATGGGTTCTTCGGCGGCGCGGTGGAATGCCGCACCAGCACCGGCCACCACGGTGTCGGTGCCGGCTGGTGCCTCGCCCGGCTGCGCGTCCCCGTCATCGAAGGACACATCACCTCCGCTGCCATCGCTGCCGCCACGATGGCCGACATCGGCCACGGCGTCGGCGCTCCGATCAGCACAGCGAGCCCAGTCAACCCCGACCTCACCGTCAGCTTGGACCGCGACCCCCACGGCAGGTGGCTCCATCTGGCCGTCAGCGAGCAATGGCCAGGCGACAGCACAGGCCTCGCCGTTACTCATCTGTCAGACCACGACGGCATGCTCGGCATCGCCTTGCAAGCCCAGATACTCCAGCCTGCCACCGGCGGACCCTTGGGGGCCGGATCGGGGGATCGCGCGTGATCGGTGACCGGTGGGGCGTCAGCAGGAGCGAGACCATGCGGTTCTACCCGTGTGATGACTTCGTCGACTCACCCACGCTGCGGGCGTGGCGGGGCGTGACCGTCGAGGCACCCGCCGAGACAGTGTGGCCCTGGGTGGCGCAGGTGAGGATCGCCCCCTACTCCTACGACTGGATCGACAACCTCGGGCACCGCTCGCCCAGGAAGCTGACGGGCCTTCCGGAGCCTCAAGCAGGAGACAGGTTCACCACCACCGCCGGGCGCCCGGTTGGCCGGATCGTCTCGGTCGATCCCGGCAGGCAGCTAACGGGCAACATCGGGGGCGTTTTCATGTCCTACATCCTCGTGCCCCTGGAGCCGGACCAGACGCGCCTGCTGCTCAAAGTAGTCGCGCGAATGACCCGCTGGGCCGCCCTCGGATTGTCGGCTGGCGACTTGATCATGGCCCGGCGGCAGTTGCTGAACCTGAAGCAACTCGCCGAGCGCCACCAGCACTAGCCGACAGGACCAGCCGGGGTATTTGCGAGGGTGGCTGGGGGAAGAGTTGGGAGGGCGTGGGGCCGGTAAACGAACGGTGGGCGTGGGTGGCGTACGGGATCGGCAGCTGGCTTGCGGCCCTGTCATGCGATCAGCAACCGGGCGCCCAGTTCGGCTTCGGCCAGCCCGGTGATGTCGCGGTTGCGGGCGGCCCACCGGCCGGCGGCCAGGTCGTCGCCTAGCTCGTGCGTCATCCGCTGCTCGGCCTGAGCGCCGACTACGGTGAAGATCGAGATGCCGCGGCGGACCTCCTGCCGCAGGTACTGCTCGGGCCGGCGCCAGTATGCGTGGAAGAACCCGTCCGCGCAGTCCCAGGGTATCGGCACCGGCTCCAGCCTGGCGCCGATCGCCTCGGCACGCTGCGTCATCGTCGGGTGTCCCGCGGCAAGCGCGGTGAGCTCCGGCAGGTAGTCACGGACCAGCCAGAACTCGTTGGCGTGCTCAGCATCGAAGTTGAAGACGACCACCCGGCGGGCGACCCTGCGCATCTCCCGCAGCCCGGCGATCGGATCGGGCCAGTGATGGTCCGATAGGACCGCCATAGCGGCGTCGAACGACTGATCGGCGAACGGGAGGCTGTCCGCGATCGCGGCCAGGCACGGCGCGGTTCCGGCGGGCCGCTGCGCCCGCATCGTCGCAGACGGTTCCACCGCGGTCACGGCGCGGTCGGGGGGCTCATACGACCCGGTGCCGGCACCGACATTCAAGACCGTGCGGGCATCCCCCAGAGCTGCCCAGATCCGTGCCGCGATCCGCGGCTCGGTCCGCCTTGTCGCCGGATAACCGGCGCCAATGGCGTCGTACAGCTTGTCGGCCGTCATTCTCGCTCCTTCCATCGGGCCGGCCGCGCGTCGCCTAGGTGAGGCCGCTCGCCTTGCCCATTGACGCGGAGCGGGCCTGGCGGCGTGGGGTCCGACGGCCGGGGCGATCGTCAGTCTGGCAGGTCGGCACCAGCCATCTCGATCACGGCGGCTGCCTCGCTGCGGTGCCCCTCGGCGGTGAGTACCCAGACCCGGCTGGATGGGTCGGGGCGGCTGCCTGCCTCGGCGTCAGCGACGGCTTGTGTCATCACCGCGGTGACGGCCTGGCGCCGTTCGTCGTTGTACGTGCACAAAGACCCACGCGTTCGAGCATGCGGCGGGTTCGCCGGGTCGGCGCCCTCGTGCTGCAGCAGCAGGTCGGTCAGCCTGGCCAGGAGCTTGTCCTCGGCGTCCGGTGACAGCGCGCCCGCGGACAACCAACTCCGTTAGATGAAGAGCGAGAATCCCGGGGATCGCGACGGCCCTGGGTACCCGTTCCCTTTATTGGGCCGGTCGTGCGGGTCCTGTCACAATCTGACCGGTCCGCTCGTCTGTGCGGTATGAGAGCTGACTGGGATGTGGTCGTGATCGGAGCGGGTCTGGCGGGTCTGGCGGCCGGCGCCACCGCCACCAGGGCCGGGTCCACGACGCTCGTGCTCGATGCTCACCTGCCGGGCGGTCGGGCCCGGGTCACCAAGAAGGATGACTTCATATTCAACCGGGGGGCTCATGCTCTCTTCAAGGGCGGCGCGGGGTGGGAAGTCCTGCGCAGCCTGGGGATCGAACCGCAGGGCGGCTCGCCGCCATTGAGCCGTTACCAGGCCCTTGCTGGCGGCGAGCTCCACCTCCTGCCGACGAGCCCCGATTCGCTGCGACGAACCACGCTCTTCGGCCGCAAGGACAAGGAGGCGTTTGCCGCGCTCTTGGCGCGACTGCCTTTGCTGCATCCGCAACGCTACGCCGGCGCCTCGGTGTCGCAGTGGATCACCGGCGCCGGTTTCGGGCGAGCGGTCGCCGCCGCCGTCAATGCCCTGGTCCGCCTGACCACGTACGCCTGGGACATGAACACCTTTGCCGCCGACGCCGCAGTCGCCCAGTTGCAGCGGGCCGCGCGCGGGGTCTTGTACCTTGACGGCGGCTGGGCCCAGCTGATTACCCGGCTGGCCGCGCTCTGCCAGGTACGTACCGGGATCAAGGTCACCGGCGTCGCGACCGCCGCTGGCCGGGTCGAGGTGGCCACGAGCAACGGCCCGCTGGTCGCACGGTCGGTGATCATCGCTGCCGGCCGTCCGGCGGCAGCCATCAGCCTGCTCCCAGCCGGCCCAGGGTGGGGAGACATCGGTCCCGAAGTGACAGCCGCCTGTCTCGACGCTGGCCTGTGGCGCGTCCCCGAGCCGGGTCATGTCCTCGGTGTTGATGCGCCTGTGTACGCGACGGTCCAGTCGCCGCCCGCCCGCCAGGCGCGAGCGGGCCAGGCTGTCGTCGCCGCCGTCCGTTATGGTGCTATCCAATCGAAAGCGGACCGTGCCCTCCTCGAAGCCCACCTGGCGCGAGCCGGCGTTCGGGAGGAAGACGTGGTGATCAGCCGGTTCCTTGCCCGCGTGGTCGTCGCTGGCGCGGCGCCGCTCGCGGCGCGCGGCGGACTGGTTGGCCGGCCGGCGGTGGACGCCACCGGGCTGCCGGGCGTCTACCTGGCCGGCGACTGGGTCGGGCCGAGGGGCCTGCTCTCCGACGCCGCCCTGGCCAGCGCGCAGGTCGCCGCTCTGCGCGCCGTGCGAGCTGTGCCGGTCACAACCACGACGTGAACCAGGACCCGTTTGAGGCGGCCAGGCCCCGGATCCGCGGCCTGGCCTACCGGATGCTCGGCACCCTGGCCGACGCCGACGACGTCGCCCAGGACACCTGGCTGCGCTGGCAGGCAGCCGACGCCGCACACGTCGCCAACGCTGAGGCCTGGCTGATCACGGCCGCAACCCGCCTTTGCCTCGACCGGCTCCGCTCCGCGGCCCGGACCAGGGAAATCTACCCAGGGCCGTGGCTTCCTGAGCCGATCGTGACCGATCCCAGCCCGGAGAGCGCAGCCGAACTATCCGACTCCCTGACCCTCGGCTTCCTGATGCTGCTCGACCAGCTGGCACCGGTCGAGCGGGCAGTGTTCGTACTCGCCGACGTATTTGAGGTGCCCTACGCCGAGATTGCCGCCACGGTGGGACGTTCCCCGGCGGCGTGCCGGCAGATCGCCAGCCGGGCCCGCCGCAGGCTCCGGCCGGACAAGCGGCCGGACAAGACCGCTGCAGCCGACCGTGAACTCGTCACCGGCCTGCTCCGCGCGCTCGCTTCGGGCGACGTGAACCAGGTGATCGTCCGCCTGGCGCCGCAGGTCGTGTGCATCACTGACGGCGGTCCCAGCCGCCCGGCCGCCCGCCGCCCGGTTGCGGGTTCGGACCGGGTGGCCCGCTTCCTCACAGCCATGGCCCGCCGGTACCGCCACCTGGCGAGCAGGCCGGCTGTGGTCAGCGGATACGCCGGGGCCATCCTCTCGGCTGGTGACACCATCCAGCAAGTGATGGCGGTGACGTCGAAGGCCGGCGTCATCACGTCCGTTTACTTTGTCCTCAACCCCGGCAAACTCTCCTCGGTTGGCCACCACGGACTCATCGAATAGCGGGCTCAGTAGGTGCCGAGGATGTCAACGACGAAGACCAGGGTATCGGTGCCCTTGATCCCGGCCGATGAGGAACCGTCTTTGCCGTAGCCGTCGGCGGGTGGCACCACGAGCAGCACCCGGCTGCCGACTCGCTTGCCCACAAGGCCGTCGTCCCACCCCTTGATGACCTGCCCGGTGCCGATCTGGAAACCGGTCGGCGCGCCGCTCTTCCACGTGGAGCTGAAGACCTTGCCGGTGCGCCAGATCAAGCCCTCATATTGGGCAACAAGCAGCTGGCCCTTTTTCACAACGGGCCCCGTGCCCAGGATGAGGGTTCGGGACTGCAGCGTGGTCGATGGCGCCGTTTGAGGTATGCGGACCGGCGGGGCGGTGCCAGGCGATGAGGTGCCGACCGTTGGCAGCCCCGTCCCACTGACGGCCTCGTGGGTGCCGTGCGCGCTGGCAGTCTTCTGGTATGAGCCAAGTACATCTACGACGAATACCAGGGTGTCTTTGCCGGAGATCCCAAGGTCGCTGTCTCCCTTGGATCCGAACCCTTCCTTCGGCGGGATGGTGATCAGCAGCCTGCTGCCGACTCGGCTGCCTTCCAGGCTCTTGTCAAGCCCAGAGATCGTGGACCCAACGTCCAGTGGCTGTGGCTGGCCGGTGGACAACTCGCTGATCTTCTTATTTGTCGTCCCCTCCCAGGTGTACCCGGTGAGATCTGCAATGGCCAAGTCGCCCTTGGCGACGCGCGTGCCGTGCCCGCTGATCAGCTCGCGCATCTGCAGGTTGGCCGGAGGATTGATCTTGGGAATCGTGACCGTTGGCTTCGTGCCGAATGCCCCAGAGACCGCGATGGACGGTGGCAGGTTCGCATAAATCAGCCCGGCGGTACCAAGCCCGACCACGACCACCACCGCAATCGCAATCAGCAGCCGCCGCCGCCGCGTACGCCGCTTGGCCGCCGCGCGCCGCGCGGCCGTCTCCGCGCGCTTGCGATCGTGCTTGACCTTGTTGCGTGCTGCCGCGGCGCGCTTGCGATCGCGCTGGCCGTTGCTGCGCTGCTCGGCCGGTGTGGCGGGCCGCTGGCGGCTGCGATTGCTGTCGACTTTCCTGCCTGCACGTGTCACCCAGGACTCCAACGAGGTGTGGCGGTGCGCGAGCCGCCCTGGTCCGGTGGATCGGCTTATAACACCATAGGGGAGCGTCCGCTCCCCGGCCGCCCGCATACGCACGGCCATCGCGCCGGCAACCCCCGGTAGCGCCGCCAGCCGCTCCCGGGACGCCTGCGACGCGGAGGACTACATTCTGGTCCAGGTGACAGGCAGCGCGCGAAGGTTATGTATGGCCATCCCTGCCTTGAACCTTAGATCAGCCGGCGGCACAGCCAGCGCCAGCCCCGGCAGCCGCACGAGCCCGCGCAGGGCCTCCTGAAGCTCTACCCGGGCAAGATGGGCGCCGAGGCAGTGGTGCGCGCCGCTGCCGAATCCCAGGTGGCTGACCGGGGAACGGGTGACGTTAAAGCTCTCCGGTTCGCTGAATACCGATGGGTCCCGGTTGGCCGCCTGGATGATCGGCAGGACAACCTCGCCTGCCGGGATCATCACACCGCCCAGATCCACGTCCTCGGCGGTGACCCGGGCGAGCGGGAGAACGCCGATCCTGACATAGCGCACTATCTCCTCGACCGCGCCGGGAATCAGCCCCGGGTCGGCGCGGAGCCTGGCCAGCTCGGCTGGGTGATCCAGCAGCGCCAACACCGAGAGGCTGATCGAGTGGGCGGTGGTCTCGTAGCCGGCCACGAGAATGGTGCAGGTCAGGTTTGTGAGCTCTTCCTCGGAAAGGCGGTCTCCGGAGTCGCGCGCGGCGACCAGGGCGCTCAGCAGGTCATCGCGTGGCTGTATCCGCCTGGCCCTGATGAGTTCCGCAAAGTACTCGTACAGCCCGGCGAGCGCAGTCAGTATCTCGTCGGAGTCCTGCTTCCAGTCGGTCACCAGAACGGCCGACCAGCCGCGGAACTTCTCCATGTCGCCGGTTGGCACGCCGAGCAACTCGCAGATCACCCGCACCGGCAGCGGCAGCGAGAAACTCGTCATCAGGTCGGTTGGCTGGGGCCGGGCGGTGAAGGCGCCGATGAGCTCATCGACCAGGGCGGCCACCCGCGGTCGCAGCGCCTCGACCCGCCGGACGGTGAATGCGCTGGCAACCAGCTTGCGCAGCCGAGTGTGCTCGGGCGGGTCCATCGCGATGATGGAGTCCGCGGCAGAGAGCTCGATTCCCTGCAGCGAGCGGCCGGGCGCGACGGCCAGCGCCCGGGAAAAGCGCTGGTCGGTCAGGACTTGCCGGACCTGCTCGTAGCCGCCGACCAGCCAGGCCGTGCTGCCGTCCGGTAGCTCCCCTTGCGCCACCGGGCAGTTCCTGAGCTGCGCGAAGACCTCGGGCGCAGGGTCGGCTGGCGACACCGGAGCAGGCGGCGGGAACATGATCCGGCCCTCAGCCGTCATCGCGATCCACTCCTCACGCGCCGGGTTGACGTAGTGTGCCGCCGGCGTCGGCTGGCGCTCTGGGACGAGATCATGCGAAGCAGCTCCTCTCCAGCGGGACCAACCGGTCAAGTGCAGAGTGCGGCCAGCCCCCCGCGTTCGCCGACCGCACGGGACTATTCTGGCCGCCGGCATTAACACACCGCTAAAATTCGATCATCGGCGGGGGTTTCGGGAACGATCGGAATGAATTCGGCGACAGAGTTTGGCCTACTGGGACCCTTAGTAGTGCGCCGGGGCGAGGTCACGCTGCCGGTGGCGCCGGGAAAGCAGCGGGCGGTACTTGCCGCGCTGCTGCTGAGCGCGGACCGCGTGGTCTCACTCGACGAACTGACCGAGGTCCTCTGGGGCGCCACCCCGCCTGCGTCGGCGCGGGTGTCGGTGCAAAATCACGTGATGCGGCTGCGCAAGGCACTCGGCGACGGCGCGCGGATCCGCACGCACCCCCGCGGCTACGAGATCCGTCTTGACGAGAGCGAACTGGACGTGTCCCGGTTCGAGGCGCACCTGGCGGCGGCGCAGGCGGCCGCCCGGGACGGCTACTGGGAGACCGCCGCCACGCGGGCGCAGGCGGGACTGGCACTGTGGCGGGGTGAGCCGCTGGCCGACGTGGAGTCCGACTTGCTGGCGAGCCGCGCCGCCCCGCGGCTGGGCGAACTGCGGCTGCAGGCGGTCGAGGCGCGCATCGACGCCGATCTGCATCTGGGGCGCCACCGCGAAGTCATCGGCGAACTGCGGCACCTCGCCGGGATGCATCCGCTGCGCGAGCGGCTGCACGGCCTGCTGATGCTGGCGCTGTACCGCGACGGCCGGCAGGCCGAGGCACTCGCGGCCTACGCCGAGGCCCGCCGGATCCTCGTTGATGAGCTCGGGACCGAGCCGGGTGCCGGGCTGCGGGAACTGCACCAGCGGATCCTGAACGGAGATCGGGCCCTCGATCCCTCGCCACAGGCGCCGGGCGCCGTGACTTCCACCGCGCCATCGATTCCACGGCAGCTGCCCGCGGCGGTTTCCGGCTTCGCCGGGCGTACCGCCGAGCTGGCGGCGCTGACCCGGATGCTGGAACAGGCCAGCGCGTCTGCGCCGGGGACGGTGGTGATCTCGGCGATCGGGGGGACCGCGGGGGTGGGCAAGACCGCGCTGGCGCTGTACTGGGCGCATCAGGTCGCGAGCCGGTTCGCCGACGGACAGCTATACGTGAACCTGCGTGGCTTTGACGGCTCGGGTGTCCCGATGCCGGCCGCGGAAGCGGTGCGCGCGTTGCTGGATGCGCTGGGCGTGCCGCCGGATCGGATCCCGGCGCATCCCGAGGCGCGGGCAGGCCTGTACCGCAGCCTGCTGGCCGACCGCAGAATGCTGATCGTGCTGGACAACGCGCGCGATGAGCAGCAGGTCCGGCCGCTGCTGCCGGCCAGCCCGGCCAGCCTGGTCATCGTCACCAGCCGCAGCCAGCTGGGCGGCCTGGCGGCCGCCGACCGCGCCCGGCTGCTCACCCTGGATGTGCTCAGCCATAACGAGGCGGTGGACATGCTGACCGCGCGGATTGGTGCCGGCCGGGCCGCGGCCGAGCCCGGC
>JASHOI010000359.1 GCA_030041195.1 Streptosporangiaceae bacterium | reverse complement strand
ACTCGGGCGGGAGGCGCAACCGTGCCGGTAACCGGACACCGGGCGGGGCCCGGTGCCGCAGCGACCGGGAAGGTCGCCGCGGCGCTCGCCGGCAGCAGGCCGACGTCTTACTGGCTGGACCAAGCCGACGCGCCGCCGGCCGCGCCGCGGCTGACCGGCGGCACCGGCGCCGGGCTGGCGGTGATCGGGGGCGGGTTCACCGGCCTGTGGGCCGCGCTGCTGGCGGTTGAGAGGGATCCCTCGGCCGATGTCGTGCTGCTGGAGGCGCGGCGCGTCGGCTGGGCCGCGTCCGGGCGCAACGGCGGCTTCTGCTCGGCCAGCCTCACGCACGGAATCGCCAACGGGATCGCCAGGTTCGAGGCCGAGATGCCGGCGCTGATGCGGCTCGGCCAGCAAAACCTCGACGAGATCGCGGCCACGGTCGAGTCCCACGGCATCGACTGCGGGTTCGAGCGCACCGGCGAGCTCGCGGTGGCCACCGCGCCGTGGCAGCTTGACGACCTGACCGCGGAGGCCGCCGCCGCGGCCGGGTACGGCGAGCAGGCCATGCTGCTGGACGCGAACGGGGTCCGCGCCGAGGTTGACTCGCCGACATACCTGGGCGGCGTCTGGTACCCCGGCAGTTGCGCGATACTCGACCCGGCCCGGCTGGCCTGGGGGCTGCGCCGCGCCTGCCTCGAGTCCGGCGTGCGGATCTACGAGAACACGCCGGTGCGCGCGATCACCGAGGACCGCGGCGGGCTCCGGCTGTCCACCCCGCGCGGCAGCGTGCACGCGGGCCAGGCCGCGCTCGGCACCGGCTGCTACCGGCCGCTGCTGCGCAGGCTGCGGCACTACCTGGTCCCGGTGTACGACTACGCGCTGATGACCGAGCCGCTGTCCGGCCCGCAGCTTTCCGGCATCGGCTGGCGGAACCGGCAGGGGGTCGGTGACTCCGGCAACCAGTTCCACTACTACCGACTGACCAGCGACAACCGGATCCTGTGGGGCGGCTATGACGCGGTGTACTACAACGGCGGCCGGATCACCGCGGCGCAGGACCAGCGGCCGGAGACGTTCGCCAAGCTCGCTGGCAACTTCTTCGGCACGTTCCCGCACCTGGCTGGCCAGATCCGGTTCACGCACGCCTGGGGCGGCGTGATCGACACCTGCAGCCGGTTCTGCGCGTTCTACGGAACCGGTTACGGCAAGCGGCTCGCCTACGCGGCCGGGTACACGGGCCTGGGCGTCGGCGCCACCCGGTTCGGCGCGAACGTGATCCTCGACCTGCTAGGCGGCGAGCGGACCGAGCGGACGGCGCTGGCGATGGTGCGGACCAAGCCGGTGCCGTTCCCGCCCGAGCCGGTCAGGTCGGGCGTCATCCAGCTCACCAGGGCGTCGCTGGCCAGGGCCGATCGCAACGAGGGCCGCCGGGATGCCTGGCTGCGCATGCTGGACCGGCTTGGCCTCGGCTTCGACTCCTGAGCCCGCTGCCCGTTCCTGGCGGGTCGCCGGATGGGTCAGCCGGTGCAGGTTACCTGCGCGGGGTCGGTGGTGATCTGGTCCCGGCCGGCCACGTCGGACAGCGGCCGGCCGCAACAGGGCAGCAGCATGTCGTCCGGGGACGGGCTGCGGTGTGTCACTCCACCCGATGGCCCGCGGCGATGCCGCGGCTTGGACGCGCCGGCTAAAGACTCGTGCGTCCCTTCTTGGGCGGTGCTGAGCGTTTTAACATCGCCTGGTGGAGAAACGCCGTGTTCATCATGGTTTTTCCGGACAGGCTTGCGCCTGCGCGGGATGCGGGGTCCCATGGCTGGATGATAGGGGCGAGCATCTGCCCTTACCAGTACTTACGAGCATTCAGCTGCCGAGCAGCTACGACACCGTGTCCGGCGAGCTACCACGGCAATTCGTATATGAGATACCATACATGAGGTTGCCATGGGGCAAGACTGGGCGGCCGAGCGGGAGGAATGCTACAAACGGTCATGGACAGCATCGTTGCTCCGGAGGGCGGAGCATTCCTCAGCGGGTCGGTCGGTGCGATACCGCTGCGCACCGCGGCCGTGCTCGAAGCGATCAAGCACGCGATCCTGAGCGGGGAACTCCGGCCCGGCCAGAGTCTGGTCGAGGCGGAGCTCGCGCAGGCGCTCGGCGTCTCCAAGACACCGGTGCGCGAGGCGCTCAAGACCCTCGCCGGGGCCGGGCTGGTCACGATGAGCCCGTACCGCGGTGCCGCCGTGCGGGTGATCGACGGCGAGACCGCGCACGCCATCTACGACATGCGGCTGCTGCTCGAGCCCGAGGCGGTGCGCCGTGCCGCCGCCCACGGCGGCGACTGGGACGCGGCGCGGCGGGCGCTGGACCGCGCCGACGCCTCGTCCGACGAGGCCGAGCGGAGCCTGGCCAACCGCGAGTTTCACCGTGCCCTGTACCGGGAGTGCGGCAACCCGCTGCTGGTCGCCGCCCTTGACGACCTGCGGGACCAGACCGCGCTGATATCGGCGGCGGCCTGGCAGCAGCAGCCGTCCTGGCGGCAGGAGGCGGGCGAGCACCGCACGATCCTTGCCGCCGCCGCGGCGGGCGACGCCGCCCGGGCCGGCGAGCTGCTCGCCGCGCACATCGGAAGCTTCGCGGAACGTCAGCTACCCGGAAAGGGCGATGCCCGTGAGTCTTGATCAAGCCGCAGCCGACCGGCTGAGGAGCGCGCTCGCGACCGTGGTCGCGATACCGGTGACCCCGTTCGACTTCGTCGGCGACATCGACTGGGACGCGCACGCCCGGGTGGTCAGGCGGCTGGTCGACGGCGGGGTCACGGTGCTGACCGCGAACGGCAACACCGGCGAGTTCTACTCGCTGACCCAGGACGAGGCGCGGCAGGTCACCGAGTCGACGATCAAGGCCGCCGGAGGCGGCGCCGAGATCATGGTCGGGGTCGGGCTGGACATCGCCACCGCGATAGGCGCGGCCCGGCACGCGGCAGCGGCGGGCGCGAGCATGGTGATGATCCACCAGCCGGTGCACCCCTACGTGTCGGGCGAGGGCTGGCTCGCGTATCACGCGGCGATCGCGCGCGCGGTCCCGGACACCGGGGTGGTGCTGTACATCCGCGATACCCGGTTCGACGGCCCGCTGATCCGGCGGCTGGGGGAGAGCTGCCCGAACGTGGTCGGCGTCAAGTACGGGGTGCGCGACCCGGTCAGCTTCGCCGCAGCGGCCAGGGACGCGGGCGAGGGCAGGTTCACCTGGCTGGCCGGGCTCGCCGAGCTCACCGCGCCCGGGTTGTGGCCGGTCGGGGCCAGCGGATTCACGTCGGGCCTGGTCAACGTCGCGCCCGCGATCCCGGCCGCGATGCTGGACGCGCTGCGCCGCGGGGACTTCGCGGCGGCGATGACGATCTGGGACGCGATCAGGCCGTTCGAGGAGCTGCGCGGTGCCGACTCGTCGGCCGACAACGTCAGCGTGGTCAAGGAGGCGCTGGCCCAGATCGGCGTGTGCGGCCGGGCGGTCCGCCCGCCCGGCAGGCTGCTGAGCGAGCCCGCCCGTGCCCAGGTGGCGCGCATCGTCGCGGCATGGAACGTGCAGCCGGAGGAAACGTCATGACCAGGGGCCGCAAGACACCGGAGCAGCTTCGCAGCTACCGCTGGTTCGGCAACTCCGAATCGGTCGGCAACGTCGGCATGCGCACGTTCAGCCACCGGTCGCGGATGCGCCAGCTCGGCATCCTCGCCGAGGAGCACCTCGGCAAGCCGGTCATCGCGATCATCAACACCTGGAACGAGATCAACCCCTGCCACATGCACCTGCGCGAGCGCGCCGACCAGGTCCGGCGCGGCGTGCTCGAGGCCGGCGGGTTCCCGTTCGAGTTCCCGGTCGGGACGATCTCCGAGACGTTCCAGAAGCCGACCCCGATGCTGTACCGGAACCTGCTGTCGATGGAGGCGGAGGAGCTGCTGCGCTCTTATCCGGTCGATGGTGCGGTGCTGATGGGCGGGTGTGACAAGACCACCCCGGCGCTGCTGATGGGCGCCGCCAGCGCGGGTGTCCCGGCGATCTACCTGCCGGCCGGGCCGATGCTGCGCGGCAACTTCCGCGGCCAGCCGCTCGGCAGCGGCACCGACTTGTGGAAGTACTGGGACGACTACCGGGCGGGCTTGATCGGCGAGTGCGAGCTGACCGAGCTCGAGGGCGGCATCAATCGCTCGCCCGGGCACTGCATGACGATGGGCACGGCCTCGACGATGACCTCGGCGGCCGAGGCGCTGGGCATGACGCTGCCCGGCGCGGCGTCGATCCCGGCGGTGGACTCGGCGCACTACCGGATGGCCGTTGCGACCGGGCGGCGGGTCGTCGAGATGGCCTGGGAGGGTCTGGGCCCGGACCAGATCCTGACCCGGGAAGCCTACGAGGACGCGGCGGCGACCGTGCTGGCGCTGGGCGGCTCGACGAACGCGCTGATCCATCTGATCGCGATGGCCGGGCGCAGCGGGGTGGCGCTGACCCTGGATGACTTCGACGCGATCGCGCGGCGGGTTCCGGTGCTGGCGAACATCCGGCCGGGCGGCGCGTATCTGATGGAGGACTTCTACTACGCCGGCGGCCTGCCCGCGCTGCTCGCCCAGCTCGCGACCGTTCCGGGGGCGCTGCACACCGGCCGGCTGACCGTGACCGGCGGCACCCTCGCCGCCGCGCTGAGCAACGCGGCGGTGCACAACGAGGACGTCATCCGGGCACCGGACCAGGCGCTGTCGGCTGAGGGCGGAATCGCGGTGCTGCGCGGCAACCTGGCCCCCGATGGTGCGGTGATCAAGCACATCGCGGCCGAGCCGCGGCTGCTCAAGCACACCGGGCCCGCGGTCGTGTTCGACAGCTACCACCAGATCTGCGAGCGCATCGACGACCCGTCGCTGCAGATCACACCCGACTCGGTGCTGGTGCTGCGGAACGTCGGCCCGCTCGGCGGCCCCGGCATGCCGGAGTACGGCCAGCTGCCGATCCCCAGGTACCTGCTCGCCGACGGAATCAGGGACATGGTCCGGATCTCGGACGCGCGGATGAGCGGGACCAGCTACGGCGCGTGCGTGCTGCACGTCTCGCCCGAGTCCTACGCGGGCGGCGCGCTCGCGCTGGTCCGGACCGGCGACCCGGTGACCCTCGACGTCGCGGCTCGGTCCCTGAGACTGGAGATCGACGACGCCGAGCTTGCCCGGCGTCGCGCCGAGTGGCAGCCCCCGGCACCGCGGTACGAACGCGGCTATGGTGCGCTGTACAGCGAGCGCGTCACGCAGGCCGATCAGGGCTGTGACTTCGACTTTCTGTCGAGGCCTGGGGTCACACCCGACCCCGATCCGAGCTGATGCCCCGGAGGGTCGCGCGTGGAGCGCCGGCGCCGGTTGGCTGAGGCGCAAAGGCCGGCGGGGCCGCACCGGACCGGCTCAGGTGCCGGGCCGGCGGGCCGTACCGGGTCGGTCCGCCGGGCCGCTGCCCTGAACTGGCTGTAGATTTTACTATACGATATGGTCTACGACCTATCGACCTAGGAGGCAGGATGCGCGTCCTCATCCCTCAGCCGCTGCCGCACCTGCCGGGGATCGCCGAGTCCCTGGGCCGTGAGCACGAGATTGTCTCGGCTTCCGGGACGTCCGAGGCTGAGCTGGCGGAGGCGGTGGGGACGGCCGACGCCTTCGTGGCGACGGCGATGGACGTCAGCCGGAAGGTTCTGCAGGCCGGCCAGCGGCTGCTCGTCGTCGGCACCCCCCAGGTCGGGTTCGACCGGATCGACGTCGCTGGCGCCACCGATGAGGGCATACCGGTGATCTCGTCGGCCGGGGTCTCGCCCGATTCCGTGGCGGAGTTCACGCTGGGGCTGATGATCTCACTGGCCCGCCGGATCGCGCGCTCCGACCGCGACCTGCGCAGCACCGGATGGTCGACGCGGCGCAACTACGCCGAGCCCGACGCTCAGCTCGGCATCGAGCTGGGCGGCCGGTGCCTCGGCATTGTCGGGGTCGGGCACATCGGCGCGTCGCTGGCCGCCAAGTGCCAGGCCGCGTTCGGCTGCCGCGTGCTCGCCTACGACCCGTTCGTGAGCGCCGAGCGGATGGCCGAGCTTGGCATCGAGAAGCGCGACAGCCTGCCGGAGCTGGCGAGCGAGGCCGACTTCCTGACGCTGCACGTGCCGCTGACGAGCCAGACACACCACCTGGTCGACGCGACGGTGCTGGCCGCCATGAAGCCGTCCGCCTTCGTGGTCAACGTGGCGCGAGGCGGTGTCCTGGACGAGGCAGCACTGGTCAGCGCGCTGCGCAGCGGCGCCCTGGCCGGCGCGGCGCTGGACGTGTTCGAGAAGGAGCCACTGCCGGCCGACCACCCGCTGGTTGAGCTGGACGAGGTCATCCTGACGCCGCACATCGCGGGCGTCACGCACGAGTCGAACGAACGGCGCTCCGCGGCCTTCGTGGCCCGGCTGACCGACGTCCTGGCCGGCCGCAAGCCAGCGGGGCTGGCCAATCCCGCGGTCTGGGGAGCATACGAGGAGCGCCGCCGTCGCCTCGGCCGCTGATCCCGCCGCCTGATACCGAGAAGAGGACACGCGCCGATGAGCACGCCAGCAGGCAGCGACAAGCCGTTCCGGTGGGCCATCGTCGGGATCGGCAGGCACACCCGCCGGTTCGTCGGGCCGGCCATCGCGGAATCCAGGCTCGGCGTTGTGGCCGCGGTGTGCAGCAGCCGGCCCGATGAGGCCGCCGAAGCGTCGCGCGACTGGGGCCAGCCGGCCGTGTACAGCTGCTACGACGATCTGCTGGCCTATCCGGGCGCCGACGCGCTGTTCCTGGTGTCGCCGAACCACCTGCACAAGGATCAGGTCCTCCGGGCGGCAGCAGCGGGCAAGCACGTGCTGTGTGAAAAGCCGCTGGGCAACACGCCGGCGGACTGCGAGGAGATGGTCGAGGCGTGCGCCAAGGCCGGTGTCCGGCTGGGCGTCGGGTTTCACCTGCGGCACAACATCGTGCACGAGCACGCCCGCGCGATCGTGGCCAGCGGCCAGCTCGGCGGGATCAAGTTCGTCTCGGCCCGATACGCTCATGCGACGGGCGGAACGGCGCCGGCTGGACCGCCGCCCGCGTGGCGGCGTGACCCCGGGCAGGCCGGGGGCGGATCCTTCATCGGCACCGGGGTCCACGCCATCGACCTGCTCCGTTACGTGACCGGTGCCGAGGTGACGGCGGTCGCCGTTGCGGCCGACGACAACGGGATCCCCTTCGGCGAGCAGAACCTGCTGGCCTCGGCGAAGCTCAGCAACGGAGCCATCGCGTCGATCCACGGCGGCAACCTTCCCTACCCAGCCAACGAGCTGGTCATCTCCGGCACCGCGGGCACGCTGCGCTGCAGTGGGTCGATCGGGAACTACGGTGGCGGCCTGCTCGAGGTCATCACGGAACCCGGGGAGCAGTCGCAGCAGGTCGAGCGCCACAACGTGTACGTGCGTGAGTGTGACGACTTCGTGACCCGGGTTCGCGCGGGCGAGGAGCCCAGCGCGAGCGGCGTTGACGGCCTGCGCTGCGCCGAGGTGACGGACGCCATCTACGCCTCGGCCAGGACCGGCGCGCTCACGAGCATTCCGGCGGCCGGCTGAGCCGGCAGCCCGGGTACCGGCCGCCCGCCGTCGCCCATCGCGAGAACGAGAAGGAGAGCAGCATGGCAGTTCGACTGGTTGTGACCAGCAAAGGCATCGGCAGGCTGTCCCCCGACGACTCCGCCGTCGAGCTGCTGGCGAGTCCCTACCCCGACATCCGGGCCGCGCTGGAGGACGGCGTGGACCTCGCGGCGCTCGCGCAGGCGGAAACCGCCGGCGAGTGCGAGGCGTCAGCGGTCGATGTGCTGCCGCCGGTGGCCGTGCCGCGGCAGCTGTGGGCGGTCGGGCTGAACTACGCCGAGCACGTCGCCGAGATCAATGGTGCGCGGCTGTCCGAGCCGTTCATCTTCCCCAAGGCGACCTCGGCGATCATTCCCGATGGCGCGGCGATCAGGATTCCGCGGCGCTACCCGGACACCATCGACTACGAGGGCGAGATGGCGATCGTGATCGGCCGTCACGCCAGGAACGTCGACGCCGCGAGCGCGTGGTCGTATGTCGCCGGGATCACCATCTGCAATGACGTCTCGGCCCGCCAGGTCCAGAAGGGCGGCCCCGGCGTGCGGGCCAACATCAGCATGGCCAAGAGCTTCGATACGTTCGCACCCCTGGGCCTTGCCGTCGCCGTGCGCGAGACCGTCGCGAACCCGGATGACCTCGCGCTGCGCACGTACGTCAACGACGATCTCCGGCAGTCGGCCAGCACCAGCCAGATGATCTTCTCCGTGCCGGAGCTGCTGGTCTTCCTCACCGAGCGGGTGACGCTTTACCCAGGGGACATCGTGTCCACGGGAACGCCCGAGGGGGTCGGCGACATCAGCGGGCGGTTCCTGAACGACGGGGACACGGTCCGGATCGAGCTTGCGGAGGTCGGCTCGCTGACCAACCCCGTGGTGCTCGACGGCGACGCCAGCTGACCGGCGCGCGGGTGCCCCGATTCCCGATGGCCTGCGGCTGGCGCGGTGCGGCGGGCCGCTGGGCGTTCCAGGCTCTTCTCTTATGCGCATCAGGTGTGCCCGGCGAGGCACCATCGCCGCGGACCGTCACGGCGTTGAAATCGTGCATGGTTTGCTATATGGTCTCGGCCATGACCAATCGCGGGCTCCGCTGAAGGCCGACCGGCAGGACGATGTGCGGTGACTAGGTTTCGGGGTGATCTCGGAGCACTGCACGGGTCGCTGGCCGCCGTGGTGACGCCGTTCACGGCAGAGGGTGAGCTGGATACCGGAGCCCTGACGGACCTGGCGGCGTGGCAGCGCGCGGCGGGCTCGCATGGCATCTCGGTTGGCGGGTCGACGGCCGAACCCGGGAGCCAGACCGCGGGCGAGCGGGTCGCGGCGATGGCGGCGGTAGCCGGAGTCACGGCCGATGAGGTGCCGTTTCTTCCGGCGGTCGGCAGCGCGAGGCAGGAGGAGACGCTCGAGCTGGCCGGGGCGGCTTGGGACCTGGGCGCGGACGCGATCCTGGTGATCACCCCCTATTACGCGCGGCCGACGCAGCAGGGGCTGTTCGAGTGGTACGTGCGGGTGGCAGCGGATTTTCCTGATCTGCCCATCGTGATCTACAACGTGCCGTCGCGTACCGCCGTGGATATCTCGCCCGATACGGTGCTGCGGCTCCGGCTGGCGTGTGACAACGTGGTCGGGATCAAGGAGACCACCAAGGATTTTGAGCATTTCTCCCGGGTGCTGCACCTGTGCGGCCGCGATTTCCTTGTGTGGTCGGGGATCGAGCTGCTGGCGCTGCCGCTGCTGGCCCTGGGCGGGGCGGGGTTCATCAGCGCGCTCGCGAACCTGGCGCCACGTTCGCTGGCGCAGATGTTCAACCTGTGGCAGAGCGGGGATCATGAGGCGGCGCTGGAACTGCACTATCAGCTGCACCCGCTGGCGGACCTATTGTTCGTGGAGACCAACCCGGCGCCGGTGAAGTGGGCGCTGCAGCAGCTAGGGAGGCTGCCCTCGGCGCGGGTGCGGCCGCCGCTGGCGTCGCTGAGTGAGGCGGGCCAGGCGGAGGTGAGCGGACTGCTGGCCCGGGCGTCCGACGTGCTGGCCGCCGAGGGGCTGCTGACCACGTCTCTGACAGGCGGGCCCGCGTCGCCCGTGATCGCACCCCAACCTTAGATCAAAGGAGGCGACAGGCCAGATGAGCAACATCGACCGGATCAGCTTCGGGCCGCAGATGGTGGACTGGGAAACCAGGGTGGACTTCCCCAAGCTGCGGGCCGACCGGCTGGCCAGGACGCAGCGGGCCATGGCCGAGTCCGGCGTGGACTACCTGCTGCTGTCCCGGCTGGAGAACGCCCGTTACACCACCGCGATCAAGCGGATCTACTGGCCGACGATCCGGCTCGGCGCCGGGCCGGTGGTCGCGCTGCCGCAGCAAGGCCAGCCGGTCATCTGGATCACCGACCCCGTGTACGCTGCGCAGACCCTCACCTGGGTGCCGCCCGACCGGTTCCGCGACGGCCCGGAGATGGAGCTCACCGGCGACGTCGAGCAGCTTGTCGGCGAGATGCTGGAGTACTTCCCGGACGCCCGCACCGCGACGATCGGCGTCGACATCTGGTCTCCGGCCATGTACACGGTGCTGCCGCGGGTTTTGCCGGACGCCAAGCTCACCGACGGCCAGGCCACCATGCAGATGGCCCGTTCCCGCAAGACGGCCGAGGAAGTCGCGCTGATGAAGATGGCCTACGTCATCTCCGAGGCCGGCATGCAGGACGCCTACGAGATTCTGCGGCCGGGCGTCCGCGAGTCCGAGCTCGTCGGCGCCGCATTGCACCGGTTCTGGGACTTCGCCTCCGAGACCGTCCAGTGCTCCGAGACCGTGAACTCGGGCCCGGGGACCTTCCCCTACCGGCGCTTCCACACCGACCGCATCGTGCAGTGGGGCGACTTCGTCAACATGGATTTCGGCGCGTGTTTCAACGGCTACTTCGGCGACTTCTGCCGCACCTTCGTGTGCGGGAACAAGCCCACGCCCAAGCAGCTCGACTGGCTCAAGCGGTCGCACGAGGCGCAGATGCTCAGCCTGTCGGTCATCCGCCCCGGCGTCACCCCCGCCCAGCTCGCCGCCGAGGCCGGGGATCACCGTCACATGGGACACGGCATCGGCATCTCCGCGTTCGAGCCGCCTCACCTGCGCGCCCGCGATGACTACGTCATCGAGCCCGGGATGACCTTCTCCATCGTCACGCCCATGAGTCTCGGCGACCGCGAGACCGGTGGCTCCCATCTTGAAGACGAGATCGTGGTCACCGAAACCGGCTGCGACGTCTACTCCACCTATCCCTACTACGGGATCGACTACACCTGACACCTTCCGGCCGGGGCCGGGACCTGGCGCCCGGGCTCAGGTTCCGGCGAGCCCGGCGAATCGCTCCGGTACCGGCTCGGTGCCAAAGGCCGCGGTCAGGGTGTCGGCCGTGATCGCCGGCTGCGGGCCCCACGGCCCGAGTTCGTGATCGGACTCCACCACCTGATTGCGCAGCCGGCCGGTACGCAGTGTGGAGCCGTCATCGACCTCAACCTCGACGACGTCGCCGGGCACCACGACCGACGAGCCGGTCGGCGTGCCGGTCAGGATGATGTCGCCCTCGCACAGAGTCATCACACGGGACAGGTCAGCGATGATGAGCTCGAAGCTGAACAGCAAGTCATCGGTCCGGGCGTGCTGAACTCGCCGGCCGTTGACCCAGGTCTGCAGCTGGATGCCGCCCGGATCGGCGTCGGCTGCGGGAAGCAGCTCGGGCCCGACCGGGGTGAACCCGTCGAGGCTCTTGGAGTGCACGTTCGACCCCGGATCGGCGTACCGCAGGTCATAGAGCCCGAAGTCGTTCGCCGCGGTGACCCAGCGCACGTGCCCCCAGGCGCTCCCCGGCGGCACGTCGCGCGCGACGGATCCGATGATCAGCGCGATCTCTCCCTCAAAGGCGAGCAGCTCACAACCGCGCGGTCGCCGGACCGGAGCGTCGTGCCCGGACAGGGTGGAGGGTGCCTTGAGGAAGTACGACGGCTGAGCCGGAACCCTGCCCCGTTCGGCTGCCCGGCTGCGGTAGCTCAGGTGGACGGCGATGATCTTAGACGGCGCCAGATCCAGCATTAAGCCCCCTTCTAATATAGGGAACAGTATAGGAAAGAGGAGCGAAGCCATGTCTGACTCAGCGGCCGAGGGTACGCCTCCGGCCTGCTTGCGCTACGAAGCGCCGCAGACGATCTCGCGCATGATGTTTGCCACCTGGGCGCTGCTGAACAGCCTGGACCCGGGCCAGCGGGCGAGCGCACTGTTCGACATGGCCGACCCGCAGCGGCTGGACTGGGACTTCATCCCCAAGCCGGACCGCACCGGCGTCCCGATGTTCCAGTTCAACCGCCATCAGCGGACGATCGCCCAGACCTTGCTCAAGGCCGGGCTCAGCATGCGCGGCTACTCCCAGGCGCTCTCGGTCATGGCCACCGAGAACGTGCTGCGGGAGCGGGAGGCGATCGACCGCGGCTTCGGCGTCCTCGCGGGTGATTTCCGCGATCCCGACGCCTATTACTTCAGCTTCTTCGGCAGGCCCGGCTTTGAGGACACGTGGGGGTGGCGGGTCATCGGCCACCATTTGTCGCTCAACTACACGATCATCGGGCAGCGGTTCCTCGCCGCGACCCCCTGCAACATCGGCGGCCAGCCGGTCCCGGCCGGGGTGCTGAACCCGCTGGGCTCGGACGAAGACGCCGCGTTCGCGCTGCTCCGCTCGCTGCCCGAGCCGCTCAGGAAGCAGGCGAGGATGCACGCGGTGGCGCCCGCGGACTTTGTCACCCGCCAGGTGCCCCGGGTCGGTGCGGTCGAACTGCCCGACTACGAGGACCTCGGCATCAAGACGTACCGCATCAACGACGAGGACCGGCACGCGCTGCGGTTCATCAGGGCGGCACCGGCCGGCGTATGCGCCGGCAAGCTGACCGGCGAGCAGTGGCAGGCGCTGCGCGGGCTGCTATTCAGCCACATCGACCGGATCCCGGAAGAGCTCTCCGAGCAGTATCGCGGGCTGGTCGACGAGCGAGGCCAGAGCGACGTCCACTTCGCCTGGGCCGGCGGCCTGGAGCCCGGCACGCCGCACTACTACCGCATTCACACCTCGCAACTGCTGGTCGAGACCGTGAACGCCATCGACAGCGGCAACCACATTCACTCGGTGTTCCGCGATCTGTCGAACGACCTGGGCCATGACCTGATCCGCGGGCATCCCGACCTGGTGCAGCAGCCGATCCCGCAGCTTCGCGACCGGCTCACGTCCACGCAGGCCGAGTGAAGGAGATCCCTGCCGCTCACGCCGACTCGACGATCGCGCATTCCCTCTCGATCTCGCCGATGTCCGGCCGTGACTTGAGAAGGCCCTGCTCCAGCGCGTACGTGCCCGCCAGCTCCAGGCACCTGGCCAGCGAATCGCTCCAGCCAGCCGCCACGGCCCAGCCGCGGGGCGTGGCGGGCCGCTGCGACGATGTGCCGGCGATGGCGCGCCGCAGCGCCTGATAGAACCGGCTCACGGTCTCCGCACGCTGGCGTAGCACGTCGCTGCGCACGACCACCAGATGATTAGCCGGGATGGTGCCATGGCGGTCGACCCACGCGCGCCCGGCCGCGGCGGCGTCCGGGATGACCGGGACAAGAGCCGGTCCTGGGGCATCCCCGGCGACCGGGGCGAGGATGGCGGCTGCCACCTGCCCGTCACGCAGCAAATCGGCGACCGCGCCGTCGACACGCTCGACGTTGGCCGGCTCGCGGTACTGCTCGACGTGGCAGGGTTCGGTCGTGACCCAGGTCACGTCGGCCGGCTCGACGCCGAACTCCTCGCGCAGAATACCCCGCACCCACATCCCTGAGGTCTGGCTGTAGGAGCGGACGCCCACGCGTCCGCCGGCGAGTTCCCCTGGTGACACCGGGGCGGCCGTCGACCACCGGCTGAGCGAGTGGTGGTGAATGTCGCCGGTCATGACGACCGGCAGGAGCGTCAGCGGGATGCCGGCCTCGCGCGCCTGGAGGTAGGTCGCGAGGGCCAGCTCACAGATGTCGAACTCAAGCTGGCGAACCATCCGCGCGAACGCCGCGAAGATCGGCGTGATCCCCACGTACCTGCAGTCCGGGCCTTCGGGCCCGGCCGTAGCCTCCCTCAGCGCGCGGGTGTGCGGATAGTCGCCGACGACGACGGTGACGGGAACCATGTCAGACATCCTGCCCGCAGCTGGCCACCGGGCAGCGGATGCACGACCCGGCGCGTGAAGCTGTTCTCAGGCCTCGCGCCAGCTGCTTACTCTCCGCTCCAGCGTGCGGATCAAGCTGGTGAGCGTCAACGCGGTGCCCGCCAGTATGACGAGACCGAGGAAGACTCCGGCCGAGTTCAGTTGCTGGCCCGCGTTGAGGATCATGCCGCCGATGCCGTTGCTGCCCTCGAAGTACTCGCTGATGACGACGCCGACGAGCCCGGACCCTACGGCGATGCGCACGCCGGTGACGATGTAAGGAATGAGCGACGGCAGCACCAGAGAGCGCAGCACGGCCGGCTGTGAGGCGCCGAAGCTCCTTGCCATCCTCAGCAGGTTGGCGTCAACCTGCCGCGAGCCAACGATGACGTTAACGAGCAGGGGAAAAACCGAGACCAGGAGCACCATGACGACCTGCGACTCGAACCCGATGCCGAACCAGGCGATGAGCAGGGGCATGCTCGCGATCAGCGGCGTGGAGTACATGATCGCGATCCAGGGGTCGAAGACCGCGCCCAGCGTGCGCCACCAGCCGATCACGATGCCGCACGCGATGCCGATCGTGATACTGAGGGCCAGGCCGACCGCATAGAGTTGCGCGCTGGCCAGAACGGCGCTTCCGAGCGTGCCGTTGTCGATCATCAGCCGGGCGTTCTGGAATACCTCCCAGGGAGAGCTGCTCAGCGTCTTGTTGATGATGCCGTTCTCCGCGAGTATCTGCCACAGCGCCAAGCCGACAAGGATGGACGCCACGCTGATGACCGCGTGCCAGCCCTGCGGGATCACCCGGCGGCGAGCTCGGGCCCGATTCCCCGCGGAAGGCGCGGCGGCAAAGTCGACCGACCCTCCGGTGAACCCGACCTCGTCCGCTGCCGCCGCGGCAGCCGTTTCCGTCCGCAGCTCGCTCGGCGTCTCCGCGGGGACAGACCTACGCTCGTCCACAACCGAATCCTCGCCATCTAGATCTGAGTGCTCCCGATCCGGGCTCTCGTGACCCTGTCAACAGGGGAACCGCGGCGCGTCGCCGGAGCTGACGGCGGCAACTGATAGCAGATCCTGTTGGATAGGATGTACGTTCCCGCGCGATATCGTCAAGCGCGGCCGCGCGTACCCTCGTGCTGGCGTGCCCGGCATCGCGTGTCAGCAGCAGCGATGCGGCCGGCCCGGGCCGATCGCAGACGTCCCAGCCCGGCCGGAGGCGCTCGGAAGGCGCGCCGGGCCAGCCGCGAGACCGGTGTCCGCGGGTAGTACTATGTGATATCTGGTCGCAATCCGACGCCGCGTCGACGGTCGGATCGCTCTGAAGATAACAATATCGTATAGCAAGACGCGAGGTCACGTCGCGCGTCATCACTTCAGAGACTAGCAACTTGGCACCTTATGTCCTGATATATCTGCCACTGATCTGCCAAGAATCCCTGGCTGCAGCTCGCTAAGCCCGATGTTACACGCTTGACATGATCGTGTAACCATATAGGATCACCTATAAATTTTGCCACCTGATGCTTTCCGGAAGGCGCGGCATGCCTCCTGCGCGGACCACGGATCAGAACTCAGCCAGCGGCACCGCGGCCGCTCCGGGCCGGCCGCCATTCCGAGCTGATCACGTGGGCAGCCTGCTGCGACCGCCAGAAGTGCTCCGTGCCCGCGAAGACCTGGCCGCCGGAGTGATCGGAGCGGACGACCTGCGGCAGATCGAGGACGAGGCGATCCGCCAGGTGGTGCGGAGGCAGGAAGAAGCCGGGCTCCGCTCCGCGACCGATGGCGAACTGCGCAGGGACTCCTGGCACCGGGACTTCATCTATGAGCTTGGCGGCGTGGCCAAGGCTTCCGACAATCCCATCCGGGTGGTGTTCCGCAACAGGCAGAAGCAGATCGAGTGGATGCCACCGGCCGCACGGGTGGCCGCGCCGATCCGGCTGGACCACACCATCTTCGGCGATGCGTTCACCTTCCTGCGTGACAGCGTCGCCACGGCCACCCCCAAGCTCACGATCCCGTCGCCGAGCATGGTGCACTACCGCGGCGGACGGGCTCTGATCGACGAGTCCGTCTACCCCGACCTTGACCGGTTCTGGGATGACCTGGTGGCCGCCTATGCCGAGGAAGTCCGGCGCCTTTATGACCTCGGTTGCCGCTACCTGCAGCTAGATGACACCAGCTTCGCCTACATCAATGATCCAGCCCAGCGCCGGCACGTCGCCGAGATCGGGGGCGATCCCGAGCACCAGCACGAGGCCTACATCGCCAACGTCAACCGGGTGCTGGCGAATCGCCCCGCCGACCTCACGGTGACCACGCACATGTGCCGCGGCAACAACCAGAGCATGTGGGCTGCCGAAGGTGGTTACGAATTTGTCGCTGAGGCTCTCTTTAACGACTTGGATGTGGACGGATTCTTCTGCGAGTGGGACGACGAGAGATCGGGCGGATTTGAGCCGCTGCGGTTCGTGCCCAGGGGCAAGAGAGTCGTACTCGGCCTCGTGACCTCTAAACGAGGCGAGCTCGAGCACAAAGACGACCTGAAGCGGCGTATCGACGCCGCCGCCCGCTTCATCGATATCGATCAGCTCTGCCTGTCGCCGCAGTGCGGCTTCTCGTCAGTCAAGGAGGGCAACGACCTCACCCAAGACCAGCAGTGGGCGAAGCTTCGCCTGCTGGTGGAGACCGCACTGGATGTCTGGGGCTCCTTGTGAGCTCACTATTCGCTGGCCATCGGCCATCGCTGTCCCCGGAAAGAACAACGCGCTGATATTCGGAACTCATTGACTGGAGGTTGCCCCGTGCATATCACCGAAGAACTGGTGGGCAGAAGACGGCGTTCGCTGCTGGCGTCGCTCGCGTTGCTGGGAGCAGGAGCTGTCCTCGTCTCGGCCTGCGGTTCAAGCGGCGGGAGTTCGTCGAGCGGCAGTTCGTCGGCTAGTACGTCAACTCCGGTCAATGTGACGATTGCCCAGGCGTCCCCGGTTCCTGACCACGAAGTCCCGACGGTTACCGAGGATGCGGGGATTTTCAAGAAATACGGCATCAACGCCAAGATCACGCTGCTCACCAGCGGCAGCGAGCAGATGGGCGCGCTGGTATCGGGGCAGATTCAGATGCTCTCGATCCCGGCCCCGGTGCCGCAGCTCTCGGCCATCGACGACGGGCAGCCGATGGAGGAAGTCGCCCAGTTCGAGGACTCGTTCGACGCGATGCTCGTGTCGCAGGCGAAGTACCCCACGATCGCCAGCCTGAACGGCGCGACCATTGCGATCTCGAGCCCCGGGGACTTCGCCTCGCTGCTCTGCTCCTACATCGAGAAGCAGTACGGCATCAAGCTGAAGGAAGTGCCGATCGGCCCCTACCCGGCTCAGCTCGCCGCCTTCGAGGCCGGGCGGGTCGACGCGATCCCCGCGCTGCAGCCGGTCCAGTTGAGCACGGTGGAGCAGAAGGTCAAGGGCATGCACATGCTCGTTGACTTCCGGAAGGTCAAGAACGTGCCCGCGATCGAGATCGTTGGCTACGGGCCGTGGCTGCAGGCGCACAAGGCCACCGCCATCAAGATGCTGGAGGCGCTCAACGCGGGATTCAAGTACTACAAGGACCCGGCGAACGAGGCGTTCGTGGTGAAGGTGATCGAGAAGGAAACCGGCGACTCGGCCGCGCTGGCTGAGGCGTCCTACAAGAGCGTCCTGCAGAACATGACATCGACAATTGTGCCGTCGGTAACCGACATGAAGAATATGCTCTCGGCCCTCACGGTCGAGAGCGCGAAGGCGGGTACCTTTGATGCTTCGAAGCTGGTGAACGCCAGCTACGCGGAGGCAGCCGTCAAGCAGTGACGATGGACGGGCGGAGAGGTCTTGCGTGCCTCTCCGCCCGTCTTCATGGCCCGGAGAACGGGGCACCGAAGGCATCGTGGGAGCCGACGCAGCGATGAATATGACCATGAACACCGACGTCAAGATCGACTTCAGGAGCGTCAGCAAGGTCTTCCCGGCCAGGCGCGGGCAGGCGCGCGCCGTCGAAGTGCTCCGGGACGTGGATCTTGCCGTTCACAAGAACGAGATCGTCTGTGTGCTCGGCCCCTCTGGCTGCGGCAAGACCACCCTGCTCAACTGCGCCGCGGGCTTGGAGATCTACGACGGGTCGATCAGCGTCAACGGTCACGAGATGGACCAGGTCCGCCCGGAGGTGGCCGTGGTCTTCCAGGCGCCCGAGCTGCTGCCCTGGCGGAACGTCCGCAGGAATACCCAGTACGGGCTTGAAATGCGGCATTCCATTCCGAGATCGGAGTGGCCGCAGCGGGTGAACGAAGCGATCCGCATCGTCGGTCTCGATCACGCTGCTGACCGGTTCCCGCGCCAGCTTTCGGGGGGCATGCAGCAGCGCGTTAACATCGCGCGTGCGCTGGCGGTGCGGCCGGAGATCCTGCTCATGGACGAGCCGTTCGGGGCGCTCGATGCGCTCACAAAGGAGCGGATGCAGGAGGAGCTCCAGCGGATCGTGGCAGAGCAGCAGCTCACGGTGATGTTCATTACTCACGACATCAGCGAGGCGATCTACCTTGGCGACAAGGTCATCGTGATGTCGGCGAATCCGGGCCAGGTGAAGCTGAGCTACGACGTCGACCTGCAGCGCCCGCGCAGTATCGAGTTCAAGCGAAGCGCCGAATTTCAGCGGATCTACTCAATCCTGTGGGATGCGCTGAGCTGACGCCTACTCCCCGCTCTGCGCGCGCAGCCACTCCTCGTAGTCATCGCGATACCGCGGCCCGAGCGGGTAAAGCCCGTCCAGGCTCAGGCCTTCAGCCACCCGCGCGGTGATGTAGCGCTCCTCCTGCTCAAGCTGCAGCGCTGCCGTGGCCACTTCGCCGGCCATCCCGGCCGGCACGACCAGCACGCCCTCCTCGTCACCGCACATGACGTCGCCCGGCATGACGAGCACCCCGGCGCAGGTCACCGGGAGCCCGGAGTCCATCGGCACATGACGTCGCCCGAGGACGGCGGCGTGCGGCGCGGCGTAGTAGACGGGAAGCCCGATCTCGGCGATCACCGGGGTATCCCGGGCACCGCCGTCGGTCACCACACCCGCACCGCCTCGCTGCTGCACGCGCAGCGCCAATATGTCGCCGATCGTCCCGGCGCCGAGTTCCCCCCGGGCCTCGATCACCAGGACCTCACCCGGCTCGATCGAGTCGACCACGCGCTTCTGCTCGTTCATCCCGGTCCCGCGGGCAGCGAAAACGTCCTCGCGCAGCGCCACGTACCGCAGCGTCCGGGCAATGCCCACCATCCGGATCCCCGGACGGCACGGCCTGAGGCCCGTCAGGAACGCGTGATCGACACCGAGCCGGCGCAGAACCGAGGACAAGCTAGCGGTGCTCACCTGGCCGAGCGCCTCCAGGGTGGAGGCAGAAACGGCGGACTGCCGCGGCGGGCTCCCGGTCATGCGTCATCCTCCTTCGCCGTCGGCGACCTCGGCGGGGCACGCTAAGCAGGCAGGCCCTGGATCGTCTCGCCGACGGCTGCTGCCTCGTGGGTGTAGACGGCCTGGAGCGAGTTCAGCTTGTGCTGCCGGGCGGCCACCTCGACGGCGTCGAAATTCCGGTTGTCGGACAGCAGGCTCAGCAGCGCGTCGTGCTCGATTACCGACGCACGGGCCCGACCCGGCACCAGCGTGAAGGCGGCGCGCCGTATGACATCGAGCCTGCTCCATTCGGCCGAGATCAGGTTGAACAAATGCGAGTCGCCGCAGTGCTCGTAGATAACGAAGTGAAATTCACGGTTCAGACGTGTAAAGCGCACCGGGTCGAATTCTTCAAGCGCCCTGAGCATGTTCTGGTTGACTTCTTGCGCGACCTTAACCGTGTCAGGCGATATGTTCCGGAGCGCCAATGCCGTCGCGTAGCCCTCGAGCCGGGCGAGCACCTGCATGGTCTGCGCGTACGCGTCGGTGTCGAACGTCGTGACCCGGGCGCCGACTTGGGGAACTACTTCCATCCAGCCCTCTGCCTCGAGGCGCCGGATGGCCTCTCGCCATGGAATGGAGCTGATCCCCGTCTCCCGGACGAGCTGGTCGATTACAACACGGAAGCCGGGCCCGTATACCCCCTGAATGATCCGCTCCTTGAGCCATTCGTACGCGATATCGGCCTTGCTCAGTTTCCGGGTCATCTTTTTCCTCGCCTCGCCGGTTGCTGCGCGCGTACGGATCGGCGACGGCGCAAACCATATCGTTGATCATATACGGAACACAGATTATCGGTACGTTACACTGCCGGACCTCGGAGCGGGTGGACTCTGCGCCGTCTGGGCTTGTACCTGGCCCGGAGAGCGGCGTGCAAGCGGGCCCCGGCCGCCGTCACGCAGCGCGCGATGCGGCGCAGCGATGCGGGCCGAGCCGGACGATCATAGACAAAATTGTATAGCATCGTGGTTTAGCCAACGGAAGGAGATCAAATCATGACCGGAACTGAGGTCTCGGCTTCAGCGGGCGAGGTCTCGGCTTCAGCGGGCGAGGTCTCGGCTTCAGCGGGCGAGGTCTCCGCACCAGCACGCGACGTCCCCGCACCAGCACGCGACGTTCCCGCATCTGCGGGCGAGGCCTCCGCACCGGCGACCGACGTCTCCGTATCGGCAGGTGATCTTGCCCTGGCCCTGGACAAGCTACAGATCTTCGAACTGGTTCAGTTGGAGCGGCTCTGGCGGGATCTGGGGGAATGGGACCAGGTCGCCGACGCGTACACCGAGGACGCGATCATCCGGACGAGCTGGTTCCACGGCAACGCCAGGGACTTCGCCGAGGGCTCCAAGGTCATGGCGAACCGCGGTCGTCACAGCAAGCACCCGATCTGGCCGATCTACGCACGGGTTAACGGTGACCGCGCCTTGGTGGAGAGCCGCTCGCAGATCCAGAACAGGAGCGAGATCGACGGCGTGGCCGTGGACACGATCCAGTACGTTCGCTTCGTTTCCAGAGTTCGGCGGACCCCGCACGGCTGGCGTCTGGTCACCTTCGAGGGCATCTACGAGAAGGGGACGATAGCGCCCGTCAACCCCAACGACACCGTTCCCATCGACTGGGCTGACGTAGCAGCGGCAACGCCGCGAACGTCGTATCAGCTGCACGCGTGGGCGATGACCAGGCGTGGCTACGCCATCCCCGATGACCTGCTCGGCGACGACCAGCCAGAGCAGGTCAGGGACTTTTACGCGGCCGAGGACGCTTGGCTGCTGTCAGACGGCTGATCGCTGGGGAGACGACTGATCGCTGGGGAGATGGCTGATCACGGCGTGCTGGTCTCGCGGCACCGGGTCCGCTTTTACGGGCTCTGGGGCCGATTTCGGCGATCGGCGACGCACCGCAGAGCGGTCAGCTGGGCCGACGGCGGCTCCATAAGAAGATGTAGGAGGATCACGTGCAAATAGGGCTCGCAGCGCAATAACCCGTTGGTTTGCGTCATCACGCTTGCCGGCGCGGCGACTGGCCGGCTCGGGTGCCGATTCGCCCATCCGCGACAAACCCGGCGCCGCGCCGCGCCTCAGCCCGCCGCCTTCGCGCCTCAGCCCGCCACCTAAAAGATCTAGGAGGATCTGGGGCAAATACCGCACGCGAGGCTCCTAGATCTTTCGGCCGGCGCGCTGGGGGGGCGGAAACCGGCCGCCGACCCGCACCTGATGCGACGGCGGTCACCACATCGCCGCTCGAGCCTGAGAACAGGCCGCCACCAAGATCAAACCGCCGAGT
>JASHOI010000358.1 GCA_030041195.1 Streptosporangiaceae bacterium | reverse complement strand
CGCTGCGGATGGTGGCGGCGCGGATGGTGGCGCTGCGGATGGTGGCGGCGCGGAGGGTGGCGACGCGGAGGGTGGCGGCGCGGAGGGTGGCGACGCGGATGGGAGAGGTTCGGGCGGGAGGGGCGGGGACGAGGGGGCCGGGGTCGGCGGGATCACGCTCCTGCGGCTCGCTCCCGACCAGCTCGTGCGGGCCACGGGACGTCAGCTCGGCCTGTGGGGCGACGCGGTGGTCAGCGACCGGGTGGCGCGTGCCGCCCTCCGGGTGCAGGCCATGCTCGGGCACGGCTCGGTGGTGCGCCCGCTGCTGGCCGGCGGACGCGACCCGGCCGAGCAGGTGACGCCGGTGCCGTTCGGCGATATGGCCGAGCCGGCGCTGCCCTCCGGTCGGCCCTGGCCCGGGCGGCTCCCCGCTCCGGCCCCGGCCACGGTGCACCCGGTTCCGCTGCCCGCCAGGGTCATCGACGCCTCGGGTGTCGAGGTGACCGTTACCGGGCGGGCTTTCGTTTCCGCACCCCCCGCCCGGTTGTCGGCCGACGGCGGACCGTGGCTGGCGGTCACCTCCTGGGCCGGGCCCTGGCCGGTCACCGAGCGGTGGTGGCGTCCGGAGGACACCCGCCGGCGGGCCAGGTTCCAGCTGGTCGCCGACGACGGGAGCGCCTGGCTGGCCGCGGTGCAGGGCGGTCGGTGGCTGATCGAGGCCAGCTACGAGTGATTCGCGTTCCCGGCTGCGCCAGGTAGTAAAGCCGCGTCTGGCTCAGGTGGCCGAACCCCAAGCTCACGCAGCCCAAGCCGCCAGGCTCGTGTAGCCAAAAATTTTTTCGAGAAATCTTTGCTGTGCTGCCGGAAGGGTGGCTGTTTTGTCGGAGGGTGCCGGTAGCGTAGCTAGTGATAAATCAGACGGAACGCCGCAAGCGGAGGAGGTGAGCCGATGTCAGCCCAGGCGCAAGAATCAGGCCCGGACGATGAGCAGGCCGCCTCCTCGCGCGAGGGTGGCCAGGGCGCCTTCGCGCCCGGCGGCCGCCGGAGGTTCTTCTGGGTGCCGGGCAGCGTGGGCACGGGGGAGGTGCCGCTGTCCGGGCCGGTTCCCGCCAGCGCGTTCCCGGTTGACGCGGTGCCCGGCGCTGGCCCGGCGCGGGTGCTGGAGCAGCAGGCGTTGCTGGATGCGCTGGCGGCGGGCGGGTTCCTGGACGGCCGCGAGGAGGACCAGGACGCAGTGCTGGCCGACGAACTGGCCGCGCTAGAGGACGGGCGGATGGGCCCGCCGCTGTCGGACGGTCAGGTCGCCGCGCTGGCGGTGGAGCACATGGACCCGGGCCCGGGGATGGCCGGATGGCTGGATGCTGCCCTGCGGGAGGTCGACAGCCTGGATGAATATGGGCTGACCGGGATGGCTATGGCGGGGCAGCGGCTGGCGTCGTGGGCGCAGGCGGCCGAGCTCGCGGCGGTGGCGCAGGTGGCCTCTCGGGCGGCGGCGGCCGATAAGAACATCGGCGTGCGCGAGGACGGCCGTCCGGCGCGGGTATGCCGGGATGCGGCCAATCAGGTGAGCCTGGCGCTGAAGATGTCGGATGCCACTGCGACGGCGTGGGCGGAGCTTGCAGTGACGTTGTCGTGGCGGCTGCCGGCCACCGGGCAGGCGCTGACGACGGGACGGATTGACTTGTACCGGGCACGGCGGATCGCCGAGGCCACCAGCGTGCTGAGTGAGGCCGACGCGCGGAAGGTGGAAGCGGCGGTGCTGCCCGGTGCCTGGCAATGGACCCCGGCGCAGCTGCGCGAACGGCTGCGCCGGGCGGTGATCGCGGTGGACCCGGCGGCGGCGGAGCGCCGCCGCGCGGATGCGGAGCGCCGGGCGGGGGTGAGTTTGTATCCGGATGAGGACGGGACGGCGACGCTGTCCGGGACCGGGTTGCCGCAGGTGCTGGCCGCGGCGGCGATCGCGAAGATCACCGCGATGGCCCGGGCTCGCAAGGCGGCCGGGCTGGGCGGCGGGCTGGACCTGCACCGGGCCCAGGTGATGATCGGCCTGCTGCTGGGCACCTTGCCGCCCATCCCGCCCGCCGACGGCGCCCCACCCGATAATGACCCCGGCCCCAGCGACGACGGCAACCCTAGCGACGACGGCCTCGGCAGCGGCCCCGGCGACAGCAACCCGGTCGACAGCGACAGCGGCCCCACCGGTCCTACCGGTCCCAGCGGTCCCAGCGGTCCCAGCGGTGGTGGCCCCACCGGTGTCGACAGCGACGGTCCTGCCGACAGCGGCGGCGGCCCTGGCCCTGTCGGCAGTGAACCCGCCGATGACGGCCCGGGCGAGGATGTGCCGTTCCCCGGCGATGAAGACGCCCCGCCTGACGATGGCCTCGACGATGCCGGCGATCCGGTGACGGGATGTTACGCCGACGATGCCGATGACCTGCTCACGGCGGGGCCGGCGCCGAAGTGGCCGGAGCTGGGTGCGATCTCGCCCGCGCTGGCCCGCCCGGCCGCCGAGCCGGACGGGCGGCCGGTGCCCGGGCTGCTGGATGTCACCCTGCCGTGGGCCACGTTTGCCGGGCTGCCCGGCGGCGGCCTGGGGATTTTGGGCCGGATCGGGCCGGTCACCCCCCTGCAGGCCCGCCAGGTGGCCGCCGTGGCTGAGGATGACCCGGCCGCGCAGTGGCGGATCATCATCACCAACGCCGTCGGGCAGGCCATCGCGGTCACCCGCGTCCGCCGTCCTCAGCAACGCGCCGGACCCGGCCCGGCCCGAGACGGGCCACCGCACCCGGCCGGGCTGGTCGGCCGGGTCACGCTGACCATCAGCCAGGACACCGTCCGCGAGCAGGCCGCTGGCCTTATCGGACAGGCCGTCGGCCGGGCGGGCGGGCCTGGCCCACCCGTCGGGATCGTCGGCACCGTCGGCACCGTCGGCACCGTCGGGATCGTCCAAGCCGCGCTGCGGGCTGCCGTCACGGCCCTGGACCGGGCCCTGGCCCGGACCGGCGACGACGCCGCGGCCGGAGGGTGCGCGCACACCGACCAGGCACCGGGGTACCGGCCGCCGCCGCGGGTACGCGAGTTCGTGATCGCTCGGGATGTGACCTGCCGCAGCCCGGTGTGCCGCCAGCCGGCCTGGCGCGCCGACCTGGACCACACCATCCCCTACGACCAGGGCGGGTGCACCTGCCGGTGCAACATGGGCGGCGGCTGCCGGCGCCACCACCAGCTCAAGCAGCACCCCCGGTGGAAGCTCGAGCAGATCAAGCCCGGCATCTTCACCTGGACCACGCCAGCCGGACGCACCTACACCACCGAACCCGACACCTACCCGCTGTAGGAATCGTCATGGGTTTCGATAATCCACCGCGGCCGTGGGCGGAGCTCGAGAAGCTCCTGTCCTGGCGGGGCACAGAGGCCGAGAGCGGCACCGCATCGGGCCTCGGCGAGGCCGATGAGGAACCCGGGTATGCGCGGGAAGATGCGTCGGGTCGGCCGGGGGCGTCGGGTCGGCCAGAGGCGTGGGCCCGCCCGGCCGTCGGCCCGGCCTGGGCCGAGCTGCACTGCCACTCGTCCTACAGCTTCCTCGACGGGGCGTCGGCCCCCGAGGACCTGGTGGCCGAGGCGGCGGCGCTCGGCCTGGAAGCGCTGGCGATCACCGATCACGACGGCATGTACGGGGTGCCGCAGTTCGCTCAGGCGGCGGCGAGGCTGAAGCAGCGGACCGGCGTCGGGCTCGGCACCGTCTTCGGCGCAGAGCTCAGCCTGGACCTGCCCTGCGGCCAGGGCGGCATCCCCGACCCGGCGGGCGGGCACCTGCTGGTGCTGGCGCGCGACCCCGAGGGATACCGGCGGCTGTGCCGGGTGATCAGCACCGCGCAGCTCCGCGGGGGAGAGAAGGGCCGTCCCGTCTACGACGGGCAAGAGCTGGCGCAGGCGCACGACGGTCACTGGGTGATCCTCACCGGCTGCCGCAAGGGCGCGGTCCCGGCGGCGCTCGCCGCTGCGGGTCCCGAGGCCGCAGCGGCCGAGCTCCGCCGGATGGCCGGCCTCTTCGGCCGCGAGAACGTCGTCGTGGAGCTGACCAGCCACGACCAGCCAGAAGACGACGAGCGCAACGATGCCCTGTACGAGCTGGGCGCAGCCACGGGAACAGCCGTGATCGCCTCCGGCAACGTGCACTTCGCGTCCCCTCGCGACGCGAAGCTCGCGCAGACGCTGGCCGCGGTCCGGGCTCGCCGCAGCCTGGACGAGATGGACGGCTGGCTGGCCGCCTCCGGTGCCGCCTATCTGCGGTCCGGAGCCGAGATGGCGCACCGGCTGCGCCGGTATCCAGGGGTCCCAGAGCAGACCACCGAGCTGGCCAGGGCCTGTGCGTTCGACTTCCACGTGATCGCGCCGAGGTTGCCGGACTTCCCGGTCCCCGAGAACCACACCGAGGCCAGCTGGCTGCGCCACCTGGTCGAGAAACGGGCGCCGGAACGCTACGGATGGCCGGAACGCGTCGAGGGGGCGTACGCCCAGATCGAGCGCGAACTCGAGGTCATCGTGGCCCTCGGCTTCCCCGGCTACTTCCTGATCGTGCACGACATCGTGCAGTTCTGCGAGCGCAGTCGCATCCTGTGCCAGGGCCGCGGGTCGGCGGCCAACTCCGCCGTGTGCTACGCGCTCGGGATCACCAACGTGGACCCGGTCCAGCACGGCCTGCTCTTCGAGCGCTTCCTGTCCTCCGGCCGGGACGGGCCGCCCGACATCGACCTGGACATCGAGCACCAGCGCCGGGAAGAGGCCATCCAGTACGTCTACGACCGGTACGGCAGGGAGAACGCCGCCCAGGTCGCCAACGTGATCTCCTACCGGCCGCGGATGGCGCTGCGGGACGCCGGCCGGGCACTCGGCTACACGCCGGAGCAGCAGGACGTCTGGGCACGCCAGGTCGGCCCGCGCCAGTACGGTCCCGGTCAGCCGGTCCCCCCGGACGCGGGCGTCCCTGGCTCCGTGACCAGGCTCGCGGCCCGGATGCAGCGGCTGCCCCGTCACCTGGGCATCCACTCCGGCGGGATGGTGATCTGCGACCGCCCGGTGGGCGAGGTATGCCCGGTGGAGTGGGCCCGGATGCCGGGCCGCACCGTGCTGCAGTGGGACAAGGACGACTGCGCCTACGCGGGGCTGGTCAAGTTCGACCTGCTCGGCCTCGGCATGCTGACCGCGCTGCGGGACTGCCTCGAGCTGATCGAGGCGCATCACGGCGAACGCTGGAGCCTGCATTCACTCCCGCAGGAGGACCCGGCCGTCTACGACATGCTGTGCGAGGCGGACACGGTCGGGGTGTTCCAGGTCGAGTCCAGGGCCCAGATGGCGACCCTGCCCCGGCTGCGGCCGAGGAAGTTCTACGACCTGGTCGTCGAAGTCGCGCTGATCAGGCCGGGCCCGATCCAGGGCGGCTCGGTGCACCCCTACATGCGCCGCCGCCGCGGCGACGAGCAGTCGGACCTGCCGCACCCCTCGATGCGCGCCGCCCTCGGCAAGACCCTCGGCGTGCCGCTGTTCCAGGAGCAGATGATGCAGATCGCGATCGACTGCGCCTCGTTCACGCCCGCCGAGGCGGACCGGCTGCGGCAGGCGATGAGTTCCAAGCGCGCCCCGGAGCGGATCGAGGAACTGCGCACGCGGCTGCTGGACGGGATGGCGGCGGGCGGCATCCCGCCGGAGGTCGCCGAGGACATCTACGTCAAGATCCTCGCGTTCTCGAGCTACGGCTTCCCCGAGTCGCACGCGATCAGCTTCGCCTATCTGGTCTACGCCAGCGCATGGCTGAGGTGCTATTACCCCGCGGCGTTCACCGCCGCGCTGCTGCGCGCCCAGCCGATGGGCTTTTACGCTCCGTCCAGCCTGATCAGCGATGCGCGAAGGCATGGTGTGGTCGTCCGCGGCGTTGACGTGAACGCCAGCGCCACCAAGGCCACGCTGGAACCCGGGCCAGCGCCGGGCCAGCCGGCTATCAGGCTCGGCCTGTCCGAGGTGCGCAACTTGGGGGAGAAGCCCGCTGACGCGGTCGTGGCGGGCCAGCCGTACCGGGACCTGGAGGACTTCGCCCGCCGCACCCGGCTGCCGGTCCCGGCGCTCGAGGCGCTGGCCACGGCGGGCGCGTTCGGCTGCTTCGGGATCGGCAGGCGCGAGGCGCTGTGGGCGGCCGGAGCAGCCGCGACGATCCGGCCCGGCCAGCTGCCGGGAACAACGCCGGGCCTGGCCGCGCCGCCGCTGCCCGCGATGACGGCGGCCGAGGAGACGTTCGCCGACCTGTGGGCGACCGGGACGTACGGCACGCACCCGGTCGAGCACATCAGGGCGGGCCTCGCCGAGCGGGGTGTGCTCGAAACGGCAGCCCTGCGCTCGGCGACGCCGGGGGGTTTCGTGACGGTGGCGGGCCTCGTCACGCACCGGCAGCAGCCGGGGACCGCCCGCGGGGTGGTGTTCCTGAGCCTGGAGGACGAGACCGGGATCGCGAACGTGATCTGCCCCCCCGGTGTCTGGGAACGGCATCGCCGAGTGGCGATGGAGGCAAACGCGCTGGTGGTGAGCGGTGTGGTGGAGAGCATGGACGGGGCGGTCAGCCTTCTCGCCACCAGGCTGCGGAGGCTCCGCGTGGTCGCGGCGGCCCGCAGCCGCGACTTCCGCTGACACCCGGCCCAAGCCGTTCTAGGGCGGGTCGGCGGGCAGGTGCCCTCCGTTCTGAGGCGCGCCGGCGCGCAGATACAAGCGGTGCCGGCGCAGCCGCGGGTCGTGGCTGGGCAGCATCTGCCAGCCCGCGGCGCGAGCCCTGGCCAGGAACCTCTCGGTACCCTCGCGGTCCGGGCAGACCGAGCCGATGACCTCCAGGTTCTCCTCGCGCGACACGATGTCGCCGCACACGCACGTGTCGCCGGAACCGGTGCTCGCCGTCGAGCAGCCGGAGCCGCTCGCCGAGCGCCCCGGCCAGCCCGGCGACGTCCACGTAGAACGGGCCGCTGTCCGCAGATGTGGCCCATTCCAGCTCGGTGCGCTGCACCACCACGGGCGCGTTCGGGAACAGCACGTCGTTCTGCATGTGGTCGTAGTGCAGATGTGTGTGCACGATCAGGTCCACGTCCGCGGCCGTCAGGCCGGCGGCCCGCAGCCCGCAGTGAGCAGGGCCGGGCTGTCGCCGTCGATCCGGAACCCGGCCTCGGCGCTGCGCACGTGGCCAGTGGCGGTCTGGCCCGCCTCGTCCTCGTCGATGTCCAGGCACGCCACCCGGTAACCGTCTGCGGCGAGCCGATGCGCCGCGGCCCGCCCGATCCCGGCCGCGGCGCCGGTCACGATCGCGATTTCGCTGTCCTGCCGGTCAGGCACTCTGGCCGTCGACCGTCAGCTCGACCCGGTCCGGGTAGAAGCACATGAGCCCGGCGATGCCCTCGGCCTGCGGGATCGGGTCCTCATAGCTCCACACCAGGTCCTCGTGAGTCTCCCCGCCGACCTCTGCCGACCAGTACGACGCCCGGCCCTTGAACGGGCAGGTCGTCGCGGAGTCCGTGGGCTCGAGCAGGTCGGTGCGCACGTCTTCCCGTGGCAGGTAGTAGCGGGTCGGCAGGCCGGTCTCGTCGAGCAGGACCGGCCGGTCAGACTCCGCGAGCTTCTCGCCACCGAGCGTGACCACGACGTGCTGAGTTCCCTGGGTAACCGTGATTGTGTGTCCTTTGGCCATGTGGGTGCCAACTCTGGCCCGGCCGCCTTGATTCCGCCCGCGCAAAGGCGAGCCGGGCGCTCAGCTGGGCGCGCGGCTCAGCGCGGCGGCAGCCACCTGCAGCTCGGTCAGCAGCGGCGCGGGCAGGCTGAGCCCGCGAGCCGTGGAGCCGAGTGCCCACCAGCCGTCCGGCCGGCGGATGGCGACGCTCGCGCAGCACACCTCGTCGCGGAACTGCCCGTGCTCCGTCACCATGTCGCCCGGGTGGAGGGTGGCAAGCTCGTACTCGATCTCGCCGGGCTCGGTGACGGTATTGGGAGTAAATGGGCGCATGCCGTGCTCACTGAGCAGCCTGCTGCGGGCACGGCCGGGCATCGTGGTCAGCAGCGCCTTGCCCACCGCGGTAGCGTGCGCCGCGGTTTCCAGGCCCGGCTGCAGGTCCTCCAGCCACGGCGAGCGCGCTCCCTCGACCACGTCCACGACCACGAGCCGGTCGGCGGAGATGCCGGCGAGATAAGCACTATGCCCCGTCGCGTCCGCCAGGTTCCTGAGCACCGCCTTGGCCTCGGCCGGGCGGCGCAGCGCGCCCATCACGTCGTGGAAGCGCTCGGCGAGCTCGGAGCCGGCGACGTAGCCGCCATCGGGCACGCGCACCAGGTAGCCCTCGTAGCAGAGCGTGCGGACCAGGTGATAGGCGGTCGACAGGTTGAGCTCGCACCGGCGGGCGATGACCTTCACCGGCAGCGGGCGCGGCGAGCCCGAAACCTCCTCGATGATCCGCAGAGCACGCGACACGCTGCGGATGAGGTCGCCAGGCTCTTCATCCTGGATTCTCACTCTTTCAAGGATGCCGTGCGCGGGCGCGGCTGGGAACCGCTCTGCGGCATCCGGGGCCGCTTCAGTATGTGAAATTTCCGGGGGTTCCGCAGGACTGGCAGCCCTGGCAGCCTGGCCGCATGCCGGACGTGCCGCAATGGGCGCTCGATGCGCTGAGCGACGTGTACGACCCGTGCTGTAGCGAAAAGGGCATATCGGTCGTGGACATGGGGCTGGTGCGCTCCGTGCGCGCGGCCGGAGGCCGGGTCCGCGTCGAGTTGCTGCTCACATCCGGCTGGTGCCCGTTCGCGGCCCGGATGCTGACGGAGATCCAGGAACGGATCGAGGCGCAGCCCGGGATCGGCTCCGCCGACGTCGAGATCGTCTGGGACGAGGCCTGGACAACCGACCGTCTGTCCCCGCGAGCCGCCAGCCTGCTGCGGTTCCTGCCGCCCCCCTCGCAGGTGCCCGACCGCGGCGCCTACGTGGCCGCACATGACCGAGGTGATCCGGCATGATCGACGACGCGTTCGTGTTCGACTGCGTCGCGCACGTGTTCAACTTCGAACCGAAGAACGCGTTCGGCCAGCCGGGCCTGATGTTCGACAACCACCTCTACGCGTTCCACAACGCGCTGACGCCGGACGATCAGCCCAAGCTGCCGCCCGAGGAGTTCCTGCGCCAGTGGACGGTCGCTGACATCCGCCGGATGGTGTACGAGGAGTCAGACACCGACATGCTGGTGGCGATGCCGCTGCCGCTGACGGACCTGTTCCGCGACGGTCTGTCGCCCTGGGAGGAATGCGCCGACCTGGCCAGCCGTGACCCCGACCGGACCGTGTTCTGGGGCTCGGTGAACCCGCTGGAGGGCCGCAAGGCCCTGGACCTGATGGAACGGCAGGTCGGCGAGTTCGGCGCGAAGGCGTTCAAGTTCTACAACGTGCGCTACGACTACGGCGAGCCGTACCCGTGGCGAATGGACGATCCGCGGGTGGCCTTCCCGATCTTCGAGAAGGCCCGGGAACTCGGGGTGAACCTGATCGGCGTGCACAAGGGCGTGCCGCTCGGCCCGCAGCCGATCGAGCACACGCAGACCTGGGACATGGACGGCGCCGCAGCCAACTTCCCCGACATCAACTTCGTGATCTTCCACGTCGGGCTGCCGTTCCTCGACGAGACCTGCTGGCAGCTGATCCGGTACCCGAACCTGTACGCGTCGATCGCCGCGACGATCAACTTCGTGGTCAGGTCGCCGCGGATGTTCGCCGAGATCCTGGGCAAGCTGCTGTTCTGGTGCGGGGAAGACAAGATCATCTATGGCTCTGAGGCGCCGCTCTTCCATCCGCAGTGGGCGCTGCGGGCCTTCATGGACTTCCAGATCCCCGAGGACCTCTGCACCGGCTACGGGTATCCGCAGCTGACCGACCAGGCCAAGCGGAAGATCCTGGGGGAGAACCTGCTGCGACTGCACGGCATGGACGTCGAGGAGACCAAGGCCAGGCTTGGCAGGCCCGCAAGGGCCTGACAGTACCCCCCGGGGGGGCGGGACGTGCCTGCAGGCCCATCCGGGCGGGTGGGCCTGCAGGCACGGCTATGCAGGCAGGGATCTGGTCAGCGCGGGAGCCGGCCGGCGCGGAAGCACTGGGACCGCATCGGGACGTCGATCTGGCTGGCCCCGGGGAACTGCCGCTCGAGCACTTCCCGGACATGGGCCAGTCCCGCCTCCCGTTCCTGCGGGCTCGCGGCTATCGCGCCGCTGTAGGTGGCCAGCATGTCCACGAAGTCGTCGATCGTCATCTGGCGGGTGAACGAGAACGACGCGGACTCCACGGCGCCGAACAGATCATCGGGCAGGCTGACCTCGCGGCGGTGCGGCGGCCATCGCGCGTCCCGGTCATCGGCCTGCCGCGCGGCACGGCCGCGGAACGACTCGACCTCGCGCACCCAGTCCGTGCCGCGGTCCCGGCTGGTCCAGATCACGCCGAGCCGGCCGCCGTCCCGCAGCACCCGGGCGATCTCGCGGGGGGCGAGTTCCGGATCCAGCCAGTGCCACGCCGACGAGGCGAAAACGCCGTCGGCGCTGGCGTCCGGCACCGGGATCGCCTCACCCCGGCCCTGGGCGACCCTGATGCCGGCGAACCGGTCAGAGCGCGCCCGCAGCACGGCCGCCATCCGCTGGTCCGGCTCGACGGCCACGACCTCAGGGACCCTGCGCGCCAGCGCACGAGTCAGCAGCCCGGTGCCAGCGCCCACGTCGACCGCGACCCGGCAGCCAACCGGAACCAGCCAATCGATCGCCGCCTCCGGCGGCCCGGGCCGGAGCCGGTCGTAGTCTTCGGCGATCGCCCCGAAGGACATGGAACGTTCAGCGCGGGTTGCCATACCTAGCACGCTACTGCGCTGGCGGCGAGCTCAGGCCAGCAGGCGGGCACGGCACGCGAGCTGCAGCGCAAGTCGCTGGTCAGGATCATCGAGGTCGACGCCGAGCAGGTCGGTGATCCGGCGGAGCCGGTAGGTCACCGCGTTGCGATGCAGGTGCAGCGCGCTGGCCGTCCGCACGATCGAGCCCTGCTGGTCCAGGTAGGCGGCGAGCGTCCGGATCGCGGTCTCCCCGCGGGCCGGGCCCAGCCGCTCCAGCGGGGCAAGCTGCGCCCGCACCGATGCGCGCGCGGTGTCCGACGCGTACCACTCCATCAGCATCCGCTGCACACCGGTGGCGTCGTGGGTGGCGACGCCTTCGGGCTTGCCGGCTGACCTGGCGGCCACCAGCGCGATCCGCGCCTCGGCCGCCGAGGCGCGCAGGCCCATCGGCCCCTCGTGCGGTGCCCCCACGCCGCCCCTCAGCCGCAGCCCGGGTAGCCTGCCGCGAACCGCGGCGAGCGCGGCCTCCGCCGACCGCGCGGCGCGCAGGCCCGCCTGCGTCCCTGGATGCGAGCTCGTCATCCGCACCAGCACGATCGCCCGGGAGATCCTGGACAGATACCAGCTGCCGCCGGTGCGCGCCACCGCCTGGAACGCCGCCTGACCGGCGGTGTCGAGCATCTCGAACCGGTGCACCTCATCACGCCCGGCCTCGTCCAGGTTCTCGGCCTCGATGCGGACCGCCACGTGCCAGCCGCCGATCGGCACCCCAAGCTGCATGGCGCGGTCGCGCAGGTCCTCGGTGAGCGCCGCGTCCGACATCAGCAGCTCGGCGAGCAACTCGCTGCGGGACCTGATCGGCAGCTCGCGCGCGCGCCTGGCCAGGTCGAGGAGACGGCCAGCGGAGGATGCGGCGATGCGCAGGACCAGGCTGGCGGCGACCGCCAGGTCCCCGTGCGCGAGCGCGGTGAACTCACCCGCGATCGTCTCGCCGACCACGATCGGCACGCTCACCGGGGTCCCGGTGCTGTCATCGGCCCGCTGGCGTCGGCCGTCGTCCGGGTACAGCCGGGCCACGACCTCGGCGCCGAGCGCCCGGCTCACCGACGCCCGCAGCCCCTCCAGGTCGGCGCCGGTCTCGGCGGCGCGCAGCACGGCGGCCAGGCCCTGCTCGGCGCGCGCGAGCGCGCGCTCGGCGCCGCCGCCGGTCTCCTGCATGATCGCCCGCAGCAGCCAGGTCAGCTCGGCAGCGGCGGGCACCGAGACGAGCGCGATGTCGGCCCGCTCCGCGATGTCGACCGCCGTCATCGGCGGTTGCCACAGGCCATCCGAGAAGCATCCGACCGCCGCCACGTTGTGCACCGCTGCCCAGCGCAGCGCCATGTCGAGCCGGTAGTCGGTGGCGGCAGCCGAGGCGGCCCGGGAAAGGACCACCAGGCTCTGAGCGGGCGCGGGGTTCAGATCGGAGAACTGCTCGGCCAGCCGCACGGTCACGACCTCGCGGTTCCCGCCGCGCCTGGTGACCCGCCGCAGGCCGGACAGTGGCGGGCTGGCGAGGATCTCGTCAACGGACGGCATGCCGACTCATATTATGCGGATGGCACAGGTACTGGGGGAATGTAGTGCACTCGGCCCATTTTTTGTAAATGACCGGGCTGGGATCGTGGTCAGGTGAAAGAGGCTGGTCCGGTTCGTTGTGCCGTCGACATCGGCGGCACGTTCACCGATGTCGTCGCCGTCGACGAGGGGAATGGGCGGGTGATCCGCGCGAAGGCGGATACCACCCCGGGCAGGCTGGAGCGGGGCGTCCTGGACGCGCTCGGGCGCTCCGGCGTGGCCGCCACGGACGTTGCCGCGTTCATCCACGGCACGACCGTTGTCATCAACGCGCTGACCGAGCGCCGTGGCGTTCCCACGGCCCTGGTGACCACCAGGGGCTTCCGCGACGTCCTGGAGATCGGCCGCGGGAACCGGCCCGACCTGTACAACCTCTCGTACGCCAAGCCGGTGCCGTTCGTGCCGCGCCATCTGCGGTTCGAGATCACCGAGCGGATGTCCTACCGGGGCGAGGTGCTCGAGCCGCTGAGCGAGGCCGACGTCGCCGAGACCGCCGGCCGGCTCGCCGGCCTCGGTGTGCGGGCGGTGGCGGTGTGCCTGCTGCACGCCTGGGTGAACCCCGAGCACGAGCAGCGAGCGGTCACCGCGCTCGCCGGACGCCTGCCGGGCATCTCGGTGATCGGCTCGCACCAGGTCAGCCGGCAGTGGCGGGAGTACGAGCGGAGCAGCACGACGGTCCTGTCCGCCTATGTGCAGCCCGTCGTGTCGTCGTATCTCGGCTCGCTGGAGCACGCGCTGCGGTCCGCGGGGCTGCGCGGCCCGCTGCACGTCATGCGGTCGAACGGCGGGATCTGCTCGTTCGAGCGCGCGGCTGGCACGCCGGTCAGCCTGCTCGAGTCCGGGCCGGTGGCCGGCGTGACCGCGGCCGCCGAGCTTGGCCGGCGGATCGGGGCCCGGCACGTCCTGGCCCTGGACATCGGCGGCACGACGGCCAAGACCTCGGCGGTCCGCGACGGCCAGGTGCGCGTGGACAGCCTGCACCACGTCGGCAAGACGCCGGTCTTCGCCGGGTACCCGGTGCAGGCGCCCACGGTCGAGATCGTCGAGATCGGCGCCGGCGGCGGCTCGGTGGCGTGGGCGGACGACGCGGGAGGCCTGCACGTGGGCCCGCGCAGCGCCGGGGCGCAGCCGGGACCCGCCTGCTACGGGCGGGGCGGGACCGAGGCGACGCTGACCGACGCCAACCTGGTGGCAGGGCGCATCGACCCGTACTACTTCCTGGGCGGCACCATGACCCTCGACGAGGACGCGGCGATGCGGGCCCTGGAGAAGCTGGGAACACGGCTCGGCAGTGACGCGAACGAGGCGGCCCGCGGCGTGATCCGCTACGCGGTGGCGCAGATGAGTCACGCGCTGCGCCTGGTCACGCTGCGGCGCGGATACGACCCCAGGGAATTCGCGTTCGTGGCCTACGGCGGGGCAGGCCCGTTGCACGCCACCCTGCTGGCCAGGGAGCTCGGCATAGCCAGGACGATCATCCCGCAGGGCCCCGGCCATTTTTCCGCGTTCGGGATGCTGGCCGGGCCGCTGCGCGCCGACGCGGTCCAGACCGCAGTCGGCCCGCTGGCCGATACCGACCTCGACGCCGCGTTCCGGCGGGCGCAGGACACCGCCACCGAGGAGCTTGGGGCACAGGCCGCGGTGATGACCAGGTACGCGGAGCTCCGCTATCAGGGGCAGGAGCACACCCTCGAGGTGGCGATCCCCGCCGGTACCGACCTGGCCAGCGGCACCGGGCGGGCCGAGCTGAGGGCCGCCTTCGACCGCCGGTGCCTGGAGGCCTACGCGTTCCAGCTGGACGTCCCGCTCGAGGTCGTCGCGGTGCGGGTCAGCGCGGTCGCGCCGGTGCCGGCCGTGCAGTGGTCGGACGGCGACGGGGCGGCCGGACCGGCCAGCTCGTCGCGGCTGGTTGACCTTGACATTCATGGCGGCGTGGCGCGGGTGCCGGTGATCGGCAGGCCCGAGCTGACCGGCGGGAGACGGCTGGCCGGGCCGTGCGTGGTCGAGGAGCAGGCCGCTACCACGCTGGTTCTTCCCGGTCAGGCCGCGCACTGCGACGAGATCGGCAACCTGGTGATCGAGGAGGGAGCGTGACAGCCGACCGGTTCACCTTCGACGTGCTGCGCGAGGGCTTCGCGGCCATCACCGACGAGATGTTCGTCTCGCTGCAGCGGACCTCGCAGAGCCCGATCATCTACGAGGTGCTCGACTTCGGCGTCGGCCTCGCCGACGCCCGTGGCGACCTGGTGTCGCAGGGCAACGGCATCGCCGGCTTCCTCGGTCCGCTCGGCGACGCGGTCAAGGAGACCATCGCGCGCGTGCCGGACCTGCGCCCGGGAGACGTGATCATCGCCAACGACCCGTACGCGGGCGGCGGAACGCATCTGTCCGACGTGGCGCTGGTCCGGCCGGTGTTCGCGGACGGCGCTCTGATCGGGTTCGCCGCGGCAAAGGGGCACTGGACCGAGGTCGGCGGGAAGGACCCTGGGTCGTGGACCGCCGACTCGACCGACGTCTACGCCGAAGGACTGCAGCTGCCGTTCGTCCGCGCCTACGCCGGCGGGGCGCCCGTCGCCGACCTGGCCGCGATCCTGGCCGCGAACAGCCGCCTGCCGGACATGACGCTGGGCGACCTGGCCGCCCAGGCCGCCTGCCTCGAGGTGGCCGAGCGCCGGCTGCTGGAGATGTGCGCCAGGTTCGGCACGGACGTCGTGGCCGATGCGATGACGGCGACGCTCGACCGCAGCGAGCGGCTGGCGCGGCTGGCCCTGGGCCGGATCCCGCACGGCACCTTCGAGGCGTCGGACTACACCGACGAGGACGGGCTCGGCAACGGCCCGTTCCGGGTTCGGGTCCGGGTGCAGATCTCCGGTCACGGCGTGACGTGCGACTTCACCGGCAGTCACGCGCAGGTGCCCGGGCCGATCAACTGCACCTGGAGCGGCCTGGTTTCCGGGGTGCGCACGGTGTTCAAGGCGATCACCGATCCGGCGGAGCCGGCCACCGACGGCTGGTTCCGGCCGCTGACGATCATCTGCCCGGCAGGGACGATCTTCAACGCGGTGCGCCCGGCGCCGGTTGCGGCGTACTTCGAGGCCACCGAGATGGCCACCGACCTGGTGTGGCGCGCCGTGGCGCCGGCGTTTCCCTCCCTTACCGCGGGCAGCTTCGTCTCGGTCTGCTCCACCTCGGTCGCGCTGACCCACCCGGACACCGGGCAGCCCGCGCTGCTGGTGGAACCGCAGCCCGGCGGGTGGGGAGCGAGCGCAACCAAGGACGGGGAGCACGCGCTGGTATCGGTCGGGGACGGCGAGACCTACGTGATCCCGGCGGAGATCGCCGAGCAGCGGTACGGGATCCGGGTCGAGCGGTTCGGGCTTGACGTTGTGCCGGGAGCCGGGGCCGGCCGCCGCCGCGGCGGCCGCGGCGTGGTGCGCGAGTACCGGATCCTGAGCGACGAGGCGCTGCTGACCGTGGCCTGGGGCCGCCACCTGTTCCCGCCCTGGGGAGCCGCGGGCGGACGGCCGGGCTCGCCGAACTACGTGCAGGTTGTCCGGGCCGACGGGTCAGCCGAGCAGCCGTTTGGCAAGGGATCCCGGCTGCCGCTGCGGCGCGGTGACCTGGTCAGGCTCGTGACCGGTACCGGCGGGGGATATGGTGACCCGGCCGAGCGTGACCGGGCTCTGGTAGCAGCCGACCTGCGTGACGAGCTGATCACCGCGGCAGAGGCCAAGGACGTCTACGGTCTCGGCGCTTCATCCGATGGCACGCTGCTGGTCGGCACGGTAACGCCAGGCGGCGGCCGCGCCGAACAGCAGCGTCCAGGCGCCCAGGAACACCACGTCGGCTGGGTTCAGCGCGTGCCCGGTGACGGCGGCGCGGCCGAGGTCGGCGAGCCGGTAGCTGGGCAGCACCTTCGCGATGTCCTGCAGCCAGTGCGGGAACACGGGCAGCGGCCAGAGCAGCCCGCCGAGCACGTCCAGCATGAGCATCGCGGCGACCATGGCGGGCTGCGCGACTGACGTGCCGGCGGCCAGGCCGACGAGGATACCGAGCGCGGCGAACGGGAGACTGCCCAGCCAGCACACCAGGATCATCGCCGTCCAGGCGGACGCCGGCAGCTGGGGCCGGGCAGCCGCTCCCGCGATGAGGGACAGCGCCAGGGCCGCGATGAGCGCCAGGGCCGCGCCGGTGAGGACCTTGCCGGCCGCGTAGCACCACGAGGGCAGCGGCGTGAGGCGCAGGTACCTGGTCCAGCCGTTCGCGCGCTCGGCCGCCAGCCGGGCCCCGCCGGCGTTGAGGGCAGCGGCGATCGCCGCCCACGCGCACATGGACACCATGAAGTAGACCGCCCAGGTGGTGCCGGCCCATCGCTGCGCCCCGGGATTGTTGCTCTTGTTGGCGAAGTTGGCCAGGTAGAGCACGACAGGGAAGGCAAGCGTCCAGACCAGGACGCCGGGAGAACGCAGCATCCGGCGCAGTTCGAAGGCCAGGAAACTGGCGAGCCGGGGGCGATGGGTCTTCATCCGGGCTCCTCGCAGGTGAGCGCCAGGAACGCGTCCTCGAGCCCGGCGCCGGTGACTTCGAGGTCGGTGAAGGTGGTGCCGGACCAGACGAGCCCGCGGACGGTCGCATCCGAGTCGGTGCTGTCCAGGCTGATCACGCCGTCGGCCTGCCGGACCTGCTGGACCGCGGGCAGTGCGCGGAGCGCCGCGGCGTCGGTGTCCGGCGCGCGGAACCGCAGCCTTCTGGTGGCGGCCGTCCGGCGGATCTCATCGACGGTCCCGTCGGCGACGATGTGTCCCTTGTGCAGCACGACGACCCGTCCCGCGGTTTCGGCGGCCTCGGCGAGGTAGTGGGTCGCGAACAGGACCGCTCGGCCGTCGGCGGCGAAGGCCCGCACCGTCTCCCAGAAGCTCCGCTGGGAGGGAACGTCGAGGCCCACGGTCGGCTCATCGAGGATGAGCAGCCGCGGGTTCGCGCAGATGGCCAGCGCGAACCGGACTCGCTGCAACTCGCCGCCGGACAGGTGGTCGACGCTGCGCCCGGCGACGGAGGCAAGCCCGGCGTGCCGCAGCACGGCCGGGACAGTCAGCGGCGCGGGGTAGAGCGAGGCCACGAACCCGACCAGCTCGCCGACCAGCGTTCGCGACGGCAGGCCGCTGCCCGCTTCGGACTGGAGCATCGCGCCCACCAGGCCGTCGGCGACGGCTCGCCGGGGTGCCCGTCCGCACACCGTGACCCGCCCGGCGGTCGGCGACAGCAGGCCTAAGACCATGGCGAGCGTGGTCGACTTGCCCGCCCCGTTCGGCCCGAGCAGCGCCACCATTTCCCCAGCGGCCACGCGGAGGTCGACACCGGCGACCGCCTCCATGGAGCCAAACCTCCGGCCCAGGCCTGCCGCGTCGAGAATCGCTGTCGTTGGCATGGGTCAGCCTCCGTCCGGTGGCCGTTCCTCGAGGTCGGCCAGCACGACGAGCGCCCGCACCCAGGTCCCCTCCGCTTCCGGGTCGGCGAAGCGCTCCTGCAGGTCGGTCACGGCGCGACGCAACTCGGCCAGGCCCTCATCGGTCAGCCGGAGCGCACCGAAAGCCACGCTGACCTCGCGGCGCTGGCCGTCCGCCTTCGCCATCCGCGCCGCGGTGATGTCCGCCTTGGTGGCGTCCAGCACCGCTCCCAGGAACGTCGCAATCTCCTCGGGAGACGACTCCTCGGCCGGCGGCTCGACCTCCGCGCGCTGGTAAAGCCGCTCGACCTTCCCGCCGGGCAGCGGCCGGTAGCCGCTGACCTCGATGACGGCCGCCTGCTCAAGCTGGCGCAGGTGGTAGTAGAGACGGTCCGGCGGAAGCCCCACGGCCTCGGCGAGTTCCTTTACCGAACGCGGGCTGAGCCACATCGCCTGAAGCAGGTTGATCCGGAGCGGGTCGGCGAGAGCCCGGTGCACGTTCCGCCACCCGCTGGGCCTGCCGCCAGGCATCGTCGTCCTCCCAAATCACCTCATTGAAAATTTTACACAGATTGTAACTAATTTCAATGAGATGGAGGGCGGCGGTTTCAATGAGATGGAGGGCCGCGGTCGGATCGCGGCGGCCGGCCGACGGCACCGGCCGCGCCCCTACGGCGCCAGCCCCTCCCGGCCAGGCGCGTCTTAGCCGGATCGCCCAAGAAGCGACGTTTCTTAGTGCATAACGCATATGTGCTGACCTGGCCCGGGGCGCTATCTTTTTGATCATGGCGAGGCTGCTGGACCCCGATTCGCTGCGCGCGCTGGCCCGCGGCTGCGCGATCCTCGGCGCCGGCGGCGGCGGCGACACGCGGATCGGCCTGCTGGAGGCGCTGCAGGCGACCGAGGATTACGGGCCGGTCACTCTCGTCGGTATCGACGAGCTCGCCGACGAAGAACTGATCATGCCCTGCGGGATGATCGGCGCCCCGACCGTGCACATCGAGAAGATCGAGAACGGGAGCGAGGGCATCAGGCTCCGCGAGCACCTGGAACGGGTCACCGGGCGCAGGGTCGCGGCGCTCATGTCGGCCGAGATCGGCGGCTCGAACGGGCTCAACCCGATCGTGTGGGCGGCCAGGATCGGCCTGCCGGTCGTGGACGCCGACGGCATGGGCCGCGCGTTCCCCCTGGTGCCCCAGGTCTCCATGCACCTGGCCGGGATCAACCCGAACCCGTGCGTGATGACCGATGAGCGCGGCAACGTGATCGTGTTCCGCACGATCTCCGGCGACTGGACCGAGCGGCTGGCCAGGGCGGCCGCCGTCGAGTTCGGCGGGGCCGCCGCTTCCACCGAGTACACGCTGACGGTGGCGCAGGCGCGCGGGGCCACGGTGCTCGGCACGGTCTCGCTGGCGATCAGGATCGGGCGGGCGGTGAGCACGGCGCAGCGCAACCCGGTAGCCGAGCTGATCGCGGAGGTCGGCGCGTTCCGGCTGGTCACAGGGAAGATCTCGGATGTCGAGCGGCGGACGACGAAGGGGTTCGTGCGCGGGTCCGTGGTGATCGAGGGCATCGGCGAGGACTCGGGCAGGCTGGTCCGCCTCGAGCTGCAGAACGAGAACCTGGTCGCGCTCGAGCAGGGACGGGTGGCGGCGTCGGTGCCCGACCTGATCTCGGTCCTGGACAGCGAGACGGCCGAGGCCATCGCCACGGAGCGGGTCAGGTACGGGCAGCGGGTGACGGTGATCGCCATGCGCTGCGACCCGGTCTGGCGGACCGAGCGCGGCCTGCAGGCCGCCGGGCCGCGCGCGTTCGGCTACGACTTCGACTACGTGCCGGTGGAGGAGCTCGCCAGTGCCGTCACTTGACTGCCGCCTCGGCATCGACGTCGGCGGGACCAACACCGACGCTGTGGTGCTGGACAACGCCGACCGGGTGCTGGCCAAGGCCAAGGTGGCCTGCACCCCGGACATCACCGGTGGCATCACCGAGGCCATCGACACCGTGCTGCGCGCGCCGGGCGCCGACCCCGGCCGGATCACTCACGTGATGCTCGGCACGACGCACGCGACGAACGCCGTGCTGGAACGGCGCAAGCTGCGGCGGGTGGCTGTGATCCGGATCGGCGGCCCCGCGACCCACGCCGTCCGCCCCATGTTCGGCTGGCCAGCGGATCTGGCCCGGGCCGTCTGCGTTGCCTCGACGATCGTTGACGGCGGGATCGAGTTCGACGGCCGCGATCTTGCGCCGTTCGACGCCGACGCTGTTGCCCGGTTCCTCGGCGAGGTGGGCGGCGCGGTAGACGGGGTCGCGGTCACCAGCGTGTTCGCGCCCGTTTCGCCGCGGCATGAGCTGCTCGCCGCGGAGATCGTCAAGCGCGAGCTCGGCGAGGTGCACGTCTCGCTCAGCCACGAGATCGGCTCGGTGGGCCTGCTGGAGCGGGAGAACGCCACGATCCTGAACGCCGCCCTGGTCGGCGTCGCCGGGGACGTGGCCGCGGCGATGGAGGCCGCGCTGGCAGCTCACGATCTGCGCCCGGTGACGTTCTTCGCCCAGAACGACGGGACGCTGATGGCCCTGGACCACGCGCTCCGCTACCCGGTGCTGACCATCGGCAGCGGGCCGGCCAACAGCATTCGCGGCGCGGCGTTCCTCACCGGCACGGCCGATTCACTCGTTGCCGACGTGGGCGGCACCTCCACCGACGTGGGCGTGCTGGTCAACGGGTTCCCCCGGGAGTCGTCGCAGGGCGTGGAGATCGGCGGGATCCGCACCAACTTCCGGATGCCGGACCTGGTCACGATCGCGCTCGGCGGGGGCACGGTGGTGGCCGGCGATCCGGCCGCCCCGGTGATTGGCCCGCAAAGCGTGGGCTTCCGGCTGCGCAGCGAAGCGCTGGTGTTCGGCGGCCAGACCCCGACGCTGACCGACAGCGCCGTGGCCAGCGGCCGGGCCTCGCTCGGCGACCGGGGGCTGATCGGCAGGCACCGGAGCCTGCTGCAGAGCGGCGCGCGGCGCGCCGACGAGATGCTGGCCGACGCGATCGACCGGGTCAAGACCGCCAAGGGTGACCGGGCCCTGATCGCGGTCGGCGGCGGCAGCATCCTGGTCCCCGACAACCTGCCGGGAATCAGCGAAGTCATCCGGCCAGAGCACTTCGACGCGGCCAACGCCGTGGGCGCCGCGATCGCGTCGGTGAGCGGTCAGGTGGACCGCATCTTCCACATCGGCGCCGACGGCAGGAAGGCCGCCCTCGGCGAGGCCTCGGACGAGGCCGTCCAGAACGCGATCGCGGCCGGCGCGGACCCTGCCGCGGTGCAGATCGTGGAGATCGAAGAGATACCGCTGGCGTACCTGACCACGCCCGCGGTCCGGATCCGCGTCAAGGCCGCCGGGGCTCTTGGCGGATTGCACGAGCGGCACTCCCAGCCAGCCCCTGCGGGCTCGTAGCACAGTTTGGGGAGGTATCCCATGAAGCGGCATCGCGCTCTCCCGGTGGCCGCCGGCTCAGCACTCGCGCTGCTCCTTGCCGCCTGCGGCGGCGGAACGTATCACGCCAGCACGCAGTCACAGCAGGCGTCCGCGCAGACGTTCACCTACGACACCTACACACCGGTGATGATCGACGGGTGGGACCCGGCCACCGAGTATTCCAACGGCATCATCGCGATGAGCAACATGTACCAGACGCTCACGCACTACGACTCCGCGACACATCAGGTTGACCCGGAGCTCGCGACCAGCTGGAGTTCCTCGAGCAACGGCCTCACCTGGACCTTCCAGCTCCGCCACGGCGTCCATTTCCACACCGGCCGGCTGATGACCGCGTCGGCCGCCAGGGCAGCGATCCTGCGCACGATTCAGGAGAACGGCGGCGCGGCCTACATCTGGGGCGCGGTGAAGACGATCGACGTGCCCAGCGAGTACACGCTGGTCTTCCATCTCAAGTACCCCTCTCCGCTCGACCTGGAGGCGTCGGCCGACTACTCGGCCTACATCTACGACACCCAGGCCGCCGGGCCCGGGGGGAACCTGACCAAGTGGCTGAACACCCCGCACGACGCGGGCACCGGCCCGTACACGCTGCAGACCTGGAACAGCGGCCAGGAGTTCGAGGTCATCCTGAAGGCGTTCCCCGGGTACTGGGGCGGCTGGAGCGGCGCGCACTACAAGCGCGTGGTCTTCCGGGTCGTGCCCCAGGACACCACGGCCGTCCAGTTGCTGCGGTCCGGCCAGGTCAGCTTCGTCGAGCAGATGAGCCCCACGCTGTGGAACTCGCTGAAGGGCACGTCGGGCATCAAGCTGGTCAGCGCGGCGTCGTGGCAGAACCTGCTGGGCCAGCTCAACACGCAGGCGCTCAGCTTGCCGGTGCGCCAGGCCATCTCCTACGGCGTCGACTACGCGGGCATCATCGCCGCCCTGTCCGGTGCGGCGGTCCCGTCCAGCGGCATCGTCCCGGCCGGCCTCCTCGGCCACTTCACCAACCTGCCCAACTACAGCTATGACCCGGCCAAGGCCACGAAGCTGCTGAACGCGGCCGGATACGGCCCGGGCAAGAAGGCGCTGAACCTGTCGCTCACCTACACCCAGGGCGACACGAACGAATCCGTGGTCGCCACGCTGATGAAGTCCGACCTGGCCAAGCTCAACATCAACCTGAGCGTCCAGTCGCTGTCCTGGCCGACCCAGTGGGCGAAGGCCAAGTCCTCCAGCGCCGCCCAGCACCAGGACATCTTCATGGAGTACTGGTGGCCGGACTACGCCGACCCGTACTCGTGGTTCATCAACCTGCTGTACACGGAGAACCCGCCGTACTTCAACCTGTCCTACTACTCGGACAAGACGCTCGACGGCATGATCAACCAGGTCGAGCCGCTGGTCGCGACCGACCGGTCGGCCGCCGAGCAGCTGTACCGGAACATGCAGGTGCGGATCCTGGACACCGCGCCGATCCTGTTCCTGTACAACTCGAACTACCAGTACGCGATGCTGAACAACTTCACCGGGCTTCAGGTCAACCCGGCGTACCCGAACGTGGTCTTCGTCTACGACCTGAAGCCGACCGGCAGTTGACCACGTACATCGCGCGGCGCATCGCGCTCGCGGTCCTTGTGGTCGCGGGCGTGGTGCTGCTGACGTTCGTGATTGCCCACGCCGTGCCCGGGGACCCCGCGGCGAGCTGGGCGGGCCCGCATGCGTCGCCCGCCCAGGTCGCCGCGGCCGCGCGGTACCTCGGGCTGGACCGCCCGCTCCCGGTCCAGATCGCCAGGTACTTCGCGGGGATCGTCACCGGGAACTGGGGTGTGTCGATCCACACCCACCAGTCGGTGCTGTCCAACATCGCCACCGCGGCGCCGGCCTCGCTCGAGCTGGTGATCGCGGCACTGATCATCGCGCTCGCCGTGGGCGTGCCGCTCGGCCTGGTGTCGGCCCGGCGGCCCGGCCGCCCCGCCGACCAGGCCATCCGTGCCGGGTCGATCCTGGGCGTGTCGATGCCCATCTTCTGGATGGCACTGATCCTGCAGCTGGTCTTCGCCCAGCGCCTGCACGTGCTGCCGGTGGCCGGCGAGTACTCGGCGAACCTGCTGTTCAGCAACCCGCTGACGAAGATCACCGGCTTCCCGGTCCTCGACGCTCTGTTCACCGGCAACTGGCCGATGCTCGGCAGCACGCTGAGCCACCTGATCCTGCCCGCCGTGGTGGTGGCCGCCTACCCCGCCGGGCTGATATCCCGCATGGTCCGGGCCCAGATCCTGGACACGGTCGGCGAGACCCACGTGCAGATGGCCCGCGCACTCGGGCTGCCCGAGCGGGACGTGTTCGGCCGGTACCTGATGAAGCTCGCCTGGAGCCCGGTCTCGGCGGCGATCGCGCTGGTCTTCGGCTACTCGCTGGTTAACACGTTTCTGGTTGAATCGATCTTCGACTGGCCCGGCCTCGGCAGTTACGCCGTGGCGTCGATCAGCACCCTGGACACCCCCGCCATCCTCGGCGTCACGCTGTTCGTCGCCATCGCCTACGTGATCGCCAACCTGATCGTGGACATCGTCCAGGCCGTCATCGACCCGAGGATCAGGCTCCGATGATCGAAATCCCGGAAGTCGCCGCCCCCGCCCCGGCCCCGGCCGCGGCGCAGGGCTCGCGGGGCTGGCTGCGCCGCAATCCACTGCTCGCGGTCGGCGGCGCCCTGTCGGCCCTGATCGTGCTCGTCGCCGTGCTGGCGCCGCTGATTGCTCCCGATCCCGGCGACGCCGGCTCGGCCACGCACCCGTTCTCCGTGCTGCAGCCGCCGTCGGCACACCACTGGTTCGGCACCGACCAGGTCGGGCGCGACATCTTGTCCCGGGTCATCTACGGAGCGCGGGTCTCGCCACTGGTCGCGCTGTTCGTCCTGCTGATCGCCTGCGCCGTCGGCATCCCGCTGGGGATTGCGGCCGGCTACTTCGGCGGCTGGCTGGACGACGTGATCATGCGGCTGACCGACGTGGTCCTGGCCTTCCCGGCGCTGCTGCTCGCGCTCGCCCTGGCCGCGATGCTGCCGCCGAGCCTGACCAGCCTGACGATCGCGATCTCCGCCACCTGGTGGCCGTGGTACACCAGGCTGATCCGCGGCCAGGCGGCCTCGGTGGCCGGCCGGCCGTACATCGAGAGCTGCCGGGCGCTGGGGATATCGCGGCGGCGGATCATCTTCCGGCACATCCTGCCGAACGCGATCACGCCGCTGATCGTGCAGGTCTCGCTGGACGTGGGCGGCGTCATCCTCACCGCCTCGGCGCTGTCGTTCCTCGGGCTCGGCGCGCAGGACCCGACGCCGGACTGGGGCCTGATGGTGTCGGAAGGCCAGACCTACTTCACCACCGACTGGTGGGTCGTCACGTTTCCCGGGCTCGCGATCTTGATCACCGCGTTCGCGTTCAACCTGCTCGGCGACGGTCTGCGGGACCTGCTCGACCCCAGACGGGTGATCCTCCGGTGAGGCTCGAGATCACCGGCCTGAACGTGCGCTTCGGCGCCAGGACGGTCGTGGCCGTGGACCATCTCGCGGTGGCCGAAGCCGAGATCGTCGGCCTGGCCGGGGAGAGCGGATCCGGCAAGTCGATGACCACGCTGGCGGTGCTCGGGCTGGCGAACACGGTGGGCGCGATCGTGGCCGGCAGCATCAAGCTCGACGGCAGGGAGCTGGTCGGCCTGCCCGACAAGGTGGTCGCCGACCTGCGGGGGAGCCGGATCGCCGCGATCTTCCAGAGCCCGTCGATGGCGTTCAATCCGGTATTCCGGGTCGGCAACGTCGCCCTGCGGGCGCTGCGGCGGCACGGCCTCACCGGCAGCGAGGCCAGCGACCGCGCGGCGCAGGCCATGCGCGAGGTGCTGCTTTCACCCGACCTGCTGCGCAGGTATCCCTCGCAGCTGTCCGGGGGCCAGCTGCAGCGCGTGGCCATCGCGCTGGCGGTCGCGCTGCGCGCCGAGATCCTGCTCGCCGACGAGCCGACCAGCGCACTCGACGTCACGGTCCAGGCCGAGGTGCTCGAGCTGCTCCGCGAGCTTCGCAGCCGCGAGGGCATGTCGGTCCTGTTCATCAGCCACGACCTGGCGGTGATCGCGGAACTGTGCGACCGCGTCGCGGTCATGCAGGCGGGCAGCATCGTGGAGCAGGGGCCGGCCGACCAGATCATGTCGGCCCCGCGTCACCCGTACACCGCGGACCTGCTGCGGTCGGTGCCTGCGATCGAGAGGCGGGGCTGACCATGGCGGCGCTGCTCGAGATCACCGACCTGGAGGTGCGGTTCGGGCCGGTGCGCGCGGTAGACGGGGTGAGCCTGGACGTCGCGCCGGGCCCGTTCGGCCTCGGCCTGGTGGGGGAGAGCGGCTCCGGCAAGACGACCATCGGCCGGGCGGTACTCAGGCTCGTGCCTACCACGGGCGGCCAGATCCGCTTCGACGGCGCCGACGTGGAGGGGCTGCGCGGCACGAGGCTGCGGGACTACCGGCGGGCGGTGCAGATCGTGTTCCAGGATCCCGACAACACCCTGGACCCGAGGATGCGGGTCGGCCCGGCCATCGCCGAGGCGCTCGCCGCGCACCGGGTCGTGCCGCGCGGGGAGGCCGGCCAGCGCGTCCGGGAGCTGCTGGAGGAGACCGGGCTCGACCCGGGCTTCGCGTCCAGGTACCCGCATCAGCTGTCCGGCGGGCAGCGTCAGCGGGTTGCGATCGCCCGGGCGCTGAGCGTGCAGCCGCGGCTGCTGGTGCTCGACGAGCCGACCAGCGCTCTCGACGTCAGGGCTCAGGCGCGGATCCTCGACCTGATTGGGCGGTTGCGCAACGAGCGGCGCCTGGCCTATCTCCTGATCACGCACAACCTCGCCGTGGTGAGCGAGCTCTGCGAGCAGACCGCTGTGCTGTACCTGGGGCGCGTCGCGGAGAGCGGCCCAACGGCCGAACTGCTCTCCGCGCCCGCGCATCCCTACACCCGCGCGCTGCGCTCGGCCGTGCCCGAGATCGCGGCGAGCGCCCGCAGCACGCGCATCGTCTTGCACGGGGAGCCGCCCGACGCGACGAGCCTGCCCCCCGGGTGCGTGTTCCACCCGCGCTGCCCGCTGGCCATCGAACGGTGCCGCGTGGAAGAGCCGTCGCTGCGGGGAATCGCGCCAGGCAGGCTCGTGGCGTGCCATCGCGCCGAGGAAGTGCTGGCCGGGGCCGAACAGATGGGGGAGCAACCGGGCGCCGCGCAGCCCGCGCCCCCGCCCGCCGGCTGAGGCCGCGGTATGGCACCGCCGGTCGTCGGCGTGGTGACGATCGGGCAGTCCCCGAGGACCGACGTCGTGCCCGACATCGCCGGGAAGCTGCCTCCGGGCATACGGGTGATCGAGCGCGGCGCGCTGGACCGGATCGGCCCCGCCGGGCTGGCCGGCCTGGCCCCGGCGCGAGGCGAGGATCTGCTGGTCACCCGGTTGCGAGACGGCACGGAAGTGACGCTCGCCGAGGCCAGGCTCATGCCGCTGCTGCAGGACGCGGTCGACGAGGTGACCGGGCGTGGCGCGGTGATCGTCGCGGCGCTGTGCACCGGATCGCTTGCGGGTCTGCACTGCCCGCGGCCGCTGCTGATGCCCGGCCCTCTGGTAAGGAACTTCGTCGCCGCGGTGGCGCCGGGCGGCCGGCTGGCCCGGCTCGGCGTGGTTGTGCCCGCCCCCGGCCAGGCCGGGCCGGCCAGCGCCGACTGGTCGGCGGCAG
>JASHOI010000357.1 GCA_030041195.1 Streptosporangiaceae bacterium | reverse complement strand
AGCGCGTCGGTGCCGCCGAGCGGCCCGGTGAGCAGATCGGCCGCTGCCTGCTCGTCCAGCGCTCCCGGCCGCAGCGCGCAGTCGAGCAGGGTCAGCAGCGGACGGGTTCCCGGCTCGGCGGCCAGCGGGAGTTCGTCGCCCGCGATCGTCACCGGAACCCCGGCCGCGGCGAGCGCCCGCCGCAGCACGGGCACCTGCCGGGTCGCGGACCGGACCAGGACCGCCATGGCCGACCAGGCCAGCCCGCCGGAGAGGTGCGCCCGGCGCAGCACGTCGGCGATCGCCGATGCTTCCTGGGTCGCGGTCGCGGCGACGATGATCCGCACGGTGCCAGGCTGGGCGTCCGGCAGCGGGACCAGCGCGCGGTGCGACCGTTCCGGGCTCCGATCGAGGTCAGGCTGTGCCGCGGGAAGTCTCGCCGCGACCCTGCGGGAAGCAGAGAGCAGGAACGGGCCGCTGCGGCGGCAGGTGCGCAGCGCGACAACCCGCGCCGGGCTGCCATCCGGGGCGCGGAAGCGGTCGGTGAACCTGCCGACCGCCCTGGTGTCGGCGCCGCGGAACCCGTAGATCGACTGGTCCGGATCGCCGACCACGATCAGCTCCCGGCCGTCGCCGGCCAGCGCGTGCAGCAGGTCCTCCTGGGCGGGATCGGTGTCCTGGTACTCATCGACGAGCACCGCGTCGTAGGCCTGGCGCTCCCGGCTGCGGGTCGCGGCGCGGCCGAGCAGCCCGGCCGCGATCCTGACGATCTCCGCGTAGTCGTAGGCGGGCACCGGAGCGAGGTCGAACCGGCCGGCGTACCGCTCCAGGAACGCGCCGGCCGCCACCCAGTCGTCGCGCTGCCGCTGCCTGCCGAGCCGGGCCAGCGCGCGCCCGTCCAGGCCGCGCTCGGCCGCGCGGAGCAGGAAGTCCCGCAGCTCGGCCGCGAAGCCCCTGGTGGCAAGCGCGGGGCGGAGCCGCTCCGGCCAGTCCGGGCCGCCGTCCTCGGCCTCACCGCGCAGCAGCCGCCTGACCTCGAGCAATTGATCCGGGCCGGAGAGCAGCGTGGGCGGCTCGTCCCCGTCCAGGGCGAACTCCCTGCGCACCAGCGCGTAGGCGTAGCTGTGGAACGTCAGCGCGAGCGGCTGCCTGGTCGTCCGGCCGAGCCGCATGGTGATCCGCTCCCGCAGTTCCTCGGCCGCCTTGCGGCTGAACGTGAGCACGAGCACCCGGGCTGGATCGATGCCGCGATCCGCGATCCGGTGCACCACGGCCTCGACAATGGCCGTGGTCTTCCCGGTGCCGGGACCCGCCAGCACCAGCAGCGGCCCGGCGGCGTGACTGACCACCTGTTGCTGCGCGTCGTCGAGGCGCGGCGGTGCCGTCGCCGCGGGCATCGGCCGGCGGACGAGGCGGTAAGCGGGCGCGGAAGAATCCATTTCTCCTGGCGCGGGGACGGGCCGTCCGGGAGGCGGCCCAGCGGAATCCACGCGAGTCACCTCTACAGGTAGCATCCGGCTCTGACAGTCCGCGTGAATCCGCGCTTATTTGGCGCGAATGGCCGCGGGAATGGATCGGCATCAGTTCCCGAGCTTGCGGAGAATGCGCGCCAGGTGAGCCCGGTCCGTCTTGCTGAGCCGGCCGAAGACCCGTCCCGCCGCCTCGGAGCCCTGGGCGGCGCGGATCGCATCGAGGACGCTCTCGCCGTGCTCGGTCAGCTCGACCAGGGTGGCTCGCCGGTCGCCGGGGTCGGGCCGGCGCCGGACCAGGTCACGGGACTCGAGGGCGTCCACGACCTCCGTGGTCGAGCGCGGCGCGATGCGCAGCCGATCCGACAGCCCGGACAGGCGCAGCGGCCCGTGACGGTTGAGCACCCGCAGGGCCCGCAGCTGCCCAGGGGTGATGTCCCACGGAGCCAGGCTCTCGTGGGACGCCTCGCGCAGCTGGCGCGCGACCGACCAGAAGGCGTCGGCCAGCGACTCGTCGCTGGCCGGGTCGCCGCCCGCGCCGCCGGGATCGGTGGTCACCGGAATATGGTAGCAGCTTCTGGCGTTGTTACCTCAAATTGAGGTAACCTCAACAAGAGCTTTCACCAGGCCCAGAGCGCCCGAGCGCCGGGCCACCTCAGCAGAATCGAGAACCTTTTGGAATCACCGCAGACGAACCGAGATACCCGAAACCGGGGTGCCAGTGGCCGGGCCCACGGCCCCAGGACCGTCACAGCCGCGGAGAAGGCGCAGGCGCGCGACGTATCCCTGCGCCGTATCGGCCGGCTGTTCACCCCCTATCGCTGGCAGCTGGCGATCGTCACTGCCATCATCGCCGCCTCCTCCATCGTCGGGCTGGCCTCCCCGTTCCTGCTCCGCGCGGTGATCGACAACGCGCTGCCGGAGCGGAACCTGCGGCTGCTGGTCTGGCTGGTGCTGGGCATGGTCGCCGTGGCGGCGGTCACCTCCGTCTTCGGCGTGATCCAGACCTGGATCAGCACGAAGGTCGGGCAGCAGGTCATGCACGCGCTGCGCACCAGCGTCTTCGGCCACCTGCAGCGCCAGTCGATCGCGTTCTTCACCCGGACCCGCACCGGCGAGGTGCAGTCCCGCATCCAGAACGACATCGGCGGCATGGAGTCCGTGGTCACGTCGACCGCGACCTCCATCGCCTCCAACCTCACCACCGTGGTCGCCAGCGCGGTGGCCATGGTCGCCCTGTCGTGGCGGCTGTCGCTGATCTCGCTGGTGGTCATGCCGCCGGCGATCTACCTGACCCGCAAGGTCGCTGGCATGCGCCGGGCCATCACCACCCAGCAGCAGCGCGAGCTTGCCGACCTCAACGTCACGATCGAGGAGGGGCTGTCGGTCAGCGGCGTACAGCTGGCGAAGACCATGGGCACCGCGCCGTCGCTGATCCGGCGGTTCACCGATTCCTCGGCCCGCCTGATCGACCTTGAGCTGCGATCCCAGCTGGCCGGGCGGTGGCGGATGGCGTCACTCAGCATCATCTTCGCGGCGATCCCCGCGATCATCTACCTGTCGGCCGGGCTGCCGATCACGGCCGGCACCATCAGCATCGGGACCCTGATCGCGTTCACCACGCTGCAGAACAACCTGTTCCGGCCGATCACCGGGCTGCTGAACACCAGCGTCTCGGTGATCAGCTCGCTGGCGCTGTTCCAGCGGATCTTCGAATACCTTGACCTGCCGGTCGAGGTCGACGATCCCGCCCACCCGGTCGAGATCGACCCGAAGCAGGTCACCGGGCACGTCCGCCTCGAGGACGTCAGCTTCGCCTATCCCGGCGCCGACCGGCCCGCCGTCACCGGCGTCGACCTGGACATCCCGGCCGGCGGCACCCTGGCCCTGGTCGGCGAGACCGGGTCGGGCAAGACCACCCTGGCCGGGCTCATCGCCCGGCTGTACGACCCGAGCAGCGGCAGCGTCCGCATCGACGGCATCGACATCCGCGACATCAGGCTCGCCGACCTGGCCGCGATCGTCGGCGTGGTCAGCCAGGAAACCTACCTGCTGCACACCACGGTGCGGGAGAACCTGCGCTACGCCAAGCCCGACGCGACCGACGCCGAGATCGAGGAGGCCGCGCGTGCCGCCCAGATCCACGACCTGATCACCGGGCTGCCGGACGGCTACGACACCATGGTCGGCTCCCGCGGCTACCGCTTCTCGGGCGGCGAGAAGCAGCGCCTCGCGATCGCCAGGACCCTGCTGCGCGATCCGCGCGTGCTCGTGCTCGACGAGGCCACCAGCGCGCTGGACACCGAGACCGAGCGCGCCGTTCAGAAGGCGTTCGACGCGCTCGCGCAGGGCCGTACCACGATCACGATCGCGCACCGGCTGTCGACCGTGCGCAACGCCGATCAGATCGCCGTGCTGGATCACGGCCGGATCATCGAGGCGGGCACTCACGGCAGTCTGCTCGCCGGCAACGGCCGTTACGCCGCGCTGGCGGCATAACCTGGCCGGCCGCGAAAGGCGCCACGGCGCCGCCACGGTGGTCACCGCGCGAGCCGCGCCGTGGTCACGGCGACCCGGTCCAGCGGGCGCGGCGCATGTCCACCCGGCCGGGCCTGCCGTCGCTGCCGAGGCGCATCGGCGTGCCTTCCTCCCGGTACCTGGCCAGCGCCGCCTGCTCGTGGCCGGCCAGCAGCGATCCGTCGGCGTGGATGACCCGCCACCACGCGACGCCGCCGCCCCACAGCGCCATCACCCGGCCCACCTGGCGGGGGCCGCCCTCGCCGAGATACTCGGCTATGTCGCCGTAGGACATCACCTGGCCCCGTGGTATCGCCTCGGCCACGTCAAGGACCCGCCCGGCGAAGTCGGTCAGCTCGCCCGGCGCCACGCGCCCGCGGCCGCCGGGCGGGCGCCGGTCAGGGCTCATCCGCCGGGCCGTCGGCCCCCGGCGGGCCGCCGTAGGGCGGGCTTGGCGCGCTCCGGTCCTGGGGAGGCACGCCGTATCCGACGGTGTGCGCCGGGCGCCGCATCAGGACCAGGCGGCTTGTCGCGATGACGATCATCGCCATGCAGACAGCGGCCAGAACGCAGAACAGCACGAGTTGCCGCACGCCGCGCGGGGCGACCGGGGCCGCCGGTATCGCCGCCGGGCCGCCGCCGAAGTGGCTGTCCGCGGTGACGCCCGGCGTCAGCACGGCGGCGGTATGCCGCAAGCCGGTCCGCGGCGACCCGGGCCCGGCCACGTCCCGCGCGTACAGCCGGCCGGCCGCTTTCAGCGCGGCGGCCGCGTCCACCGTGCCGAACCCGACCTCGTTGTCGTAACCGTGCGGGGGGCGGTCGCTGGTCGAGGACGTGATCGCGTCCCGTACCAGGTCCGGCGAGAGCGACGGGTACGCGGACTTGATCAGGGCGGCCACGCCCGCGGTCAGCGCGCACGCCGGGCTGGTCCCGCTCACCAGCCAGTACTCGCCGTCCCTGCCCTGGGCCGGGACCTCGACCCCGGGGGCGGCTACCTGCACCGAGAGGTTGTTGCTGGAGAAGCTGGCCGGCTGGCCGTTCGCGCCGACGGCCCCAACCCCGAGCACACCCGGGTAATCCGCCGGGAACGAGTACGGGGCGTGGCCATTGCCCTGGGCGCTCGCCGTGCCGCCGGAGTTACCCGACGACGCGACGATCACGACGTTGTGGTTCAGCGCATCCTGGAGCGCCGAGCGGACCGGCAGGCTGGGCAGGCCGTAGCCCAGGGACATGCTGATGACCTGCGCCCCGTGCGATACCGCGTACCGGATCGCCTCGGCCAGCTCGCCCTGGATGCGAGCCTGCGGCTCGTGCTGGTAGGCCGCGTAGTTGGGGTCGGTGCTGTCGGTGATGACGCGGATCGACAGCACGCGCGCCCTGGGCGCGACCCCGATGATCCCGCTGCCGCCGCCGTCGTGGCCGTGCCCGACGATGAGCGACGCCATCCAGGTTCCGTGCACCCCCCAGTTCGGGTTGGACTCCGGGGTGTCCACGCCGGTGTAATTCGGCCCCGTGGTCACCGAGCCGACAAGGTCGGACACGTCGGGATTCACCCCGCTGTCGATCACCGCCACGGTCACGCCCTGCCCCTGGGTGACCGACCACGCGGCGGGCACGTTGAGCGCGTTAAGCACCCACTGCTGCGCGTCGCGCACGCCGTCGGCACGCGCCGGGACGGCGCCGACGGCCAGCGGCAGGATCAGCGCGCCGACGGCGGCCAGCGCGATCGCGGTGGCGTGGCGCGCGCGCCTGGGCGCCGTCGTGCTCAGCACCCGGGCGCTCCGGGGCACGTGGGCGTCGGCGGCTGCACACCCAGCGGCGCGCCAACCGCGTCGGCGATGCCGTTCGCGACGCTGGTCATTTCCTGGTCAGTGTAGGGATCGGACGCCACGGAGACCCGCGGCATGCCGTTCGCGTAGCCGGCCGTGGACATGATCACGTACGGGCCATCGCTGGTCGCCCACGCGAGCTGCCGGTTGCGCTCGCCGAACGACGCGGCCAGGGTCCCGCGGAAGGCGAGCGCGCGGACCGTCGCTTCCTGGTCGGCCGACAGCTTGCCCGCCGCCGATCGGGCCGCCCCCGCGCTGGGCATCACGGCCACGCCGACGGTGACCAGCATGCTGTCGGTGTCGTCCGCGTACGTCGCGCGGAGCAGGGCAGTGCAGTGGGCGGCCGACAGCACCCGCCCGGCCGCGGCGTCGCTCGCCACCGCACAGCTCTGCTGGCGGCCGATTCCCACACGGTGAGCGGTCAGCGCGAGCTGGCCGGTGTCATCGAGCGTGTAGGCGGGCAGCTGGTATGTGATGGCGGCGGGGAAGATCTTCCCGGCCGACAGCGCACGCCAGCGGCGGGCGGTCTCCCAGTTCATGATCTGCTGCTGCTGCGCCGCCGTGAACTTGCGCGGGAGCAGCTGAGCGGAAACGCCTGCGGCCGCCGCGGCCAGGCCGGCCATGCCCACGAACAGCACAATCAGCGTGATGCCGAATCGCCAGCCGCCGCGTCCACGGCCGGCTGGCGCCCCGAGCCCCTCGTTGTCCGGAGTCTCCGGCTGCATGGACACACGGAAATGCTACGGCCTGGCCATGCCGCGCCGTGCGGCCAGAGAAAGGTTCACCTCCGGCCCAGCACGGCCACCTCGGCAGCCTCGCGCGGGCTCAGTAGACCGGCAGCGACGGATCCACCTGGTTGACCCAGGCCAGGACGCCCCCGCCGACGTGCACCGCATCCGAGAACCCGGCGTTCTTGACAACCGCAAGGCACTCGGCGCTGCGCGCGCCGCTCTTGCAGTGCAGCACGATCCTGCGGTCCTGCGGGAGCCGCTCGAGGGCCGAGCCGTTGAGGAACTGGTCCTTGGGAATGAGCACCGAGCCGGGGATGGACACGATCTCGTACTCGTTCGGCTCCCTGACGTCCACCAGGAAGATCTTGTCGTCGTTGTCGAGCATCGCCTTGAGGTCGGTCGCAGTGATCGTCGATCCGGACGCCGCGTCCTGAGCCTCCTCGGACACCGCGCCGCAGAACTCCTCGTAGTCGATCAGCTCGGTGATCGTGGGGTTCTTGCCGCACACCGCGCACTCAGGATCTTTCCTGACGCGCACCGTCCGGTAGCTCATCTCCAGTGCGTCATAGATCATCAGCCGCCCGGCCAGCGGCTCACCTATCCCGGTGATGACCTTGATCGCCTCGTTGACCTGAATGGACCCGATGGAGGCGCACAGCACGCCGAGAACGCCGCCCTCGGCGCAGGACGGCACCATGCCCGGGGGCGGCGGCTCCGGGTAGAGGCAGCGATAGCACGGGCCGTGCTCGGCCCAGAA
>JASHOI010000356.1 GCA_030041195.1 Streptosporangiaceae bacterium | reverse complement strand
AGCCCGGCGGCCTCGGCCGTGGCGGTGCGCCGCACCGGGGCGCCCGCCTCGCCGCGCAGCGTGGTGAGCGGCGGCTCCCATAGCCCGAACGTGAGCGACCCGCGCGGCGCCGCGTCCGCGGTCACCGCGACCGCGTCGAGGCCGGTGAGCAGCCGGGCGCAGGTTTCCGGCTCGCTGATCGTGGCCGAGCAGAGCACGAAGACCGGCGGGAAGCTTTGCGTTAAGGGCGGTCTTCTCGATGCGTGATGTGCGCTGACCCGGCGCAGCCTGCGCAGGACCTGTGCCACGTGGGATCCGAAAACGCCGCGGTAGGTGTGGCATTCGTCCACGATCACGCAGGACAGCCGGCGGAAGAAGCCGTCCCAGCGGGCGTGCTGCGGCAGCAGCGAATGATGCAGCATGTCCGGGGTGCTGAGCAGGTACGTCGCGTGCGCCCTGGCCCAGGCGCGCTCGCCGTACGGCGTGTCGCCGTCCACCACCGCCGCCCGGATGCCGGGGATGCCGAGCGACGTGACCATGCGAAGCTGGTCCGCGGCGAGCGCTCGGGTCGGCGAGAGGTACAGCGCGGTGCCGCCGCCGAGCACCCGGGTCAGCGCGGGCAGCAGGTACCCGAGCGACTTGCCGGATGCCGGTGCTGTGGAGATGATCACGTTTCGGCCCGCCGCCGCGTGGTCGGCGGCCACCGCCTGGTGCTCCCAGGGGCCCGACACGCCGGCGGCCTCGAACGCCTTGGTAACTTCCGGCGGGACCCAGCCCGGCCACCCGACACGCCGGCCAACGGCTGCGGGAACGTGCTCCAGATGGGTAAGCTTCCCTGACCGCGCGCCCGCTCCCAGGATCCGGGCCGCGCCTGGTGGGATCGGACTCGCGGGGAGCTCATCTTCAGCGAGCAGTGGCACCGCAGTCATCATAGGGTTTCAGTGTGTCATCACCAGGCAAGGTGCCTGTAACTCCGATCTGATGTAGACATGACCTCAGAGCGTGATTGAATGCGCGCGGGTAGCATGGCCCGGCCGGGCGTGTATACCGGCCCAGGGCCGCCCGGGACGGCGCGCTCTGACCTGACCGCATGGCGCTGGAGGATTTGTGGATCTGAAGTTGGATCACCACAGCAAGGATGGGATCGAGATCGTCGACGTGGAAGGCGAGATCGACGTCTACACCGCGCCGCGCTTGCGTGAGCTGTTGATCGAGCTGGTGAACAACGGTTTCTACCAGCTCGTCGTGAATATGGAAAAGGTCGAGTTCCTCGACTCCACCGGGCTTGGGGTCCTGGTCGGCGGCCTGAAGCGGGTCCGGGCCCACGACGGCTCCCTGGACCTGGTGTGCACGCAGGAGCGGATTCTAAAGATCTTCCGGATCACCGGGCTGACCAAGGTGTTCGGCATCCACGACACCGTGGATGAGGCGATCACGGCCAGAAAATCCGAGAAGTAGCCACTGGGCTGACACGCCGACATGCCGACAGTTGAAGTCAGCTTCACCGCTTTGCCTGCCCACGTGCGCACCGCGCGGCTGGTCGCTACCGCGGTGGCGAGGCGCAGCGGTGTAGACGAAGCGCTCCTCGACGAGGTGCGGCTCGCCGTCGGGGAGGCCTGCTCGCGGGCGGTCGAGGCGCACCGGCTGCACTGCCCGGCCGAGCCGGTCAGGATCGCGCTGACCGACCAGGCCGGGCGGTTCGAGGTGGAGGTCACCGACACCGGACGACCGCAGGGCTTCGGGCTGGCCGTGATCGCCGAACTGGCCGACGACGTTCAGATCCACGAAACCTCCGCGGGAACCAGCATCAGGATGAGCTGGCCGTCCGTTGGGTTGCAGGCCTGACCGGATTTCGCCGCGTTTTGATCAGGTCGTGATGGCATGACGGGCGGGGGCGCATTACCATTCTCCGATTCAGATGCGTAGACTCCCCGGCACTGCCGTTGTGGCACCCGTCGGCCAGGTTCGACACGCCCGCGCCCGTTTGGTGTGGGCGCGCACCGGGCAGTTTCGCGCGAGGCCCGGCTGCGCCGTCAAGGAGGACAACAGATGTCTAAGGTCAGCCTCGCCCTAGCAGGTGGGCAGGTCGGTGTAACCGGCTCAAACCTCACCTGGGTGATCGTCGTGGGCGTGGTCGCACTGTGCGCGCTCGGCGTGGCGTGGGTGCTGGTCCGCGAGGTGCTCGCGGCCAGCAAGGGAACGCCGAAGATGCAGGAGATCTCGCTGGCGGTCCAGGAGGGTGCGGCCGCCTACCTGCGGCGCCAGTTCCGCACCCTCGGCGTGTTCGTCGTGATCATCTTCTTCGTCCTGCTGCTGCTGCCAGCGGACGGGGACGGCGTCCGCTGGGGGCGGTCGCTGTTCTTCCTGGTCGGCGCCGTGTTCTCCGGGCTCACCGGGTTCACCGGCATGTCGCTGTGCGTGCGCGGCAACGGCCGGGTCGCCGCTGCGGCCAAGGACTCCGGCGAGCGCGCGGCGATGCGGATCGCGTTCCGTACCGGCGGGGTCGCGGGCATGTTCACGGTCGGCCTCGGGTTGTTCGGCGCAGCGCTGGTGGTGTTCACCTACAAGAGCAACGCGCCGAACGTGCTCGAGGGCTTCGGCTTCGGCGCGGCGCTGCTCGCGATGTTCATGCGTGTCGGCGGCGGTATCTACACCAAGGCAGCCGATGTCGGCGCGGACCTGGTCGGCAAGGTCGAGAAGGGTATCCCCGAGGACGACCCGCGGAACGCGGGCACGATCGCGGACAACGTCGGCGACAACGTGGGTGACTGCGCGGGCATGGCCGCCGACCTGTTCGAGTCGTACTCGGTGATGCTGGTCGCCTCGCTGATCCTGGGCAAGGTGGCCTTCGGCGACAAGGGGCTCGTGTTCCCGCTGATCGTGCCGATGATCGGCGTGATCACCGCGGTCGTCGGCATCTTCGCCGTCGCGCCGCGCAGGTCCGACCGCAGCGGCATGACCGCGATCAACCGCGGGTTCTTCATCTCGGCGGTGTTCTCGCTGCTGCTGGTCATCGGGGCCGCGTTCCTGTTCTTGCCCTCGCACTTCAGCGAGCTGCCCGGGGTGACCGGGTCGATCCACAGTTACAACGGCGATCCGCGGTGGCTGGCCATCGGCGCGGTCGTGATCGGGCTCGTGCTGGCCAGCGCGATCCAGCTGCTGACCGGGTACTTCACCGAGACCAACCGCAAGCCGGTCCGCGAGATCGGTCAGGCCTCGGAGACCGGCGCCGCCACGGTGATCCTTTCCGGCATCTCCACCGGGCTTGAGTCCGCCGTCTACTCGGCGCTGCTGATCGGCGGCGCCGTCTACTGCGCGTTCCTGCTCGGCACCGGCAACGCCACGATCGCGCTGTTCGCTGTCGCGTTGGCCGGCACCGGCCTGCTGACCACCGTCGGCGTGATCGTGTCCATGGACTCGTTCGGCCCGGTCACCGACAACGCCCAGGGCATCGCCGAGATGTCCGGCGAGATCGAGGGGGAGGCCGCCGAGACGCTGACCCACCTGGACGCGATCGGCAACACGACCAAGGCCATCACGAAGGGCATCGCGATCGCGACCGCCGTGCTCGCGGCGACCGCGCTGTTCGGCGCGTTCCGCACCGACGTCGAGCAGGCGCTCGGCTCGGCGGCCGGCACGTTCAGCCTGTCCATCGACCGGCCCAACGTCCTGGTGGGCATCATCATCGGCGGTTCGGTGGTGTTCCTGTTCGCCGGCCTGCTGATCCGGGCGGTCGGCCGGGCGGCCGGGCAGGTGGTCCTCGAGGTACGCAAGCAGTTCCGGCTGCACCCCGGGATCATGGACTATACCGAGAAGCCGGACTACGGCGCGGTTGTCGACATCTGCACCAAGGACTCGCTGCGCGAGCTTGCCACCCCCGGGCTGCTCGCGGTGCTGACGCCGATCGCGGTCGGCTTCGCGTTCGGGTACGCGCCACTCGGCGCGTTCCTCGGCGGCGCCATCGCGGTCGGCGTGCTGATGGCGGTGTTCCTGGCCAACTCCGGCGGCGCGTGGGACAACGCCAAGAAGCTGGTCGAGGACGGGTTCCACGGCGGCAAGGGCTCCGAGGCGCACGAGGCGACGATCATCGGCGACACGGTGGGTGACCCGTTCAAGGACACCGCGGGGCCGGCGATCAACCCGCTGATCAAGGTCATGAACCTGGTCTCGCTGCTGATCGCGACCAGCGTGGTCAAGTACGCGCACAACGACGGCCTGCGGGTCGGCGTGGCGCTCGGCGCCGTGATCATCGTCGTGGCGGCCGTGGTGATCTCCAAGCGCCGGTCGACCAACATCGCCGCCGGCACCCCGGCGGGCGAGGCCGACGCCGTGGCAGGCCCGGGGCCGAGCGCCGAGCCAGCCGCCGAGGCCGCCGAGGCCGCCGTGACGAGCGAGAGCGCGGGCCAGAGCGCGGGCCAGAGCGCGGGCGAGAGCGCGGGCGCGGGCTCGGG
>JASHOI010000355.1 GCA_030041195.1 Streptosporangiaceae bacterium | reverse complement strand
CTGCCCCAGAGCATGGCACCAGCGTAGGAGGCCCGCGTGGCAGAACGCCCGTACGTGCTGCTGTCGGTCGCGATGTCGGTCGACGGCTGCATCGACGACGCCACCGGCACCAGGCTGATCCTGTCCAACGAGGCGGATCTCGACCGGGTCGACGAGGTGCGGGCCGGCAGCGACGCGATCCTGGTCGGCGCGGGCACCATCCGCCGGGACAACCCGGCGCTGCTGGTGCGGTCGAAGGCCCGCCGGCGCGGCCGGGTCGCCCGCGGGCTGCCCGCCAGCCCGGCCAGGGTCACGCTGACGGCCAGCGGCGACCTCGACGCAGCGGCGCGCTTCTTCAGCGCGGGCGATGGGCCCCGGCTGGTCTACGTGCCCGCACCGGAGCGGGAACGGGTCGAGAACCGGATCGGCGGCACCGACGGCACCAAGATCATCGGCGTCGGCGGCCGGGACGGCCGGGTCGACCTGTTCGCGGTTCTCGCCGACCTGACGGCCAGGGGAGTGCGCCGGCTGATGGTGGAGGGCGGCGGCAGCGTGCTCGCGCAGTTCCTCGCCGAGGGCCTGGCCGACGAACTGCACCTGGTGGTCGCGCCGTTGTTCGTCGGCGACCCGGCGGCGCCGCGGATCCGCGGCGCCGGCCCGGGCGCGCCGCCGCATCGCATGCACCTGGCCGAGGTCCGCCTGCTCGGCGACGTGGTGCTGATGCGGTACCTGCCCGGCGCGGCGGCCGGCACCGCGCCATTCCGTCACTAACGCACTAAGTAGGCCTATGCTGTCATTCGCGGGGGAATGGTGGCCGATCGCGGTTTTCCACTCCGGCCGAGTGCCCGATCTATCCCCCGCGATGTAAGCGGCGGGCGCCAGACAGGGCAGGATGGGGGAATGAGGGATACCAAAGTCGCGGCCGAGGGCGGGATGCGCGCCGCGATCGAGCGAAGTGGCTACTACCCGGGCCTGGTTTTCGACGCGGTGTCATCCGCTCTCGGGAACGAGCCGGTGGTTTCGTACGTCGTCACCCATGACGCGCTGTTCGACCCGGGCATGGAGGTGCGGCGGCACATGACGGTGCTGGCGCTCACGCCGACCCGGCTCGTCTACTCACACACCGACGAGAGCCCGGCCGAAGCCGGCGACGAGGATTCCCGCCCGCAGGCGGAGACCAGCACCGAAGCTGTCAGGTTCACCCAGATCTCGTCGGTCGCGGTGACCCGGGTGGTGTCGGATCCGGCCTCGTACGTCCCGGGCAGCACGATGCCGACCGAGGTGGTGCTGACGATCGGCTGGAACGTGCTTTCGCATATCGAGCTCGAGCCCGCGCACTGCGGTGATGAGAGCTGCGAGGCGGATCATGGGTACACAGGGACAATGACCGCCGACGATCTGACCATGCGCGTCAGCGAGGCGGCGGACGGGGAGGATGCGGTGCGGCAGGTCCTTGACTTCGCCCAGGCGCTCTCCGAGGCCACCAGCAGGGGCTGACGGGACCGCGATGACACCCGAAGGGCCGTCGGTGATAACCGATCTGCCGACGTCGCTGCCAGCGCTGCCGGGGTACGGCGAGAGCAGCCTGGCCGATCTGTCGTTGTCGGTGCTGGCGGCGCTGGGGGTGCCGGGGGAGCCGAACCTGCTGCGGCTGCCGTACGCGGACCGGGTGTGCCTGCTGGTGGTGGACGGGCTGGGCTGGGAGCTGCTGCGTGAGCATCCGGCCGCGGCGCCCTTCCTGTCCGAGCTCGCGATGGCCGGCCGGCCGCTGACCGCCGGGTTCCCGGCGACGACGGCGACCAGCATGGCGTCGCTGGGGACCGGCAGGCCCCCAGGGCTGCACGGCGTGCTCGGCTACCAGGTGGCGGTGCCGGGCGAGGGCAGGCTGCTGAACGCGATGCACTGGGATTCCCGGGTGGATCCGGTGGCCTGGCAGGCCGGACCGACCATCTTCGAGCGGGCCGCGGCCGACGGAGTCGCCGCGCACCGGGTGGGCCATTCGGGTTTCCAGCACACCGGGCTCTTCGTCGCCACGATGCGCGGCGCCGACTACGTCGGCGCGAACACGTTCGGCGCGCTGGCCGCCGAGGGCGCCGCGGTCCTGCGGCGGTCGGACCGGGCGCTGGCGATGGTGTACCACGGCGAGCTCGACGCGACCGGGCACGTCTTCGGGTGCTCGTCGGACGCCTGGCGGTATCACCTGGGGCACGTGGACAAGCTGGCCGAGCAGCTGGCCGGCGCGCTGCCGCCGGGAACCGCGATGTACGTGACGGCCGACCACGGCATGGTAGATGTGCCAGCCCAGGATCGCATCGACGCGGACACGGTGCCGGGGATGCGCGACGGTGTGGCGCTGCTCGGCGGTGAGCCGCGGGCCAGGCACGTGTACACGGTGCCCGGCGCCGCCGCCGACGTGCTGGCCGCCTGGCGCGAGGTGCTCGGGCACCGGGCCTGGGTGGTCTCCAGGGACGAGGCGATCGCCGAGGGCTGGTTCGGGCCGGTGGATCCGCTGCTCGCGCCGCGGATCGGCGACGTGGTGGCCGCGCCGGCCGGGCCGTTCGCGATCGTGGCCACAAAGGCCGAGCCGCGTGAGTCCGCGCTGGTCGGCATGCACGGCTCGCTGACACCCGCGGACCAGCTGGTCCCGCTGCTGACCCTGTCGGCCATCTAGAGCCGCCGGCCGGCCAGCGATGGACTTCAAACGTGGGTCGATGACCGCCGAGATGATCGACCCAGGCACGGGAGAGCCGGTCCGGGCCACGATCGAGGTGCGCGTTGACCCGCTCACCGGCCACAGCTCGCGGATCCTGCCCGAGCGCGGCCTGATGCCGCCCAGCGACTTCGACCTGGAGGAGTTTGCCAGCCAGACACAGCCGAGCTGCCCGTTCTGCCCCGGACGGCTCGAGCGGCTCACCCCCAAGCTGCCGCCGCGGATCGACCCCGAGGGGCGGATCGTGCGCGGCGAGGCGGTCCTGTTCGCGAACCTGCACGCGTACTCGTCGCACAGCGTGGTGGCGGTCTACTCGCCCAGGCTGCACTACCTGCCGGTCGGCGGGATGACCCAGCGGCTGATCGCGGACAACCTCGCCACGCAGGTCGCGCACGCCCAGGCGGTGATCGTTGCGGAGCCGGAGTCGGTATGGGCCTCGGTCAACGCCAACCACATGCTGCCCTCGGGCAGCTCGCTGTTTCATCCGCACACGCAGGGGATCGTCGACTCCCATCCAACGACGTTCCAGCGGCTGCTGGCGGACGTGCCGCCGGAGCGGTTTGACGCCTACCTGGACGCCGAGCGGAGCGCCGGGGAGCGCTACCTGGGTGACACCGGGCGGGTCCAGTGGCTGGCCAGCTTTGCCCCGATAGCCCCGGCCGAGCTGCGGGCGTTCGTCCCGGGCATCTGCTCACCTGCGCAGCTCACCGCGGAGCTGACCGAGGAACTGGCCCACGGGCTGGCGGTTGCCCTTGGCGGGTACGCGGAGATGGGATACGAGAGCTTCAACTGGGCGATCTACGGAGCCCCGCCCGGCACCGACGGCTACCCGCTGAACCTGCGGCTGGCCTGCCGCTCGAACCTGCGGCCGCTCTACCGCTCGGACTCCACGTTCCTGGAACGCCTGCACTGGGAGGGCGCCGTTGACGTGGTGCCGGAGCACGTCGCCCGGCTGCTCGGCGACCGGTTCCGGGCGTGCTGACCGACCTGCCGGCGTCGCTGCCGTTGCTGCCGGGGTACGGCGAGAACAGCCTGGCCGACCTGGGGACGTCGCTGCTGGCGGCGCTGGGGATGACGAGGGAACCGAACCCGCTGGGGCTGCCGGACGCTGACCGGATATGCGTGCTGGTGGTGGACGGCCTGGGCTGGGAGCTGCTGCGTGAGCACCCGGCCGCGGCGCCGTTCCTGTCCGAGCTCGCGGTGTCCGGCCGGCCGGTGACCACCGGGTTCCCGGCCATGACCGCGACCAGCATGGCGTCGCTGGGGACCGGCAGGCCCCCGGGGCAGCACGGCGTGCTCGGCTATCAGGTGGCGGTGCCCGGCGAGGGCAGGCTGCTGAACACGCTGCGCTGGGACTCCCGGGTGGACCCGGTCGCCTGGCAGCCGGGATCGACCATCTTCGAGCGCGCCGCCAGGGCCGGGATCACCGGGTTCCACGTGGCGCACACCGCGCTGCTGCGAACCGGCCTTTCGGCCGCGGCGCTGCGCGGCGCGCAGGAGGTGGCCGCCGACACGCTCGGCGCGCTGGCTGCGCAGGCCGCCGCGGCGCTGCGGCGCTCGGACCGGGCGCTGGCGGTGGTGTACCACGGCGACCTCGACGCGACCGGGCACCGGCTGGGGTGCTCGTCGGATGGCTGGCGGTATCACCTGGGCCAGGTGGACAGGCTGGCGGAGCATCTGGCGGGCGGGCTGCCGCCGGGAACCGCGCTGTACGTGACCGCCGACCACGGCATGGTGGACGTGCCGCCGCAGGACCGGACCGACGCCGACACCGTGCCCGGGCTGCGCGACGGCGTGGCCCTGCTCGGCGGCGACGCGCGGGCCAGGCACGTGTACGCGCAGCCCGGTGCCGCCGCCGACGTGCTGACGGCCTGGCGCGAGGTGCTCGGGCACCGGGCCTGGGTCGTGCCCAGGGACGAGGCGATCGCCGAGGGCTGGTTCGGGCCGGCCGATCCGCGGCTGGCGCCGCGGATCGGCGACGTGGTCGCCGCCCCGGTCGGCACGTCGGCGATCGTGGCCACGAAGGCCGAACCACGGGAGTCCGCGCTGATCGGCATGCACGGCTCGCTGACCCCCGCGGACCAGGCGGTACCGCTGCTGACCCTGTTGCGCGGCTGACCGGAACCGATATAACCAAGTCAGCGGCGCCGGCGCCGGGCGGGCCCGCGGAAGGGGTGGAACTTGACTGCGAATTACGAGCAGCTGCCCGCGGACCTGCCGGTCCCCGAGGACGACGGCGCGGCCGCGCACCTGACCGGTGCGGTCATGCCGTCGATCACGCTGCCAGCGACCACCGGCGAGACGGTGGACCTGTCCCGGCTCGGCCCGCGCGCGATCGTTTACGTGTACCCGATGACCGGGACGCCGGGGGTGGCGCTCCCCGAAGGCTGGGACGACGTCCCCGGCGCCCGCGGCTGCACCCCGGAGTCGCTGGGGTTCCGCAGCCACTACGACGAGCTGACCGGGCTCGGCGCTCAGGTCTACGGGCTGTCCGTGCAGAGCCCTGCGGAGCAGGCCGAGGCGGCCGAGCGGCTGGCACTGCCGTTCCCGCTGCTGTCCGACTCCGGCCTGGTGCTGGCCGACCGGCTGCGGCTGCCGACGTTCACCGCCGCCGACGGCGTGGTGCGGTACAAGCGGCTCACGCTGGTGCTGGACCGGGGCACGATCGAGCACGTCTTCTACCCGATCTTCCCGCCGAACCAGCACGCCGCCGAGGTCCTCGACTGGCTGCGGGCGCAGTCAGGGTAACCGCGGCCAGTAACAGGTTTGTGCACAGCCGGGCCGGGGAAACGCACCGGGTCTCCACGGCTTGTGCACAGAAAACGAGAGGTTATCCCCAGGGATGAGCGGCCATTCGCTGATCGACGTCGACTCGCTGGCCAGCGAGCTTTCCGGCGACGCGCCGCCGGTCCTGCTCGACGTCCGCTGGCGGCTGGGCGGGCCGCCCGGTATCGACAGCTACCGCGCTGGGCACCTGCCCGGGGCCGTGTTCGTGGACCTGGACACCGACCTGGCCGGGCCGCCGGGCGCCGGGGGCAGGCATCCACTGCCGGCCGCCGCCGACTTCGAGGCCTCGATGCGCCGGGCCGGCGTGCGGGACGGGTACCCGGTCGTCGCGTATGACGACGGCGACTCGACGATCGCCGCGCGCGCCTGGTGGACGCTGCGGTACTTCGGCCACGACCAGGTGCGGGTGCTCGACGGCGGCTACCGTGCCTGGGTGGCGGCCGGGCTGCCGGTCACCGTCGACGAGCCGCAGATCGCGCCGGGAGACTTCACCGCGACGCCGGGCCAGCTTCCGGTGCTGGACGCGGCGGGCGCGGCCGCGCTGGCCAGGTCCGGTGTGCTGCTCGACGCGCGGGCCGGGGAACGGTACCGCGGCGAGACCGAGCCGGTCGACCCGGTGGCCGGGCACATCCCGGGGGCCGTGACCGCGCCGACGGCCGCCAACGTCGGCCCGGGCGGGCGGTTCCTGCCCCCGGCCGAACTGCGGCGGCGCTTCGAGGCTCTGGGCGTCACAGCGGGCCGGCCGGGCGCGCCGGATCTCGGCGTCGGCGCGTACTGCGGGTCCGGCGTCACCGCCGCGCACGAGGTCCTGGCGCTCGACCTGGCCGGCGTTCCCGCGAGCCTGTACGTGGGTTCCTGGTCCAACTGGGCCACCGATCCCAGCCGCCCGGTCGCCACCGGCCCGGACCCCGGCTAGAGCGCCCGGCCGGAGCGCCTCCCGCCGGCACCTCTGGCTCCCGGAATCCGGGCAATTCAGGCACAAACCTGCATGATCGGGTTATTGGGGTATTGCGTCAGTCGTATTCACTGACGCGATACCCCAATCCTCTATTAGGGCTGCCGTTCGAGTTCGGGGTTGGCTAGTTCGATCTGGCCGCGGCCGGTCAGGAAGACGCCGAAGCTGATGATGGCGGCGTCGGGCGGAACCTGGGCGGTGACCTCGTGGCGGGCCCAGTCGCGGCTGCCGGTGACGGCGGCGAAGTGGTTGGCGGGATCGTGGCGGGGGTCGGGTCCGGCCTGGCGGGGGTCGGGTCCTGGCTGGCCACGCCGGAAGAGCTGTCCCTCGCCGGTGACCCGGAGCACCAGTCCGGCGCGGCCGGCGACGTCGGTGGTGCGCAGGTCGCCGCGGAAGGTGACCGCGGCGCCGCGGTAGTCATCGGCCCAGATCGTCTGGGTGAGGGCGGCGAATCCGGCGGGCTCGGGGACGGTTGCGGTCAGGATCGCCCGCCCGTCTTCGATGGCGCAGGAATAGTCCCGGTCGTGGGAGCCGGCGGTTTCGCGCTGGAAGCTGCCGCCGAGCCGCCACGGGTCCAGGCCGTCGGCAAACGTCAGGTTGCGCGGCGCGAACCGCCTGCGCGGGGGCGGCCAGCTGGCCGCTTGCCGGTTGCGGAACGGTCCGAGCAGGTCGGGGCCCGTGACGGGCTCGGCGAGCCGGTCCAGCACCGGGCCGTCGACGGCCAGTGGCGCACTTGTGATGACGGCGAGGGCCAGGCCGTCGGCCAGGCGGGCGGTGATCTGCCGGGTTCCGCCGGGCGTGCCGAATTCGATCCGCGCGGCAGTTACCCCCGGACCCAGGCCGGTGACGGTCACGGCGGTCACCCTGATCCCGGCCGCCTGCAGCAGCTGACCGGTCGTTTCTTCGGCACTTTCTTCTGGTTCTTCCTCATCGCGGTTGTCCGGAGGCGCAAGCAGGCGCCAGAACGCGGCGTCGCGGCCGGCCAGGCGGACCGGCAGTGCCCGGTGCCCGGCGTCGTCGGCGAGCACAACGAGCACGTGGCTGATGGTCATCCCGCCGTCCGGCCTGCGTCCGGGCCAGGGGTCGGCGTGCGCGATGCGGACGCTGGTCATGGGAGTTCTCCGAGAGGTGTCCGGGATGAGGTCGGGGCGGTGCGCGGTGATGTAGGCGCGCAGCTGGAGGCGGGCTTTATGCAGGCTGGCCTTGGCGGCGCCGGGCGTACCGGGGATCTGGCTGGCGGGCTGGTCGGCGTAGTAGAAGAGGGTGACGGCCTGGCGCTGCCCCGGGGGCAGGCCGGCCACCGCGCGGCCCAGCGCGTCGGCGCGGTCCAGGTCTTCGGCCGAGGGCAGCCCGTGCGCCGATGCCGGGTGCAGGTTCTCGGGCCAGTCGCCGAGCAGGGTGAGCGGTGGGTGGCGGCGCTGGGCGCGGCAGACGTTGGTCACGATGCCGCCCAGCCAGCCGGCGAACCGGCCGGGGTCGCGCAGCCGGTCCAGTGCGATGAACGCCTGCAGGAAGGCGTCCTGCACGGCGTCGTCCACCTCGTCCGGCTGTCGGCAGAGCCGCGCAGCACGGGCGCGGGCCATTGGCAGGTGCCGTTCGACCAGCAGCTGGAACGCGGCCGGATCGCCGTCGCGTGCCAGCCGGACCAGGTCGCCGTCCGGGATGTCCATGCTCTGCTTACCCCGCAGACCTCACGCGCCCGAGGGTGAGTTCTGCGCCGCGCAGCTCGACGCGGCCGCGGCCGGTCAAGGAGATGCCGAACCGGATGACGTCGACGTCGCCCGGGACATCGGCCGTGACTTCATGCCAGGTCCAGTGGCTGCTGCCGGGGCCGGTCAGGCTGCTGCCGCCGCGATTGCGCAGGTGGGCGGCGGGAGGTCCGTCCGGAGGGCCGACCGCGAGATGCAGTCCGGCATGGTCGGCGACGTCGTGAGCGCGCAACTGTCCACGGAAGGTGACCACGGCGCCGCGGTAGTCGTCGGCCCAGATCGTCTGGACCAGGACGGCGAAACCGGAGGGTTCGGGGACCGTGGAGGCGAGGGCTGCGGACCGGTCTGCGGCGGTGCCGGAATAGTCCCGCCAATGTGACCGGCCAGCGGCGAAGAAGCTGCCGGCCAGCTCCCACATGGCCAGGCCGTCGGCGAACGTCAGGTTGCGCGGCTCGAAGCGCCATAGCTGCACAGGACGGCCCAGTGGCTGGGCGCCTCCCGGGGGGAGCGGGGGCAGGAACGGCGCCAGCAGGTCATCGCCGTGGACCGGGACCGCGAGCCGGTCCATCACCTCATCGGCGACCCGGACCGGTGCCCCGGCCGCGGCGGCCAGTGCCAGGCCGTACCCGGCGCTCACCACGAGATCACGGGTTCCGGCGGCCGTGGCGAGCCCGACCCGTGCCGTGACCGTGCCCGAGCCCAGTTCCGGTGCATCCGCACCGGTTGGCTCGATGTCCACGCCGGTCACCCTGGCCCCGGCGGCGTGCAGCATGCGGGCGGCCGTCTCCTCCAGAACGCCGGTCGGCACGTCGTCCGCGGCAGGCCGGTCCAGCAGCCGCGATAGCGAGTCGCCGCCGGGCACCCGCAGCCACAGCGGCAGTGCCCGGCCCGCCGATTCATCGGCGAGCACGACAAGGTACTGGCCGGTCCGGGCACCGCCGTCCGGCGACCGCAACCGCCGGGGCTCAGCATGCGCGATGCGGACAATCGTCACGACAGCCCTCCCGACCGGCGGAAGACAGCGACCCGGGCCACACTCCTTAGTGCGCGGCGGCCCGCCGGAGGTTACCCACATCCTCCGGTCGCTTCACCCCGAGGGCTACACGTAATGCAGTTCCGGGTGTGACGACTCGCTGTCGACGAGGCGGTCGCAGGTGGGGCAGTACCAGCGGACCTCGACCGGGGTGCCGCATTCCGGGTGGCGGGGGGTCTCGGCCGGGTCGGCGCGCCTGGCTCCCCAGTGCGCCAGCAGGCGAAGCGCCCCGGCGAGTTCCTTGCCCTCGGCGGTCAGTTCGTAAGCGGCCCGGGGCGGCCGGTCGGAGTAAGGCCGCGCGACGACCAGCGCCTCCCGCTCCAGCCGCCTGAGACGCTCGGACAAGATGTTGGGCGCGATGCCCGGGATCTGGCCGAGGAGGTCGTTGAACCGCCGCGGCCCGGGCAGCAGCGCATCCACAACCAGCAGCGTCCAGCGGTCACCGACCCTGGCCAGCGCTTCGGCCAGCGGTGAGGGAACGGGCTCGGATCCGGTCATGCAAGCGATCGTAGTCGCGTTGACACCAGCGGAGTAAGTAGTAGATTGCAAGTTACTAGCTACTGCAGGACTGGAAAGGCGCAGTGATGGCAATTCTCGACGAGATCCAGGAAGGCATCGCGCGGCTGGCGGAGGGCGCCGGCGCGTCGGTCGTGGGCATCGGACAGCGGTGGGGCGCGGGCTCGGGCGTCATCCTGGGCGAGGGACGGGTGCTGACCAACGCGCACAACGTGCGCGGTGACCAGGTGGCCGTCACCTTTGCCGACGGCCGGACCGCCGAAGGTACCTTGGTCGCCCGCGACATCGACGCCGACGTCGCGGTCATCGAAGTGGACACCGGCGGGGCTCCCGCGCTGCCGTGGGCCGACGGTGCCCCAGCCAGCATCGGGACGCCCGTCTTCGCGCTGGCCAACCCCGGCGGGCGGGGGCTGCGGGTGACGTTCGGGTTCGTCTCCGGCATCGACCGCGCCTTCCGCGGCCCCCGCGGCCGCCGCATCACCGGCAGCGTCGAGCACACCGCGCCGCTGCTGCCCGGCTCCTCCGGCGGCCCCACCGTGAATGCCGCCGGGCAGCTGCTCGGGATCAACACCAACCGCCTCGGCGAGGGCTTCTACCTGGCCATACCCGCCGACGAGGCGCTGCGAGACCGGATCGACGCGCTCGGTCGCGGCGAGTTCACGGCCCCGCCGCAGCTCGGCATCGCGATCGCGCCCGGACACGTGGCGCGGCGGATGCGCCGAGCCGTCGGCCTTCCCGAGCGCGAGGGCCTGCTGATCCGCGATGTAACCGAGGAAAGCCCGGCCGCCCGGGCCGGCCTGGCCGCCGGGGACCTGATCGTGTCCGCAGGGGGGCGGCCGACCCGCACCATCGACGACCTGTTCGACGCCCTCCAGGCGGCGGGCACCGGCACCGTCGAGCTCGGCCTGGTGCGCGGCACCGAGGAGCGCACCGTCCAGGTGGCGCTCGGCGACGCCTCCTGACCGAGGGCGGCGTCTTCTGACCGGGCCCGGCGGCGAAGTGCCGACCGGGCCCGGCGGCGTCGATACGGTCTGGCTGGGGGCGCGGAACCCGATTCAGAGCGGGTGGCTGTCGGGTGCGGTGGTGTAGCTGCGGCCGGCTGGGGTGGTCCAGGTCGGTGTCCTGGCTGATGGTCAGGGTGACCCGCCCTCACCTCACCACCGCCCGGCAAGGGCGCAACTTGGCCGCCGCCGGGCGAGGCGGCGGCCAAGTCATCATCCGGGGCTGGTTCTGACGCCTGGGCTGACATCGGCTCACCTCCTCACCGGCCGTTCCGTCCCGATCTGCCACTGCCCACGCTACCGGCGGGCACCGACAAAACCACAGCCATCCACACAGCACATCCAAGATTTATCGAAAAAATCTTTGGATACGAATCGCGCTTATCCGGACCTACGGAAACCTCATCCAAATCCGCCCTGCAGCGGCGCCGTGCGTCCGCGCTACTTATTGCGGACGGACGCCTAAGGACCCAGCGCGCGCAGAGATAAGGCGGTTGCCCGATGTGCGGGACCGTGCCTTACGCCGAATCTCAAAGATGCGAGGACCGAGGAGGACGAGATGTATCCCTACCTACTGCAGAGCATGGCCGTCGAGCGGGCCAAGGATCTGCGTAACGAAGCGGCGACGGGGGCCCGGGTCAGGCGGGCCCGTGGCATCAGGGCGGGCACCCGATCCGGCATGGCGGCATCCCGCGTAGGTGCCCGGCTCGTTCGGCGGGCAGCGCATTCGTGATCGGGACCGATCGGCGTCTGCGCCCGGCCAGGTAACCCCCCGGGCGCGGCCGCCGATACAACGAGGGAGGAACCGATGTACGCCGCGACTTACGTGCCGGGAACCGGCCGCCGCCAGCCGCTGCAGCCGGCCGCCACCCCGCAGCTGCCCTGCAGCAGCGACCCAGAGCTTTTCTTCGCCGACTCGCCGGACGATGTCGTGCGCGCCAAGGCGCTGTGCCGCGTCTGCCCGGTTCAGTCCGCCTGCCTGGCCGGGGCGCTGCAGCGCGGCGAGCCGTACGGGGTCTGGGGTGGCGCACTGTTCCTGCGCGGCGCGATCGCCGCTGGCAAGAAGCCGCGCGGGCGCCCGCGCAAGTCAGTGCCCGCCGCGGACAGCGAGGTGATGGCGGGCAGCCAGCCGTAGCCATAACGACGGGCCATTACGCGACGCCCCCCGCTGACTCGGCCGGATTATCTGGTGCGGCCGGGGGGTACGGGAACATCGAGCGTGCGCCATGGAACGGCAGCGGGGGCAGCAGGGCGCTACGCCGGGGGAGTCGGCATGCGTCGGTGGCGGCTATGGGTAGCGCTCGTGGCAGCGCTCGTTGTCGGGGGGATTGCCGGCGGGCTGATAAGCGCCGCCACGGCCTCGTCGAGCGCCTCCACCGTGGGCGCATCCGCCGACTCGAGCGGGAGCTGCTCGGTGACGTCCGTGGCCGACAAGGTCATCCCGTCCGTGGTGACGATCGCGGTGAAGGGACCGAACGGCAGTGAGAGCGGCGTGGGGTCCGGAGAGGTCATCAAGTCCGACGGCTACATCCTCACCAACAATCACGTGATCGCGGCCGCCGCCAGCGGCGGGGCGGTCGAAGTTCTGTTCTCCGATGGCGCCACCGCCGCGGCGACCATCACCGGCCGTGATCCGCTCACCGACCTGGCGGTGCTCAAGGTCTCGCCGCCGCGAGAGCTGAAGCCGATCGCGCTGGGTTCCTCGCAGTCGGTCCAGGTAGGCGAGCCGGTGATCGCGGTGGGCGCGCCGCTGGGACTGTCCGGCACGGTGACCTCCGGCATCGTCAGCGCGCTCGACCGGACCGTGGAGGTGCCCGGCGAGAACGACCGCTCGGCGCTGCTCGTGTCCGCGCTGCAGACCGATGCCGCGATCAACCCGGGCAATAGCGGAGGCGCCCTGGTCAACTGCGACGGCCAGCTCGTGGGGGTGCCGACCGCCGGGGCCTCGGTGCCGAGCTCGTCTGGCGAGGCATCGGGCGGGAACATCGGGCTCGGCTTCGCCGTCCCGGTGGAGATCGCGGAGACCATCTCCAGCGAGCTCATCGCGACCGGCCGGGCGACCCACTCCTTCTTCGGCCTGCAGACCGTGCCGATCTCGGCCGAGTCCGCGGCCCAGGCGGGCGTTCCGCGGGGACTGTTCGTTGGCGGGGTCGTGGCCGGCGGCCCGGCTGAGGTCGCGGGCCTGCGCCAAGGCGACGTGATAACCAAGGTCAACGGCCAGCCCGCGACCAGCAATATCCAGCTGCAGGAATTGACCTTGACCAAGAAGCCGGGTGACACGGTGCCGATCGACTACACGCGTGCCGGCAAGACAAGCACGGCAACGGTCACACTCGGCGCGCAGCCCTGACCGCGGATAGTGGTTAGCCGCGGAGTTCCCGGCGGCTCCGACGCCCAGAACGACGCGAGCCCGGATACCGCGGGCGGCTATGACCGCCACGGTATGCAGAGCAGGTCATGCCCGTGGCGCGTACTCGATCGAGCGGAACGGCCAGTCGCGCTCCAGCCAAGCGGCAACGACGCGGTAAAGGGCGGGGTCGAGGGCGGCGCGGTCCGCGCGGACCCAGGAACGTACGACCGCGTGCGGTCCGGGCTCGGTGCCGCCCGGGCCGTCTGTGCGGGGCGGGTAGATGTATACACATCCGATGAGATCGCCAGTCTCAACGCTGAGCACGGTATAGGTAAACCCGCGGCGGTCGGCGAAGTCCTGCGCGTGGCGCTGGAGGTCGCGGAGGTTATCCGCCTGGGACATCTCGTGCGGCCAGCCCCAGCCGGCGAACCCTGGCGTTCCCCGGATGTGATCGGTACTGGCGGTCCACGCGGCATAGTCTGCGGCGTTGTGCTGCGGCCCGAGCGGCTCCAGGCGAAATTCCCCGTCGGTAAGCCCATCAGGAACCGCGAACTCGACCGGAACGAACAGCTGGTCACTCATCTGGTGATGCTAAGGCAGGCCATCGCAGCAACTCACGCTCGGCTGAACTGAGGCTGCTAGCCCTAGACTGCCCGGGCATGGGCCGATGCGATGGCTGATCCCGATGAGGGTGTGGCGGCCAACGGCACGATCCGGACGGGCGCGCACCGTGGCCGGGTTCCGGCGGCCTTCGAGCCCATCTTGACCGATGCGGTCGCCCTTCTCGGCGACTCCGGCGCATCGCTGTACGTGTATGGATCGGTCGCCACCGGCACCGTACGTCCCGGATCATCGGACGTTGACCTGCTGTCGATCGGTCTCCCGGAGACGGCCGTTCTCGAGCAACGCCTCTCGGCACGGTATGCCGACAGATGCCGGGGTGTGGAGGTCGTCGCTGCCACGGCTGCGGACTTCGCCGGCAACACCGACGCGGCATACGGCTATCGGGCCTTCCTTCGGCACTACTGCGTGCACCTCGCGGGCCCGGACCCATCCGCCGGGCTGCGGGCCTTTCCTGCCGACGCCCGGGCGGCTCGCGGTTTCAACGGTGACCTCGGCCAGCATCTTCGGCAATGGCGCCAGGAACTGAAGTCCGCGACCGTTGCTGCGGACCTGCTTGGTGTCCGGGTCGCCCGCAAAACACTGCTGGCCGTTGCCGGGCTGGTCAGCGTCCACGACCACACGTGGACGACCGACCGTACATGTGGTGTGCGGCGCTGGAGTGACCTCGAACCCGGCCTCGCCGCCCAACTCGGTCGGCTGCTCTCCTGGGCCAAGGCAGAGCGCCGCCCCAACCGCGAGGAAGTCGGTCGCGCGCTCGCGGACGACGGGATCGTCTGTGCGATCGTGGAGCGCTTCCGCCGCCTGATCGGGCTGTGGGCAGACGGTCCAGACGACCAATAGCACGGACTCACTTGTGACGCGCCGCGGGGCCGTGTTCTCGCTACGGAGTGATCGCGATGGCCTCGGGGCGCGACCCGACCGGGATCGGGCTGCCCGGGGTGTTGGTGGCGGTGCGGATCGGGGTGACCGTGTCCGAGTCGCGATTGGCGACGTAACGGCGGAATTTACCGGTTCAGCCGGAAGGGCGTGAGCTTCTTATCAAAGTCTGGTCTTCCAGAACTCGCCGCGCCGATGTGGTCATCGCCCCGGGCCGTCCGACCCGGCCGGGTATTCCTCCAGCGGGACCAGGTCCTTCTCCCACGCGGACAGGATCGGCGTGACAACCTTCCAGGACTCCTCGGCCTCGTCCCCGCGGATCGAAAGCGCGGCGTCCCCGGTGAGCACCGCCTGCAGCAGCCGGCCGTAAGCGGGCAGCTCGGAGGGATCCAGCCGGGTGGCCATGGTCAGCGGCGCCAGCGTCGTCGCGTGCGCGCCGATGCCGGTCAGCTCCAGCCGCAGATCTTCGGGGTCCAGGCCGAAGCTGAGCTCGTTCGGCCCAGCGTCGCCACCGAACGGCAGGTGCGGCACCGGCCGGAAGTGGACCACGACTTGCTTGCGGTCCCGCGCCAGCGCCTTGCCGGTCCGCAGCCGGAAGACGGTGTCCGGCCAGCGCCAGTTGTCCAGCCTGAACTCCACCTCGGCAAACGTCTCCGTGCGGTGCGCAGGGTCCACTCCGTCCTCGTTCACGTAAGCGGGGACGTCGTGGCCGCCGATGCGGCCGGCGACGTACCTGGCCCGCCGGCTCTGCCGCAGGATTTCGTCACCGGCCAGCGGCCGGACCGAGCGCAGCACGTCGACCTTGCGGTCGCGCAGGTCACGTTCGCCGAGGCTCAGGGGCGGCTCCATGGCGACCAGGCACAGCAGCTGCAGCAGATGGTTCTGCAGCATGTCCTTGAGCGCCCCGACGCCGTCGTAGTAGGCCGCGCGGCCTTCCAGCGCCAGCGACTCGTCCCAGACGATCTCCACCTCGGCAATGTGAGAGCTGTTCCAGAGCGGCTCCAGCAGCCGGTTCGCCAGCCGGGTGCCGAGCAAGTTCTGCACGGTGGTCATGGCCAGGAAGTGGTCGACCCGGAAGACGGCCTGCTCCGGCATGACGTCGGCGAGCAGCTTGTTCAGGGCGATCGCGCTGTCCAGGTCTTCGCCGAACGGCTTTTCAAGGACGATCCGGCTGCCCGCTGGCAGCCCCGCCTCGTGCAGGCCGGAAACCGCCGCCGGGAACACGGCCGGCGGCAGCGCCAGATAGGCAGCAATCGGCTCGCCCGCCCCGATGAGCGCTGCGATGCTGCCCGGGTCGCCGATGTCGGCCCGCTGGTAGCGGGACGCCGCGACGACAGCAGAACGGTCGGCGGGCGGCACGGCCTCGGCGTGGCGTTCGAGCCCGCCGGCCGCCCAGTCCCGGAACTGCTGGTCGTCCCAGTCTTCGCGGGCGCTCGCGATCAGCTCGAATTCGTCGCCGAGTTGGCCGGTCGCCCGCAGCGCGGCGAGCCCGGGCAGCAGATAGCGCGCGGTCAGATCACCCGTGGCCCCGAAGATGACAAGCCGCTGGATCATGGCTGCCTTTCCCGGCCGGGGTCCCGGCTAGAAGGTGATCAAGGGCTTGATGACATCGTCGAGTTTCTGGTCAGAGACCTCGAAGGCGTGTTCCATGTCGTCGAACGAGAACGTGTGCGTGGTCATCGGCGTCGGGTCGACGCGCCCAGACTCCAGCACCCGGAGCAGCCGTTCCATCCGCAGGCGGCCGCCAGGGCACAGCCCGGTCGCGATCGTCTTGTCGGCCATGCCCACCCCCCAGTCCACTCGGGGGATGCGCACGAAATCGCCCTCGCCGAAGTAGCCGGTGTTGGACACCGTGCCGCCCGGCTTGGTCACCTTGATCGCGGTCTGAAACGTTACGTCGCCGCCCAGTGCCTCGATGGCCGTGTCCACGCCCTCCCCGCCGGTCAGATCCATGATCCGATCGTTGACGTCGACGGTGGTGAAGTCGACGATCTCGTCAGCTCCGTAGTTGCGGGCCAGCTCCTGCCGCCTGGGTACGGATTCGACCCCGATGATGAGCCCTGCCCCGCGCAGCTTGGCTCCCGCGGTCGCCATCAGCCCTACGGGGCCCAGCGCGAGCACGGCCACGGTGCCGCCAATGGGGATGCTGCCGTTCTCGGCGCCCATGAAGCCGGTCGACATCATGTCCGCGCAGTAGACCGCCATCTCGTCAGGAACCTCATCGGGGATCCTGGCCATGTTCGCGTCCGCCTCGTTGACATGGAAGTACTCGGCGAACACACCGTCCTTGGTATTGGCGAACTTCCAGCCGCCAAGCGGCGCCCCTGACTGCGAGGAGGACCCGTCCTGCGCGGCGGGGCTTCCCCAGTCGGGCGTGATCGCCCCCACCACGACCCGGTCGCCGGGCTGGAAAGCCTCGACGGCGCTGCCGACCTCGTGCACGACGCCGACCGCCTCGTGCCCGAGCGTCAGGTTCTCCCGCGGCCCGATCCCGCCGCCAACCGTGTGTGAGTCCGACGTGCAGATCAGGGCCCTCGTTGTGCGCACGATGGCGTCGTTCGGGCCCGGCTTCGGGACCGGCTTATCCATGAAGCCGACGCTCCCGATCCGCTTCATGACGAATGCTTTCATGATCGCCCCCCGCCTGGTGGCGTGCTCCTGTCTGTGGCGGTACCCGGCCGTCTGCCAGGTAATCACCAAACGTAGTCAGGTAATCACCTACCGCCGGGTTGGCCCCTGCGAGCAGGGGGAACCTTAACCGCAGTCCGCTTGATGTTCGCGCCGCCGATCAGACACCGGGCGACGGTTCGGGGGCAGGGAGAGGCTCGCGGTGCGGCTGGCAGGGGGTTATGACGGTGCCTGAGGTTACATCTGGCGCATCCCATCCCACGCAGGGCAGCAGCCCGTTCCCGCCGATCGCGGACTACGCCTTCCTGTCCGACTGCGAGGTGTCGGCACTGGTCGCCTCCAGCGGCAACGTCGAGTGGATGTGCCTGCCGCGAATGGACGGGCCGAGCATTTTCGCCGCGATGCTGGACCGGGAGGCAGGCTGGTTCCGCCTCGGGCCGGCGGACGTGAGGGTGCCGTCGGGTCGGCGCTACCTGCCGGGAACGCTGGTGCTGGAAACCACCTGGGGCACCCCGACCGGCTGGGCCGTGGTCCGCGACGCGCTGCTGGTGGGACCGTGGCGGCACCAGTCGAGCCGCTCCCAAACCCATCGGCGGGTGCCGTCGGACCACAGCGGCGAGCGGGTGCTGCTGCGAACCGTCCGCTGCCTGCAGGGATCGATCGACTTCGTGCTCGAGTGCGAGCCCGCTTTCGACTACGGCCGGCGGCGCGGCAGCTGGCGGCACGCCGGGCCGGCCTACACGCAGGCAGAGGCGCTGCTGGATGGCGACGCCCAGTTCCGTCTGACGACCGACCTCAACCTCGGGTTCGAGGGCCCACGGGCGCTTGCCCGGCGCCGGCTGACCGCCGGGGATCAGGTGTTCTGCGCGCTGTCCTGGGGCAACGCGAACCCGCCGGAGACCTTCGCCGACGCTCATGACCGGCTGGCCCAGACGGCCGGTTTCTGGCATGAGTGGCTCGGCCGCGGCACCTTCCCTGATCACCCCTGGCGCAAGCAGCTGCAGCGGTCCGCTCTCACGCTGAAGGGCCTGATCTACGCGCCGACCGGCGCCCTGCTGGCGGCGGCGACGTCCTCGCTGCCGGAAACCCCGGGCGGCGAGCGCAACTACGACTACCGCTACACCTGGCTGCGTGACTCGACCTTCATGCTCTGGGGCCTGTACACCCTCGGCCTGGACCGGGAGGCCAACGACTTCTTCTACTTCCTCGCCGACCTCGCCGACCAGCAGCCCGAGCTGCAGATCATGTACGGGATCGGAGGGGAGCGCGAGCTCACCGAACAGGTGCTCGATCACCTCTCCGGCTACGACGGAGCCCGGCCGGTAAGGATCGGCAACGGCGCCTGGGACCAGCGCCAGCACGACGTCTGGGGAGTGCTCCTCGACTCGGTCTGGCTGCACACCCGGACCAGGGACAGGCTCGACGAGCGCCGCTGGCCCATGGTCAAGCGCCAGGTCGAGTCCGCGCTCCAGCACTGGCGCGACCCGGACCAGGGACTGTGGGAGGTCCGCGGCCCAGCCCAGCACTTCACCGCGTCGAAGGTGCTGTGCTGGGTCGCCGCCGATCGCGGCGCGAAGCTGGCCGGGCTACGCGGCGAGACCGGGCTGGCGGCGCAGTGGCGCAGCGCCGCTGACGAGATCCACGCCGACGTCCTCGCGCACGGGCTGGACAAGCGAGGTGTGTTCTGCCAGCACTACGAGACCACGGCGCTGGACGCGTCGGCGCTGCTGATACCGCTGCTCGGGTTCCTGCCGCCGAGCGACGAGCGGGTTCGGGCCACCGTGCTGGCCATCGCGGACGAGCTGACCGAGGACGAGCTGGTGCTGCGCTACCGGGTCGAGGAGACCGACGACGGCTTCAGCGGAGAGGAAGGAACGTTCACGATCTGCTCCTTCTGGCTGGTCTCCGCGCTGACCGAGATCGGCGAGATCGGCCGGGCGCGGGCGCTGTGCGAGAAGCTGCTCTCCTTCGCCAGCCCGCTGCTGCTGTACGCGGAGGAAATCGACCCGCATACCGGGCGGCAGCTCGGCAACTTCCCCCAGGCGTTCTCCCACCTCGCGCTCATCAACGCACTCATGCACCTGATCCGGGAAGACCAGCGCCTCGCCGCCAAGGCGGCGATCACCACCGATCTCGACCCCGAACCGGTTGCCGGCAACCCGGTCTGACAGCCGCGAGAGGCGGCCTGCCCAGCTCTGGTCCGGGCGTCTGCGCGCCGGCAGTTTTCAGGATTATTTGGTGAGCAATCGGGGCAGTCGGTACGGTCGCTGGGGTGAGCGGCACCTCGGAAGACGGCTCCTGGTGGGACTCGTTGTATCGGCCGGAGCCCTCGCCCGCCCAACTTCCCCCGGTCGCCGAGCCGCGGCCACCGCACGGCGGGCGCGGGACGCGGGGCAGGAAGCGGCGAAAGCTTCCCTACGTGCTGATCGCTGTGGCGGTGGCAGCGGCGGCAGGCATCAGTGCCGTGCTGGTGCTGCCGGGAGGCAGACCCAGGCAGGCTACTGGTTATCTGCCGACGGGCTCGTCGGCCGGCCAGGACGCGCAGCAGACAGCCCGCGCCTTCCTGCGCGCCTGGGACGCGCGTGACCTTCGGCAGGCGGCAAACTACACCAATCATCCGGCTGCCGCCCGGGCTGCCCTCACGGCTTTCCGGACAGACCTCCACCTCAGCAAACTCACCGCTGTGGCCGGGTCGGCGACAGCGATCTCGTCCAGTTCGGCGGCCCCTCGGGAGAAGGTGATCTACGCGGCCAGCGCCAGCGTGGCCGCGCCGGACGGCGCCGCGATGGTCAGCGGAACCTGGCACTACCATGCATCGCTGGTCGCCTACCAGGCGAAGCATTCCCAGTACTGGTACGTCGCCTGGGCGCCAGCGGACCTGGCTCCCAACCTGACCGCGTCCACGCACCTGGAAACCGTCCCGGTCGCCCCGCGCGCCACCTCGGTCACCGACGCCAGCGGCAACGATCTGACCAGTTACGGTGACGCGGGCCTGAACAACGTCGCCGCGGGCCTGGAGACGGGCGTGCCCCCTGGCTACGGATCGCCGGGCCTGAACGTCGAGATTCAGCGCAGCACGGGCAAGCCGCTCGCCGGCACCCAGGCGGTCGTGGTCGCGCCGAGGAACGTCTCGGGACTCCCCACCACGATCACCCCGGCAGCGGAGCAGGCTGCCCGGTCGGCCGTCACCCAGCACGACAACAGCTCGATGGTCGTCATCCAGCCATCGACCGGCAAGATCCTGGCCATCGCCAATAACGACGGCTTCAACGACTTCGCGCTCACCGCGGCAGTGGCGCCGGGCTCGACGATGAAGACCGTCACCGCGACCGCGCTGTTCACCGAGGGGGTGCTCAATCCGGCCAGCCAAGTCGCATGCCCGAAGGCTTTCACGATCCAGGGGATCACCTACCACAACAACCAGGGCGAATCCGAGCCGGCATCGACACCGTTCATCACCGACTTTGCCCAGTCCTGCAACAACGCTTTCAGCACGCAGTGGGAGCATCTGACCGACGGCCGCCTGGCCGAGACCGCGAGGGAGTATTACGGCCTGGACCAGCAATGGGACATCGGCATCGGCAATGTTTCCGCGAGCTACTTCAACGCCCCGGCGTCGGCATCCGGCTCCGAACTGGCCCAGGAAGCCTTCGGCGAAGGTTCGCTGACCGCTTCGCCTCTGGCCATGGCGTCGATTGCCGCCACCATCGCCAGCGGGAGGTTCCGGCAGCCTTACCTGGCAGCGGGCGGCCCGCTGGTCACCGCGAAGCCGCTTCCGGCAACGACCGACGCCTGGCTGAAGGAGATGATGCGGGCCGTGGTCACCAGCGGCACCGCCGCACCGATCGGGTTCGGCCCGGATGTCTACGCCAAAACCGGCACCGCCGACATCAACGGCCAAGGGCAGCCCAACAGCTGGCTTATCGCCTTCGAGCCGTCCAGGGACGTCGCAGTCGCCTGCCTGGTAGTCAACGCCGGTTACGGAGCGCAATTCGCCGGCCCCGAGGTCAAGGCCTTTCTCGACAGCTACTGATCCCGCCCGCTGCGATCGGTCCTTCGCGGGAGCGCGGGGTTTCGCGGCGGGGCGAGGTCGCGGCGGGCGGTCAGCACGAGCCAGGTGGCGACGCCGGTGACCAGGGCGGGAGCCGCAGGATGCGGGCCGGCGATGAGCACGGCCGCGGTACCGGCCAGGGCCGCGATCAGGACCCGCAGCGCGAGCCGCACCGGCCGGCCCTGCCACGCCCGGGACCGGTAAAGACGGGCCATTACGCGACGCCCGCCGCTCGTCCTGGTCAGCGCCCGGCCAGCCCTCGCGTCGGCCAGAACCTCGCCGCGCCCGAACCGGGTGCGCAGCGCCGTGTAAGCGGCGGCGGCCTCGGCGAACCGCTGCGGGTCGCCGCCGTCCTCGCGGTCGGGGTGGGTGGCGCTGGCGGTTCGGCGCCAGGCGGCGTGCACCTCGTCGTCGGTCAGGTCGGCCCGGGGCTCGAGCCCGAGCGCGCGGAACGGATCGGAGGCTGGCCGGCCGGTCATGGGGCTGGCTCCGCGCCGAATGCCTCGTCGAGCAGCGGGCTTGCGTCCGGCAGCGGGCTGGGGTTCGGCGGCCGGTGCGGCGACGGCGCGTGCCGCTGCCCCGCCGCGGCCCGCGGCGTCGTGGCCGGATCGTCTGGGACGGGCCGGGTGGCGGCACTGGCCGGCCCGACCGCGGCGGGCGCCGTTACCAGCCGTTTTACCTGGACGAACGTGACGCCGCCGCGGAAGATGTAGCCAGCCTGGCCGACGTCGAGCCCGCGGATCAGGGCCGGGTCGACGACCGGGTCCGGCCGCATCCTGGACGTTCCCTCGTGGCTCCAGACCGGCGCCCTGCCGGTCAGCCGGCGCGTGGTCTCAGTGACCTTGCGGGTTCCGGCCAGGGCGGCGACCGGCTCGGGATGCGGGGTGCGCAGCAGCCAGATGCCCCCGTCGGCGGTCGCGGCGATCCGGTACCGCTCGTCCTCCTCGGCGGCCAGGCCCTCCCACGACTGGGCGGAAACCTGAACGGCGAGGCCGAGCGAGCGTGCCCGCTCGTAAAGCTGCCACACCGGCAGCCGGCGGGAAACGGCACTGAACTCGTCGACCGCGAGCAGGATCTCCCGGTCCTGGCTGGCGGCCGTGGCATAGCTGGCCAGGATGTCGACGATCGCGCGGGCCTGCGCCTCGGCCACGCTGATCTCCGAGGTGCCCTCGAGGATGCAGTACCACGCGTCGGCGTCGGCGAACCCGCCGGGGCCGTCGAGCCCGCCGCCCAGCCGGCGCAGCAGGGTGCGGAACCGCAGCGCGATGTCGCCGACCTGCCGGGCCGCCGACCGGGCCAGCGCCAGCTCGGCCTC
>JASHOI010000354.1 GCA_030041195.1 Streptosporangiaceae bacterium | reverse complement strand
CCGCCGGGGAACCCGCCGCTGAACTGCCGCGCGCCGCCCGGTGTCGCCGAGCCGGTGGTGGGACCCACGGACGCGGTCAGCGCCGGGGAAATGCCGGTGACGATCGCGGCCCCGGCGAACCCGAGCGCGACGCCGATGGCGCCGCCGATGACGCCGACCGTGATCGACTCGCCCATGACCTGGCCGATCACCCGCCGACTGCGCCAGCCCAGCGCCTTCAGCGTGCCGAACTCCCGCACCCGGCGCGAAACCGCCGACATCGTCAGCAAGCTGGCCAGCAGGAACGCCGCGATCAGCACCGCGATCGCCAGCCACTTGCCCAGGTTGTTCGCCAGGCTCGACGCGCTGGCCAGCGATCCCGTAACCTCGCTGGCCAGGTCGGATGAGGTGGTGACGGTCACGCCCGGCACCGCCTTCTGGATCTCCTTCTGCATCGCCGAGATGTCCGTCGCGCTGTCGGCCGCCACGTAGATCGTGTTGACCTTGCCCGTGCTCTTCGACAGCGTCTGCGCCCGGGCCAGCGGGATGTACACGTCGGCCGACGAATCGCTGGCCGATTCGGTCACGATCCCGACGACGGTGAACTTGGTGCTGGCCAGCGTCACGTCCGACCCGACCTTCAGGCTCGCCGACTTCGCGTAGCTGGAGTCGATCACCGCCACGTCGGAGGTGGCATCCGAGGACTTCAGGGTGCGGCCGGAGCTGAGCGTCCCGTTGCTCAGCGGGCCGAGCGCCTCGGCGCTCGATGCCAGGTCGACGCCATCGACCGTCACCGTGTTCCCCGTGTTGAACGACCCAGGCCCGCTGAACCCGCCACCCCCGCTAGGCGCTCCGCCGCTGCCGCTGCCGCTGCTGAAGCTGGGGATCTTGAACGTGGTGTCCACGCTGTCGGCGGTCAGCGCGCCGGACGCGGCGGCCACGCCCTTCAGCTTGGAAATCGTCGTGACCGCGGAGTCGTCAATGTTGCCCAGGCTGCGGGTAGCGGTCAGGGTGTCGATCTTGACGGTCGCGCCCGACTTGAAATTGAAGTTGCTGGGCCTTCCCGATGCGAAGGAGCCCGCGGTCGGGGATTTGGTGACGGTCGCGTCCGTGCCCACCCCGTACAGGTTCTTCAGCACGCTGCCTTCCGCGGATTTCACCCCGGACGACGCAGCGGTCACGGTGATGACCAGCCCAATTCCCACGGCCAGGCCCACCGCGATGAACGAGGCCTGCCGGATCCGCCGACGCAGCTCGCGCCGCAGATAAGTCCAAAACATCTACATTCCCCTTCGGTCGAGTCCCGCTGCGGCGCCGCCCGGTGCTGGCACCGGAGCGGCACGGGCACAGGGCTCGCGGTTCGCTATGTCTCATTCGCGGGCAGGCGCAGGAGCCCCGCCGCGTGTAGTTCACTGAGTGAGGCTTGTGATCTCGTTGCCGCTAACTCTCACTTTCCTGAGCGCTGAGCCGGGTCAGGTGGGAATTGCGCTGAGCCTCAGCCGCCGGCGTCCCGTCATCAGCCGGCATGCCGTCAGACGCCGGCGTCCCGTCATCAGCCGCCGTCGCCAGTGGCAGCCGGACCCGGAACGTCGCGCCGCCGCCCGGCGGCCGCGGGTCAACGGTGATCGTTCCCCCGTGGGCGTCAACGAGCGCGGCGGCGATGGACAGGCCAAGCCCGGTGCCGCCGCGAGCGCGGCTGCGCGCGTCGTCGGTTCGGTAGAAGCGCTCGAAGACACGCGAGGCCTGCTCGGCGCTCATCCCCGGCCCGTCGTCGGCGACGGTGAGCTGGCCGTAGCCGGGCACGCTGTCCACGGCGACGGTGACGAGCGTCCCCGGTGGGGTGTGCTGCAGGGCGTTCCCGATGAGGTTGTCGATGACCTGCCGCAGCCGCTCGGCGTCGGCGGAGACGATGACCGGGTCGGGCGCCGCGTGCAGCGTCAGGCGGTGACCGCGCGGCACGGTCCGGGCCAGCAGCACGGCCTCGGCGGCTACGCTGGCCAGGTCCACCGGCTGCCGGTCCAGCGGCCGGTCCTCGTCGAACTGGGCGAGCAGCAGCAGGTCATCGACGAGCAAACCCATCCGGGCGGCTTCCTGCTGGATGCGGGTCATCAGCCGGGTCATTTCCTCATGGCTGGCCGCCTCCCCCTGCTGCAGGCCGAACTCGGCGAGACCTCGCACCGAGGTCAGCGGCGTCCGCAGCTCGTGGCTGGCGTCGGCGACGAAGCGGCGCATCCGGTCCTCGGAGTCCCTGGCGCGCGCCTCGCCATCTTCCCTGGCCCGGTAGGCCGCCTCGATCCGGCCGAGCATGATGTTCAGCACCGCAGCCAGCCGGCCCACCTCGGTGTCCGCGGCGGGGCGGTCGATGCGGCGGGAGAGGTCGCCTGCGGCAATCGCCTCGGCCGCGTCCTCGATCCGGGCCAGCGGCTTCAGGCTGACCCGGATCAGTGGGAGCCCAACGGCCGCCAGGATCAGGATCGCAACCAGCCCGGCCGCCGCGTCCGCGACCTCGAGCCTGGCGACGGTGCTGTTCAGCGCGTCGATGTTGTAGGCGATCAGCACGTATCCCCCGGTGCGCGCCGGCCGCACCAGCACCCGCCAGGAGTGGCCGGGGTCGCCGGCCGCGCTGGCGGTGAACGGGCCACCGGGATCGCGCAGCTGGGCCAGGGGAACGTCGGGTGGCGCGGCGCCGTGCACGGACCCGCTGACCACCTGCACCCGCCCGCCGGCGCTGATCTGCTCGATCAGGAACAGGCTGGGCAGATCCGGCGCGCCGCCGCGCGGCAGTTTGCGGGGCGACAGCCCGGCGGGCGGGCGGCCCGCCCGTGCCCTCGGCCCGCCGAACGCCAGCAGTTGCGCGTCAACCCGGCCGACCAGGTAGTAGCGCAGCATCGTGGTGCCCACGGCGCCCATCAGCGCCGAGGTGACCATCACCAGGATCGCGGCCGCAACCATGACCCGCACCCGCAGCGACGCGTTCGCCAGCGACCGCGGCAAGCGGCGGAGCCGGGATCTCACGGGGGCGGAATCCGCAGGACGTAGCCCATGCCGCGGATGGTGTGGATCAGCCGGGGCTCGCCGTCGTCGACCTTACGGCGCAGGTAGCTGACGCACGACTCGACGACGTTGCTGTCGCCGCTGAAGCTGTAATCCCAGACATGGTCGAGGATCTGCGCCTTGCTGAGCACTCGCCCGGCGTTGATCATCAGGTAACGCAGCAGCTTGAACTCGGTCGGGGTGAGCGCGATCAGCCGGCCATCCCGCCGGACTTCGTGGCTGTCCCCATCAAGCTCAAGGTCCGCGACGACCAGCCGCGAGCCCAGGTCGTCCTGGCCTCCGCTGCGGCGCAGCACCGCCCGGATCCGGGCCAGGACCTCGTCGAGGCTGAACGGCTTGGTGACGTAGTCGTCCCCGCCGAGCGTTAGCCCCGCGACGCGATCGTGAACCGTGCCGCGTGCGGTGAGGAAGATGACCGGGATGCGCGGCCCACCGCTGCGGATCTGCCGCAGCACATCGAACCCGTCGCCGTCGGGCATCATCACGTCGAGCAGGACCAGGTCCGGCCGCACCCTGGCGGCGGCACGGATCGCTTCCGCTCCGGTTGCCGCCGTCACCACTTCGAAGCCGGCAAACCGCAGCGACCCCGATAGCAGCTCCAGGATCGTCGGCTCGTCCTCGACGACCAGCAGCCGTGCCTCGACATCCGCCGGATGGGCGGGGGTATCGGCAGCAGCACCAGCAGATCCCACAGACCCACGCTGGCCAGCAAACATTCCCGTTTCCTGAATGCCGACTGGGAAGTTTATCTGCGTTCGCCCAGCCCGCTGGTCACGTGCCCGCGTGGCCGTCGGCGGTGCCGTTGCCGCTCCGGGTCAGCAGCCCGATCAGCGCGCCTGCCAGGGCGACCCCGGCGGCCACCAGGAAGGCCGCGTGCATCCCGCTGACGAAGGTGCCGTGGCTGACCTGGGTAATCGTGCTCGCGAGCTGGTGCGGCACCGAAGCCGTGACCGGCACCTGCCCCACCGAGACCGCGCTCTTCACCGCGGCGAGCTGGCCGGCGGTCAGGGCCGGCAGCTGCGCAGCGCGCCAGGCCGCTGGCAGCAGGCTGCTGACCTTCGCGGACATCACCGCGCCCAGCACCGAGGTGCCCAGGGTGCCGCCGACCTGCATGGCGGTGGACTGCAGCCCTCCGGCCACGCCGGCCAGTTCCACCGGCGCGTTGCCGACGATGACGTCGGTGGCACCGACCATCACCGGGCTGAGCCCGAAGCCGAGCAGCAGGAACCAGATGATGGTGTCGTTCGCGCTGGACGCGGCCCCCAGCCGGGACAGGCCGAACAGCGCGATGGCGGCCATCAGCATCCCGGCCACGATCGGGATCCGGGGGCCGAGCCTGGTGATCGCGGCACCGGACAGCGGGGCGCCGATGATCAGCATCGCGGTCATCGGCAGCAGCCGGATACCGGCCCCGACCGGATCCAGGCCATGCACGTTCTCCAGGTAGAAGGTCATGAAGAACATGGCGCCGAACAGGGCGAACATGAGCAGGATGACCAGAGCCGTGCCGGCCGACAGCGAAGCCGACCGGAACAGCCGCAACGGCAGCAGCGGCTGACGGGCGCGGGACTCGCGCAGCGCGAACAGCGAGCCGATGACCAGCGCGCCGCCAAGGAACGCGAGCGTGCGCGGCGAGCCCCAGCCGTAGGCTGATCCCTTGATGAGCCCCCAGATCAGCAGGAAGAGCGCGCCGGACAGCGCGGCGATGCCGGGTACGTCGAACGAGCTCGCGGCGGCCGATGCCGGGGTCTCGCGCAGCACGAGAAGGCTCATGATCAGCGCGGCGGCGCCGACCGGGACGTTGACGTAGAAACACGATTCCCAGCTGATGTGCTGCACCAGCAGCCCGCCCACGATCGGCCCGGCGGCCGTGGACGCGCCGATGACCGCTCCCCAGATGCCGATCGCCGCGTTCAGCTTCTCGGCCGGGAAGTTCTTGCGTAGCAGGGCCAGCGCGGTCGGCTGCAGCATCGCGCCGAACACCCCCTGCGTGACCCGGAACGCGATGACCAGGCCGATGCTGCCGACGATCGTCCCGGACAGCCCGATCGCAGCCGAGCTGAGCGCGAAGCCGGTGATCCCGGTGAGGAACACCTTCTTGTGCCCGAACCGGTCACCGACCTTGCCGATCGTGATCAGGCTGACCGCCAGCGCCAGCAGGTAGGCGTTGGTGACCCACTGAATGTCGGCCAGCGAGGCGTGCAGGCTGGACTGGATGACCGGGTTGGCGACCGCAACGATGGTTCCGTCCAGTGCGACCATCATCACGCCCAGGGCGACGGCCACCAGGGTCAGCCCGGGGCTGCCCCGCATCCCGCGGAACCGGCCGCCGCCGGGTGCCCGTCCCGAGGTCGCCGCGCCCGATCCGGACGCAACCGCCGTGTTCGCTTCCATGTGATGGCCTCCCCGGCGCACGTCCGGCCGTCTGCCAGCCAAGGCGATCTTGTCGCTCGATGACTATTGTCATCCAATGACAGATCAGCCTAGTCAGCGCGTTCATGTACTGTCAAATGTCATTGGCTGACAACATGAGGCCAGCTATCATGAGGCGACCGGAGGTGCCCGTGACCCAGATCACAGTGGCCGAGCCCGGCCAGCCGGGCGAGCCGGAGGCGGGCCGGCGGCAGCGCAAGAAGCAGCGCACCAGGGAGGCCCTGATCGAAGCGGCGATGGGCCTGTTCGAGCGCCGGGGATTTCATCACACGTCGGTGCGCGAGATAACCGATGCCGTCGATGTCTCGGAGCGGACCTTCTTCCGCTATTTCGCCAGCAAGGAGGATCTGGTCCTGTCCTTCGTGCGCGACGGGACGGCCACGTTCACCGAGGCGCTCGCGGCCAGGCCACCGCAGGAGGATCCGCTTACCGCGGCTCGCCAGGCGTTCCACATGTCGCTGCGCGAGGTGGCGGACAGCACAGTGGACCCGCCCTCCTACCTGTCGGCGATGCGGCTGATCGACTCCACCCCATCGCTGCTGGCCGCCTACCTCAGCGCCGTCCATGAGCGCGACGGCGAGATCATCGAGGTACTGGCCCGGCGGGAGGGCGTCGACCCGGCCACGGACCGGCGGCCCCGCGTGCTCACCGCGGTGATCGCCTCGCTCGCCCTCCTGGCCAACGAGGACTGGCAGCGAACCGAGGATGGCCGCCCGGAGGCGATGGCCGATGCGTTCGATGCCTACGTGGACGCGGTCGTGCCCGCCCTTGCCGGGCACTGGGCCGGCGGCCGGAAACTGCCCGGCTAACGCCGCGCTCGCCTCCTGCTAACGCCGCGCTCGCCCATCTCTGACGCGCTCCCCCGCCCCGGAAACCGCCGCTGACGCATCTCTCCGCCAACCTTCCACTTCCGGCCACCCGCCGCAGCGCGCCCGAACAGCGACCTTCCACTTCCGCCCGCCCGCCGCAGCGCGCCGGAACAGTGTCGTGGGACCCACGCTGTTCCTGTTACACGGTGGTGGTGCCCACGACCGCATTGCGCGTCCGCGCTCGTCACTCGCGGCCAAGCAGCCAGGCGTTCTCGGCGGCGTAGAAATCCCGCACCTGCTCGGGCCGGTCATCGCCGAGCAGGTCGTCACCGACCGTGTACCCCCGCCTGGCCAGCGCCCATGCGTGAAGCTGGTAGGAGGTCCGCGGGGTGGCGGCCGTCACCTCTGCCCAGTCAATGGGCACGGCGTCGGCGGGGTTGACCGGGGCGACCGTTCCCTTCTCGTAGATCCCCTCAAAGCTGCCGAGGCGCCATCCGGCGGGGGTGCGGCATACCCGGGAGCAGAACCGGACGTACTGCGTCGTGTCCACGGCCACGCCGCCGATCTCGCCCCTGTTCTGGATCTCGGCCCGGCTCTCCACCAGGGCCCGGTCGCCGTTGACCCGCGCGTATACGGGCCAGATCGGGTGCTTGCTGTGACGGCCGCGACCGGCCATGACCCTGGAGGCTTCGGCAAACTCCCCGGCGTTCCCGTGGAACCAGGCGGTCCGGATGACCGCGTCACCGGTGTACGCCTCAGCGAGCTTGTCCCACTCGCCGAGGTCCCGCCACAGCCGCTCCATCCGCACGAGCTCAAAGATCTGCAGCTTGTCCAGGGCCAGGGCAAGCTCGGCGGCCGACGCGTCGGATCCGGTCACGGCAAACCCCCGTCTGACGGCACGAGTCTGGCTATACGACATTGTCTACGACATCGGCAGGCGCTGCCGCGCAGCGCGGGCGGCGCGCTCGCCGCCCGCTATCCTGCCGGTGCCGCCTGGTGGCCGGTGAGCGCCTCGGCCGATGCTTCGTGCATGTAGACGGCTTGCAGCGTGTTGAGCTTGTGCTGCCGCGCGGCGGCCTCGACCGCGTCGAAGCTCCGCCCGTCCGCAACGAGCAGGTTGAGGAGCGCGTCGTGCTCGATCACCGACGCGCGGGCTCGCCCCGGAACGTGAGAGAACGCCGCGCGCCTGATCATGTCCAGCCTGCTCCACTCGGCGGCAATCAGGCTGTACAGGTGGGAATCGCCGCAGCGTTCGTAAAGGATGAAGTGGAACTCGCGATTCAGCTCGGTGAACCGCACCGGGTCGAAATCGGCAAGCGCCTGCGTCATCTGGCGATTGACCTCGCGCGCCGCCTCAATTGTCTCCGGCGTGAGCTGAGGTATCGCGAGCGCGGTGGCGTACCCCTCCAGCCGCGCCAGCACCTGCATGGTCTGTGCGTACGCGTTCGTGTCAAACGTGGTAACCCTGGCCCCGACCTTGGGCACGAACTCGAGCCATCCCTCGGCCTCGAGGCGGCGTATCGCCTCCCGCCACGGGCTCGGGCTGATGCCTGTCTCCCGGGCAAGCTGGTCGATGACCACTCGGTACCCGGGGCCGTACATCCCGTTGATGATGCGCTCTTTCAGCAGCGCATAGGTGATGTCAGCCTTGCTTAGGGCCTGGGTCATCCTTATCCTCGCTTCGCAGGTCGCAGTACTAAGGATAGCAAATCGTATGCGATTGCCTTCGGCCGATGAGCCGCGCGCGCCCGCGGCCGACAGCGCCATCGTCCGCTGGATGGGTTTCGCATAACCCATTGTGGGCCGCTGTCAAGCCCCTGACGGCCGCATAGCCGCCAGAGAATGGCCCTCCGTCCGCGCCTATCGGCAGGCTGGACTCATAAACATCCTGCATGGTTTACTACACGATCGGGCTTGCACTCGGCTATGACGGATTGATGATAATTTGCCGGGCCGCTGCCACGGCGGCGAATCGCCGCGCGGCCAGCCCGAACCCGCGCGCGCCGCTGGCCGAACCCGGACACGCCGCTGGCCGAACCGGGCGCGTCGCCCGCCGAACCCGCACACGTCGCGGCCGAAGCCTCGGCGGCCTGAAGCACCGGGGCTACCGGAATTTCGATCGTACATGACATGATATAGACGTTCCTCGGAAAAGGCCGCCGACTGGCGGCGGACACGAGGGCGAGTGCCACCGGGGATGGACAGCTTCCGGCGCTCCGCCAGTTCGGCCGTCTGGACCCGGGCCCGTCGGCGGGAACCGGTGCGAAGAGTGCTGGGAGGCCGGCGGTCGCGGCAGGCCGGCGGTCGCGGCAGGCCGGCGGTCCCGCCAGGCCGGCGGCCGCGCCAGGCCGAGCGGTCGCGGCAGGTCGAACCCTGGCGCCGGTGGCACGGCGCGCAGGTACCGGAACCCAGAGGAGATGCGATGACCACGAAGCCTCGCAAGACAGCGCAGGAGCTCCGCAGCTACCGGTGGTTCGGTGGCCCCGGCGAGTCGTTCGGCGATGTCGGCATGCGGCTCTTCGGCCACCGCGCGCGCATGCGCCAGCTCGGCTACCTTGCGGAGGAACACCTCGGCAAGCCGGTCATCGCGATCATCAACACCTGGAACGAGATCATCCCCTGCCACATGCACCTGCGCGAGCGCGCCGACCAGGTCCGGCGCGGCGTGCTCGAGGCCGGCGGCGTCCCATTCGAGTTCCCGGTCGGGACCCTCTCGGAGAGCTTCCAGAAGCCCACGCCGATGCTGTACCGCAACCTGCTGTCGATGGAGGCGGAGGAGCTGCTGCGCTCGTACCCCATCGATGGCGCGGTGCTGATGGGCGGGTGTGACAAGACCACCCCGGCGCTGCTGATGGGCGCCGCCAGCGCGGGCGTCCCGGCGATCTACCTGCCGGCCGGTCCGATGCTGCGCGGCAACTTCCGCGGCCAGCCGCTGGGCAGCGGCACCTCGCTGTGGAAGTACTGGGACGACTACCGGGCTGGGCTGATCGGCGAGTGCGAGCTGACCGAGCTCGAGGGCGGCATCGCCCGTTCGCCCGGGCACTGCATGACGATGGGCACGGCCTCGACGATGACGTCGGCGGCCGAGGCGCTGGGCATGACGCTGCCCGGCGCGGCGTCGATCCCGGCGGTGGACTCGGCGCACTACCGGATGGCCGTTGCGACCGGGCGGCGGGTCGTCGAGATGGCCTGGGAGGGTCTGGGCCCGGATCAGATCCTGACCCGGGAGGCCTTCGAGGACGCGGCGGCGACCGTGCTGGCGCTGGGTGGCTCGACGAACGCGCTGATCCATCTGATCGCGATGGCCGGGCGCAGCGGGGTGGCGCTGACCCTGGATGACTTCGACGCGATCGCGCGGCGGGTTCCGGTGCTGGCGAACATCCGGCCGGGCGGCGCGTATCTGATGGAGGACTTCTACTACGCCGGCGGCCTGCCCGCGCTGCTCGCCCAGCTCGCGACCGTGCCGGGGGCGCTGCATCTGGGCCGGCTCACGGTTACCGGCAAGACGCTTGGCGAGTTGCTCGACGGCGCGGCGGTGCACAACGAGGACGTCATCCGGGCACCCGACCAGGCGCTGTCGGCGGAGGGAGGGGTCGCGGTGCTGCGCGGCAACCTGGCCCCCGGCGGCGCGGTGATCAAGCACATCGCGGCCGAGCCGCGGCTGCTCAAGCACACCGGGCCCGCGGTCGTGTTCGACAGCTACCAGCACATCAGGGATCACATCGACGACCCGTCGCTGCAGATCACACCCGACTCGGTGCTGGTGCTGCGGAACACCGGCCCGCTCGGCGGCCCCGGCATGCCGGAGTACGGCCAGCTGCCGATCCCCAGGTACCTGCTCGCCGACGGGGTCAGGGACATGGTGCGGATCTCGGACGCGCGGATGAGCGGGACCAGCTACGGGGCGTGCGTGCTGCACGTCTCGCCCGAGTCCTACGCTGGCGGCCCGC
>JASHOI010000353.1 GCA_030041195.1 Streptosporangiaceae bacterium | reverse complement strand
GCTGCTCGCCAGGGGCAGCCGGGTCGCGATGACGTACCGGCGCCCGTCCCCCGCCGTCGCCGAACTCGCCGCGCGCAGCCCGGACCGCGCCCGCGGCTATCAGCTCGATCTGACCGACGCGGCCGCGTGCGCGCGGGTCGCCGCCACCGTCGCCGACGACTTCGGCGTGCTGCACACCGTCGTCTACGCGGCCGGCCCGCACGTGCCGATGGTGCACCTGAGCAACGTCAAGGCCGAGGTCTTCCGCTGCCAGCTCGAGCAGGACGCGATCGCGTTCCTCACCGCGATGGTGCCGCTGATCCCGTTGCTGCGGGTGAGCGGGGGCAGCCTGGTGGCCGTGACCACGGCCGCGACCACGCGGTATGCGGTACGCGACGGGCTGTCCTCGATTCCGAAGGCCGCGATCGAGGCGGCCGTCCGCGGGATCGCCGCGGAAGAGGGCCGTTTCGGGGTACGCGCGAACTGCGTGGGCCCGGGGATGCTGACCGACGGGATGGCCGCCCGCCTCATCGGGTCCGGTGACCTGGACGAGCGTGCCCTCGCCGTGGCCAGGCGCAACACACCGCTGTACCGGTTCGGATCCGCCGCGGACGTCGCCGAGGCGGTCTGCTTCCTGGCCTCCGACCGGGCCCGCTTCATCAGCGGCCAGAAACTCGACGTGGACGGCGGTTATGGCGCCTGACGAGGTCCGGCTCGGCTTCGCGCCCGGGGACGCGGTCATCGTCACGGGCGCGGCGAGCGGGATCGGAAAGGCGACCGCGGTGAGCGCCGCCGCCGTTGGCCTGCGCGTCGCCGCGTGGGACCTGGCCGGCCACGGCGCCGAGGCCACCGCGGACACGATCCGGGACATGGGCGGCGACGCACTCGCGGTCCGCGCCGACGTCACCGATCACGGCCAGGTGCGGGCCGCGCTCGACGCGACCGAAGCCGGCCTCGGCACGGCGCGCTACCTGGTCAACAACGCCGGGCCGGCCAGCGCGGCTGACATGCCCTTCGAGGACGGGCTGCTGGCGGGCGTCGCGAGCGTGCGCCGGGTGACCGAGGCCTGGCTGGCGCGCGCCGTGCCGGCCGAAGCGGCGCTGGTGAACGTGTCGTCGGTGGCCGGCAACCTGATCGGCACCGAACCGGACTGGTACCCGGCCACCAAGGCGGCCATCATGGGCTACACCCGGCACCTGGCCACCTACTCCCGCGATCGGGTGCGGGCTAACGCGGTGGCCCCTGGCATGACCGACACCCCGCGGCTGGCCGGCTTCACGGCCAGCGAGATCGGGCAGCGGACCCTGGCGCGGATCCCGGCCGGGCGGCTGGCCCGGCCAGACGAGATCGCGTGGGCCATCTTGTTCCTGCTCAGCCCGCTCGCGTCCTACATCGGCGGCGCGCTGCTGGTGGTCGACGGCGGCTGGACCGTGACTCAGTTACCCGCGGATCCAAGCAAGCGTTTGGTAGGTAGCCAGGTAGGATAGCAGCGCACAGGACCGGCATCTTGCTGCGGTCGCGGCTTACTATATCGCCGGAGGGTCTGCAGATGGCAGAAGTCCAGGACCGACGTGAGCTGATCCTCTCCACTGCCGCGGAGATGTTCGCTCGCAAGGGACTGCGGGCAACCACGGTGCGCGGCATCGCGGACGCGGTCGGCGTGCTGTCCGGCAGCCTGTATCACCACTTCCCGTCCAAGGACGCGATCGTCGACGAGGTGCTGACCCGCTACCTGGACGCGATACGGGCGCGGTACGCGGTGGTGCTCGCGAGCGACAAGGGGCCGGCCGAGCGCTTGCACGATCTCGTGGTCACCTCGCTCGAGATTGCCGAGGAGCAGCCGCACGCGACGGCGATCTACCAGAACGAGGCTCAGTACCTGCGCGAGATGCCGGGCTTCAGCAACATCCAGTCGGCGGCGGCCGAGATCCAGCAGACCTGGCTGCAGGTGATCGCGGCCGGTGTGGCCGAGGGCGTCTTCCGCGACGACATCCCGTCGTGGGTGTTCTACCGGCTGATCCGCGACGCGGTGTGGCTGTCCATCCGGTGGCACCGGCCCGACGGCCCGTACTCCACGCACCAGCTTGCCGAGGACGTGACGTCACTGTTCCTGCACGGCTTCGCCGCCCCAGCGCACGCCCAGCGGAAGGCCGACGGGCCGGCCAAGGCCAGGGCCAGGGCGGCGAAGGGCGCGCCCTAGTCTTCCGAACAAGCGCTTGGTAGGGTCAGCACATGCCCGAGGCCTTCATCGTGGACGCGGTCCGCACCCCGGTCGGCAAGCGCGGCGGCGGGCTCGCCGCGGTCCATCCGGCCGACCTGGGCGGCTCCGTTCTGACCGCGCTGGCCGAACGCACCGGGATCGACCCGGGAGCGGTCGAGGACGTGGTGTTCGGCTGCGTGGACACGGTGGGGCCGCAGGCGGGCGACATCGCCCGGACCGCCTGGCTGGCCGCCGGGCTGCCCGACCACGTGCCCGGCACCACGGTCGACCGGCAGTGCGGCTCGTCGCAGCAGGCCGTGCACTTCGCCGCGCAGGCCGTCAAGTCCGGCACCGCCGACGTGGTCGTGGCCGGCGGCGTGCAGAACATGAGCGCGGTCCCGATCTCCTACGCGATGACGGCCGGCCAGGCCCTGGGCTTCGCCGACCCGTTCCGCGGCTCGGCCGGCTGGCAGCGCCGTTACGGCGACCAGGAGATCTCGCAGTTCCGCTCGGCGGAGATGATCGCCGAGAAGTGGAACATCGGCCGCGAGGACATGGAGCGGTTCGCGGTTACGTCGCACGAGCGAGCGCTGCGCGCGGCCGCCGAGGGCCGGTTCGACCGGGAGATCGTGCCGGTGTTCGGCCTCACCGCCGACGAGCCGCCGCGCGCGCCGGACTGGGCGAAGATCCGCTCGCTGCCGACGCTCGTCGAGGGCGGGCGGCTCACCGCCGCGGTCTCCAGTTCCATCGCCGACGCGGCCGCCGCGCTGCTCGTGGTCAGCGAGGCGGGGCTGCGAGCGCACGGGCTGACGCCTCGCGCCCGGATCCACCACATGTCGGTCCGCGGCGCCGACCCGGTGTGGATGCTGACCGCGCCGATACCGGCCACCGCGAGCGCGCTGGCGAAGGCCGGGATGACGCTCGCCGACATCGACCTGGTCGAGATCAACGAGGCGTTCGCGTCGGTCGTGCTCGCCTGGGCCGCCGAGACCGGCGCCGATCTGGACCGGGTGAACGTGAACGGGGGCGCGATCGCGCTCGGCCATCCGCTCGGCGCCACCGGAGCCCGGCTGATGACCACGCTGCTGCACGAACTCGAGCGCACCGGCGGCCGGTACGGGCTGCAGGTCATGTGCGAGGGCGGCGGGCAGGCCAACGTCACGATCATCGAGCGCCTCGGCTGAGATGGACTCCCCCGCCGGTCCCGCCCGCCCGGCCGACTTCACCGGCCGCGCGGTCGTCGTCACCGGCGGCACCCGCGGCATCGGACGGGTGATCGCCGAGACCTTTCTTGCCGCCGGCGCCGACGTACTGGTCTGCGGCCGGAACGAGCCCGAGCGGCTGCCCGCCTCCGGCGGGCGCTCGGCGGTGTTCACCGCTGCCGACGTCCGCGACCCGGCGCAGGCCCGGGCCGTGGCCGACGCCGCTGTCGACGCGTTCGGGCGGCTGGACGTGCTGGTCAACAACGCGGGCGGGTCGCCGAACGCGGACGCGGCCTCGGTCTCGCCCCGGTTCGTTGAGCGGATCGTGGCGCTCAACCTGCTCGCACCGTTTTACGTGTCCCAGCCGGCCAACGCGGTCATGCAGCAACAGGACGGCGGCGGATCGATCGTCAACATCGGCAGCGTGTCGGCGCACCAGGCGGCGCCGCTCAGCGCCGCGTACTCCGCCGCCAAGGCCGGCCTGGTGCAGCTCACCCGGTCGCTGGCGCTGGAGTGGGCGCCGAAGGTCCGGGTCAACCACATCACCGCCGGGCTGGTGCTGACCGAGAGCGCGGCGCAGCACTACGGCCAGGACCGCGGCGCGTCGGTCGCGCGGGCGATCCCCATGGGCCGGATGGCCGAGCCGGCCGACCTGGCGTCGGCCTGCCTGTTCCTGGCCTCTCCGCTGGCCGCCTACGTCACCGGCGCCGACCTGGCCGTGCACGGCGGCGGCGAGATCCCGGCGCGGTTCCTCGCCGCAAGGGACGCCGACACGGGCGGGGACTAGCGGCCAGGCTCAGCCGGCGGGCTCGGCCAGTGGCAGGATCAGGCTGAACCGCGAGCCGCGGCCCGGCTCGCTGACCAGCTCGATGCTGCCCCGGTGCGCGCGGGCCAGTTCGGCGGCCACCGCGAGGCCGATGCCGCTGCCGACAGTGCCGGCCGCCCCGGTGCCGCGCCACAGCCGGTCGAACACGTACGGCTGCTCGCCGAGCGCGATCCCCGGCCCGGTATCGCTGACCTCCAGCCGGGCCGTGCCTCCCACGCCGGACAAGGCCATCTGCACCTCCCCGCCGGACGGAGTGAACTTCAGCGCGTTGCTGAGCAGGTTCGCGATCACCTGGTGCACGCGGCCCGGGTCGGCGAGCACCGGGGCCTGCTCGAGCCGCCAGTCGAACCGGATCCCGGCGGCCGCGAAACTGGCCTCCCACTCTTCGGCCGCCTCGGCGGCGACCCGGCCCAGATCGCATTCGGCGAGGCTGAGCTGCAGGGCAGCCGCCTCCGCCGCTGCCAGGGTCTGCAGGTCACCGACCATCCGGCCGAGCCGCACCGCCTCCTCGTGCAGCGACGCGGTCTGCTCGGGCGTGTGGGCGACCACGCCGTCCAGCAGCGCCTCGGTGTTGGCCTGCAGCACTGCCACCGGGGTGCGCAGCTCGTGCGCGACGTCGGCAACCAGGTCGCGGCGCAACTGCTCCTGCGCGGTGAGCGCGTCGGCCATCTGGTCGAAGGTGACGGCGAGCTCCCGCAGCTCGGCCGGAGCGCCTGCGACCTCGCCGACCCGGGCATGCCGGTCCCCGCCGCCCATTGCCCGCGCTGACTCGATCAGCCGCATCACCGGCCGGCTGATCCGCCGGGAGACCAGCAGCGCCGCGGCCAGCCCCACCACGGCCGCCAGCCCGGCCGCGCCGATCACGGCGCGGACCAGGGAGGCGCGCAGGTTATTCGCCGATGAGGTCAGGCCCTGTCCGGTGAAGCGGACCAGCAACGTGCCGACCATGTGGCCGTCCAGGACCAGCGGACGCCGCACCAGCGTGGGCGCGGCAGGCGGCACGGTCAGCGTGGAGGCAATGACCCGCCCCTGCGCATCCAGCACGGCTGCCTGCGCGCCGTCGCCTCCGGCCAGCTGCAGCGCCGGGGTGAGGTCGACGTCGTACCAGCCGGGCCTGCCGGTGTTGTAGGTCGAGACCGCGTCGGTGGCCAGCGACCTGACCAGGTCGTCGCGGCGCAGCTGGACCAGCGCCGCGATATCGCGGTCGGTGAAGATCACCGCCAGCACAGCTACCAGGGCGACCGCGAGCATCGCCACGGCGACGAAGGCCAGCGCCAGCCGGAGCCCGACCGGCCCGCCGCCGCGACTAGCCACCGGCACGGTGGACCGCCAGCTGCACGGCATCGCCGCTGCGGTCGTTCACGGCAGCTCCCGACTTCCTGGCCGGCTCGCCGGCCGGCCGACCGCGGTTGCACGGCGCCTCCGCGCGGTTTCGTCGTGCGGAGCCGCAAAGCACTCGTGGCTGATCTGACCATGATTATGGTCCTGACCGCGGCAATCCCGCATGTCCCGCGCACCAGGTCCCCGCGCGGGCAGCCCGGGATCTAGTTGCCGGCCGGAACGGTCAGGTCCCGCAGGGTCAGGCCACGATGCCGGAACGCCCAGCGATGCAGGCCATGCCTTGCTTGCTGGTCCAGCGCTGAGGGCGGGACCGCCAGCACCGGGCAGCTCGCCCGGGCCAGGCAGTAGCGGCTGACCGCGCCGCCCGCCAGCCGGCCCAGCCAGCCGCGTCGGCCGGTGCCGATGACCAGCAGGTCGCCGGGCCGGGCGGCGGCGTGCACCAGCAGCCAGCCCGGCTCGCCGCGGAGCACCACCGGCTGCGTCCGCAGCTCGCCTGCCATGCCGCCGAACGCGGCGCAGATCGCACCGTCCAGGCGCTCCCAGGCTGCGAGCTCCCACTCGCGGTCCAGGTACGCGGACGGGCACCTGCAGTCGGCGAGCTGCCCTCCCGGCGGTACCCATGTCAGCACCGGGATCAGAACCGCACCGTGGTCGCGGGCCAGTGACGCGCCGTAGCGCAGCGCGGGCAGGTTCCGCGGGGACCCACTCACCCCGACGATGACCCTGCAGATCGCAGACATCGGCGTCTCCCTCCACGCGAGCCCCGGGCGACGTCGTAGCCCACCTGCGTGGCCGCGATGCGTGGCTGGTGTGGAGACCAGATGGAGACCTAGCCGCCGGGTGCGGCCGGGAGCAGGCCGGCCTCGGCGCCGATCTCCGCGCGCAGCGCGCTGGCCGGGCCCAGCAGCAGCTGCGTGGACTTGGCGCGCTTGAGGTACAGGTGCGCCTCGTGCTCCCAGGTGAACCCGATCCCGCCGTGCAGCTGGATCATCTCGCCGGCCACCTGGACGAACGTGCGCGCGCAGTGCAGCGCCGCCAGCGGGGCGAGCGTGCCAAGCGCAGCCGGGTTGCTGGCCGCCGCCCACACCGCGGCGCGCGCGGTCGCATGCGCCGAGGACACCGCCACCGCCAGGTCCGCGGCGCGATGCTTCAGGGCCTGGAACGAGCCGATTGGCCGGCCGAACTGCCTGCGCGTCATCAAGTAAGCCACGGTCACATCGAGGCAGTGCTCTGCCGCGGCGGCGCACTCGGCGGCGAGCAGCACCCGGCGCAGCGCGACCACGGGCGCCGCGGGCCCGGCCGGCAGGACCGGGGCGCCGTCGAACCGGAC
>JASHOI010000352.1 GCA_030041195.1 Streptosporangiaceae bacterium | reverse complement strand
GGCTGGCTGCACACCGGGTTGCGGCAGGTGAGGTCGCGGGCGGTGACGTACTCGCGCAGCCGTGGCGGCGGCCGGTAACCCGGCGACTGGCCGATGTGCGCGCAGCCTCCGGCCGCGGCGTCGGCCTCCGCCCGGGCCTGTTCTCGGTCCAGCGCGGCGGCGGCGCCCCGCAACGCAGTCATGGCGATCTGCCCGGGCGGGTCGGGTCCGCCCGGCCGGCCGTTGGCCTGCCGGGCCTGCCCGGCCTGTCCGGCCTTCCCGGCCTGTCCGGCCTTCCCGGCCTGGTCACGAAGGATGTCCTGGGTGATGGTCAGGGTGATCCGGCCGACCAGCCCGAACGGGCGCGGTAGCCCGTCTGCTGGCGGGCCGGGTCCGGCGCGGGATCGCCGACGGCGGATGCGGGTGACCGCGATCGCCTGCCCGGCGGCGTTGGTGACGATGATCCGCCACTGCGCGGCCGGGTCGTGCTCGGCCGCAGCGGCCAGCTGGCGGGCCTGGACGGGGGTCACCGGGCCGATCCGGCCCAAGATCCCCGGGCCGCCGCCGGGCAGGTTGGCCAGGGTGGCCCAGGGCAGCGTGACATCCAGCAGCCCGGGCACCGGCCGCCCGTTGGGCTCCTGCGGCGGGCGGGCTAGCGCGGGCGGGATCTCACCCAGCGCTGGCCACGCCTCCGCGGGCCCGGCCGCGACCAGGTCATCCTCGTCGTCGGCGCGGCACCCGCTGCCCGGGTCACCGGTACCGGTGTCGTCGAGGCCGTCGTCGAGCGGGGCGTCCTCATCCCCGGGGAACGGCACATCATCGGCCTGGCCATCATCGGCGGGGCAGCCGTCTCCGAGGCCGTCGCTGCCGGGGCCGGGGTCAGGGTCGCTGCCGGGACCGTCGTTTGCGGGGCCGTCGCCGCTGGGGTCGTTGTCGGCGGGGCCGCTGTCGTGGGGGTCAGTGCTGCCGGGTGACTGGTCGGGCGGGGCGCCTTCGGCGGGCGGGGTGGGCGGCAGCGTGCCCAGCAGCAGGCCGAGCATCACCTGGGCCCGGTGCAGATCCAGCCCGCCGCCCAGCCCGGCCGCCTTGCGCGCCCGGGCCATCGCGGTGATCTTCGCCATCGCCGCCGCGGCATGCACCACCGGCAGCCCGGTCCCGGCGAGCGTCGCCGTCCCATCCTCATCCGCATACAGGCTCACGCCCGCCCGCCGCTCGGCATCGGCGCGGCGGCGTTCGGCGGCAGAGGGGTCGGCGGCGATCACGGCGTGGCGGAGTCGGCGCTGCAGCTGCGCCGCCGTCCGCCGCCCGGCGCCGGGCAGAATCTTCGCTTCGACCTCGCGCGCGGCCTGCTCGCTCAGCACGCTGGTGGCCTCGGCGATCTTCCGGGCGCGGTACAGGTCGATCTGCCCGGCCGCCAGCGCCTGCCCGGTCGCGGGCAATCGCCACGACAACGTGACCGCCAGCTCCGCCCACGCGGCCGCGACGCAGTCCGACATCATCAGCGCCAGGCTCACCTGGCTGGTCGCATCGCGGCACACCCGCGCCGGGCGCCCATCGGGGCGCACGCCGATGTTCGTATCGGCCGCGGCCGCGCGGGAGGCGACCTGCGCCACCGCGGCCAGCTCCGCGGCCTGCGCCCACGACGCCAGCTTCCGCCCGGCGGCCACCACCGCGGTCAGGCCATACTCATCCAGGCTGCCCGCCTCCCGCATGGCAGCATCCAGCCACCCAGCCATCGCTGGGCCCGGGTCCATGTGCTCGATCGCCAGCGCCGCCATCTGCCCGTCCGACAGTGGCGGGCCCATCCGCCCATCCTCCAGCGCTGCCAGCTCGTCGGCCTGCGCCGCGTCCTGATCCTCGGCGTCGCCGTCCATGAATCCGCCCGCCGCCAGCGCGTCCAGCAGCGCCTGCTGATCCAGCACCCGCGCCGGCCCAGCGCCAGGCGCGCCGCTAACCGGGTACGCGCTAGCGGGCACCGGCCCGGACAGCGGCACCTCCCCCGCACCCACGCTGCCCGGCACCCAGAAGAACCTCGGCCGACCGGCGGGCAAGGCGTCGGCCTGCCCATCGGAGGCGGCCTGCTCATCGTCCGGGCCTGGTTCTCGTGCCTGGGCTGACATCGGCTCACCTCCTCACCGGACGTTCCGTCCCGATTTACTACTAACCACGCTACCGACGACCACCGACAAAACCGGGGCCATCCGGGCAGCACGGCTAAGATTTACCGAAAAAATTTTTGATTGCTCATCGCATCCCATATGAGTCGTCAGAGCGTCACCATCCACCCTCGAATGGCGCCCCGGCACTCGCCGCGTCGCGTTCCGGGTGATCGCGCAGATGCCCGTGCGCGATGCCAGCCTGGAGGGCCAGGCCGAAGAGGCCGGTGCGCCGTAGGCCGGGTCGGGATTCGACGGGCTCCTTGGTGGCCGGCCTGGAGCCATTTCAATAGCGGCGCACCGGCGATACCGCGTCGGGATTCGGCAAGATGGGGTGATGCCGGAGTCCCGCCGCCCAGCTGTGGGCATCGACGCGCTCGCCGGGTGGTGCCGGCGCTGGCTGGGTGCGGCGCCTGCGGCGGAGCTGTTTGAGGCTGGCCACCTGTCCACGGTGAAGGGGCTGCGTCTGACCGACGGCCGGAATGTGGTCGTCAAGGTGCGGCCCGACGGGTCGCGGCTGGCCGGATGCGCGGTCGTGCATCGCTCGCTGTGGGTCGCTGGTTTTCCGTGCCCCGAGCCGCTGGTGGACCTGCAGCCGCTGGACGGCTGTGCCGCCTCCGCCGAAACGCTCGTCCTGGACACCGGCGAGCCGCCGCCGTCCAGCGAGCTGGCTGTGCTGTCGGCGGCCGCGCTGGCCCGGCTCGTCGAGCTGGCCCCCGGCGCCGGGTCGGTGCCGAGCCTGGCACCGTCTCCGTCCTGGGTCGGCTGGGATCACACCGAGCCGGGGCTGTGGCCTGCGCCCGAAGACCGTGACGTTGACCTGAACGCCTGCCCGGAACCGCAGTGGCTGGACCGCGTCGCCGCGGCCGTGCGCGACCTGCTGTGCAGTCACGCCGGTGAGGTTGGTGACCCGGTGATCGGGCACGGCGACTGGCATCCGGAGAACCTGCGCTGGCAGGGGCGGCGGCTGATGGCGGTGCACGACTGGGACAGCGTGATCTGCCAGCGTGAACCGGCGATCGCCGGATTCGCCGCCGCCAGCTTCCTCGGCATCGAGGGTCCATCCGGGATGGCCAGCGTCGAAGACAGCGCTGCCTTCCTCGGCGGCTACGTTCAGGCCCGCGGGTGCCGCTGGACATCCGCGGACTACGCGGCATGCTGGGCCGCTGGACTGTGGCAGCGGGCGTTCGACGCCAAGACCCGATCGCTCGACGGCGATCCGGAGCAGATTCTGACCCGGCACGAAGCCCGGGCCCGCCTGCGCCTGGCCGGACTGGATCCCGGCCTGGCCGGACCTGGCCTGGGAGCACGTGGTAGCTGATGGCCGCTACGCGTGCTCGTAGGCCAGCGTGCTGGCCGGCGCGGCGGCCGCGGGGAGCCGGTGGGCGCGCAGCCGCAGCACGGCCAGGCGGGCGGTCACTTCGGCGAGGGCCATCATGACCAGCGCCGCAACCCAGGCGTCGGAGCTGGTGATCTGGTGAGTCACGGAGAAGCGCGCGATCGCCGGACCGGCGCCGTGGCTGGAAGCGATCGCGAAAGCCATTCTCGAGCCAATGCCGGCCACCCACAGGATGCCGGCCTGCCAGCCGGCTCGGGCCAGCGCGACGCCGTCGCTGCCGCGCCGCAGGTGGGTGGTCAAGGCGCAGAGCGCGCCCAGCGCGGCGCCGATGGGACCTAGCACCAGGTAAAGCTCGATGTCGTGACCGGCGCTCGGGACCGAGCGCAGGTAGTAGGCGGCGGCCCCGGCCACCAGCAGCACCGGTAGCAGCAACGCCTGCAGGTCGAGCCGGCGTTCCTGGATCTGGCGCAGCACCAGCAGGACCAGGATCGCGTTGATGATGTAACCAGTGGCGTTCATGCCAACCTCCAGTTGAGCGCGCCGCTTTCGGCGGGTTAGTGCGCGGTCTTGGCCTTGAGCCGACCAGCACTTCGACGCTAAGTACTGGCGCTGCCGCCGCCATCAGCCCGGGAGTGGAACCTCGCGCCGCCCGCGCCGCCACCTGGCGTGCACCTCAACCTGGGGGTGGAATCCCGACCTGACGCCCAGCCAGAACCGGAAGAGTGACCAGCAGCGAACCCGCAGTTATCCGAGGCGCCGTAGCGCTGTCTCGATGGCGACCTCGACCCGGGAAGTCATGCCGGGCACATCGACGGGACGGCGCCCAGCGACCTGACCTAGGATCCACTTCGGCCCGCTGTCGTCATAGTGCAGCAGGGCATACAGGTCCCACCACGGATCGAGAGTCACCCCGGCGATCGACTCATAGAGCGACCAAAGCTGCTCCGACCACTCGGGCGAGTAGAGCGCCGCCAAGTATCGCCGACAGTGCCCGACGTCAATCGCGCGCGCCCCCCGATAGATGCCGTTCCAGTCGGTCAGTCCAGTAATCCTCCCGCGCGACCACAGCATGTTGACAGGCAGGAGATCGCCGTGCAGAAAGACGGCCGTGTCCTTTGGCGGCGGCGCCGCCATGACACCAAACGCCGCCTTCCACACAGCCGGCTTCTGTGCGCCGACCGGCACCTGAAACCTGTCTAGAGGAGCGATCCAAGAATCCGTCCAAGGTCTGAACATCTTCGCGGGGAGATCGACGGAATGCAGCAATACAGCAATCTCCGCGATCCTCGTCATCCACGACCGAGGTTCCGCCGGATTGAGGTGAACATGCCCCGGCAACCGTGTCATCAGCAACGATGGCGCGCCCCCCGTCGAAGCACCAGCAACATCAGTAGCCAGGATGCCCGGAACCGGGAGCCCGCTGCCCGCCACCACACCAAGGTTGGCGATCTCCTTCTCCAAGCTCCCCCGCAGGCCAAGCCCGCCCGGGTACTGCCGCAGTACGACGAACGTTCGCATTCCACGTCGCTCGACAGTCAGCCGATTCACGGCGGAGCAGACGCCACCGGTCAATCGGCGATAGCCAACGACGCGACTGCCCCGGCCCATCGACGCCGCAACCCAGGCGAGAGTCTCCACGGAAGGCCGACGCTGCCTGAACCCGCCATCCCTCCAGTCGCC